>NZ_OUNR01000001.1:369645-739291 GCF_900403705.1 Nitrospira lenta | reverse complement strand
CGGGGTTCTTTACCGCCAATTTCGTCATCAGCGGAGCCTATACCTGGCCGCGGACGAGCCGGACGCTGGCGCTGACGTTGACTGTGCTGATTCTCTCCTACGAGTTTGTCTACAAGGAACAGCTCGCGCGCCAGGTGTCACCGGAGCGGGCGAAGTCCGTGTTGCTCTATTCCTGTGTGATCCCCTATCTGGTCGGTATTCTCGTGATGTTCGTCTTGTGGAAGTTCTAGCAGGCGTGTTCTGCAGAGGATAGACAATGGCTCAGGTCATTCGAAGCGGCGCGTTTCTTCAGCAATGCTGGTCGGTCCATCCGTTATGTCTGACGGTAAAACGGATTGCCGATGATCGCACAGTGGTACTGCTGTGTAGCTCCTGCCGGTCCGCGCATCATTTGCAGTGTGACACTGTCATCGCTCAGGCGTCGGCCTCGCAAAGTCAGAGTGAGGCTCCGACTCCGCCTGTGACCGGTGATCCCGAGGGGCTGACGCAGTTGGCGAGTTGTATTGCCGGCCATCGTCCAGCGTTGTCGCTGCGTGAGATGGATGTTTTTGAAGACCGCGTGCTGATCCGTTGCGCTGACTGCCGGTGCCACTATGCTCTGGCGGTCTCGCAGTTTGAAATGCGTCAGAAGTAACCCATCACTATTCACCGCTCTGCCGCGATCTCTACGCATGACTCTCCCGCTCTCGTTGACCGATGAAGAGGCCGCTCTTGTGGCCGATGCGCAATTCTTTCGCAAGAAAGAGCGGATCTCGGCCAAAGTACGGGCCCAGCTTGATGCGACCTATGCAGGACTGACGGAAGAGTTAGGCCGGATCAGTCTAATCACGCCGCCGGGGTTCAATGCTCGCGCGCATCAGTTTGTCAAAGGCGAACAGCTCGAATTCTTTCCCTACCAGTATCTCGATTATCCTAAACATTTCGATGGGGGCAACAAGTTTGCCTTCCGGACGCTGTTCTGGTGGGGCCATCATCTGGCTTGCGCGTTGATACTCGAAGGGGACGGCATCAAGCAGTATAAAAAGCACATTGTCGATCGGTTTCATCAGGTGGCGGGGCAGGAATTGGAACTGTCACTGGCCCCGACATTGTGGGAGTGGAAGCGGGGGGAGGGCTATACCCTGCCGATCACGCACGATCGCAAGGCACAGATCGCGTCGGTGTTGGCCGAACGTCGGTTCATCAAGATCGTGCGGTTCGTGCCGATGACCGATCCCCGGCTGCAAGCCGGATTGCTTTCGGAGTTGAGCCGGGAGACCTTTCGGGCGATGCTGCCCATTGTGACCGCGTGAGGGGCCGGTGCTCCGGGAATTGTCTCCGGGTGCCAACTTGGGTAGACTGGGCTAGTGTCGGCGCAACATATGTATAGCGTGAGGAGGCATCCGTGAAATCAATGATGCTGCGACAGGTGGTGGGAGTGAGTCTGGTTGGAGTCCTGGCCGTGATGGCCGGATGTGTGGGGAAGGGAGAGACGCGCTATCTCGACGTCCGGACGCCGACGGCTGCCGCGCCGTCTCCCGAACAAGAGCCAGTTAAGATTGTGATTGAACCGTTTGAAGATCGTCGCGACGATAAGACGCGGGTGGGACAGCGGACGCATCTCTGGGGCGGCGCGACGGTATTTAATGTCGCGGGAGAACGTCCGGGAGAAGTCATTGCCCAGGCCCTGGCGGATCGTCTGAAGAATCGCGGCTGGCGCGGGCGCCCCTGGAAAGTGCAAGTCGGCCGGAGTGCGGATGTGCCGGATGCCGACATTGTTATCAGCGGCCAGGTGTCGGAATTCTTCGTCACGGCCAAGAGCCGGGTGTTTTCGACCGTGATCAATGCCAGCAACAAGTTCAGTGTTCGAGCGCGGAATGTAGGGGACAACAGCACGACGATTCGAAGCGTCGAGGGCGCGCAACGGACCACGGTCTTCTGGTTCGCTGAGGGCGATGCGCAGGAATTATTGGCGGCGACTTTGAAAGACGGCATTGACCGGTTTGTCGCGGATACGATGGTTACGGACCGGGCGTTACGGCCGGCGCATTAAACGCGGCGGTGGCGCGGGAGACTTCGAAGAGTGCGTGAGCGGCGCTGGGAAACGACGACTCCGTTGACGTTCAGCCAGGTCCTGGCGGTCGGAGAACGGCTGGCGGCGTTAGGCCTCAAGCCGGCGGTGCCCGCGCAAGATGTGATCTGTTACGTCGAGGAGTGGACCGTGTCCGCGCCCGACGAATTCGATCAGCTCGACCCATGGGCCACGGAAGACGTCACGCTCGTGCATGTGCGCGAGGGCTGGCGGGGCGATTTCTTCTTGCTGGCCGGCGCCTACCATACCGTCTTTCAACGCTACCAGGATGTCGGCGCCTATTGTTCGGTGAGCCACCCCTGGCGGATTCGCGAGCCGTTGCGACGGCATGAGTCACGCAGCATGTTCTGGCTGGGGTTCCGTCACGCCCATTCTTTCCTGCGCATCCGCCTGCAGACGACAGAAGTGATCACGCCGGGGGAAACGCGCGCGGACGGCGACCGCACGGAATGGCTGGACGAACGGCGGGCGGCCTTTCTCGACGCCATCACCATTCTGGATCTTCCCATCGAAACATTGATCGAGAAGGATCAGGTCATCCTGCGTCCGGCCGATCCTGCGACCCCCTTTTTCTGTTCCTGGCCCGACGCCTTCGGCCCCTGCCAATTCGAGTACAACACGACCGACTCCTTTGAGTTCCTGGTGCCGGCCAGCAAGCTGGCAGCCACGTTTGCGCAGGAACCGGCCGGCGTGCGGACGTACCTGACGGGATTTTCAGAAGAGGCGCTGGCAGATTTTGCCGCGATTGAACCGGGGGCTCGCTTTGCCTATCGCTGTTCGGTCCACTGTCCTTTGGACGAGCTGCCGGAAGTCTTGGAGGCGATCCAGCCGGATGGGCGCTTGTATGCCACTCTCTGTGAGTTTCAGACGCAGGCGGTCTTGCCCGAAGGGGACGATGCCTCGGCGATCATCGGCATCGTCGGATTGAACGGACAATTCCAGATCGAGGCTCGGCTGAACCGGGCTCCGCTCAAGGAAGAAGCCATGGGGCCATGGTTGGAGCGTCTGATCGGGTACCCGATGATGTATGCTCCGCTTCCCGCCTTCGTCTAACAGGTTGCTGAAACCGGCTGCCAGCGGCGTTCTCACTTCGCAGTTCCCCTGCGGCGTACCGGCGGAGAGTACGCCTCGGGGTCCTGCTCGTTGCGGCCTTGCTGGACAGCCGGTTTGAGCAACCTCGATCAAGCTGCTCCTCAAGAACCAATTTTCTATTGAAGAAACCCGTCTGATTTCGCACAGTGTGGGCATGAGCCCGCTCGCGAAAGTCCAATCTCTCCTGACCAAGCCCTTCATGCCGGCGGTGTTTTTTCTCTCCGGCGTTTCGTACGACACCCTCACCCTCACGCGCATCGACCGGCTGCAGGACAATTTGTTGCTGTTGATCTATTTGTTGCTGCTGGGCGTGCTCATTGTGCTGACCGGACGGTTGGGGATTGAGCCGCCGCCGGATCGAGAGCACTTGGCCGTGCTCTCGCCATTTGCCCGCTGGGTGCTTCATGCCAGACCCTATTACCCAATGGCGGTGCAGTTTCTTTTGGGCGGATTGTTCAGCGCCTACGCGATCTTCTATTCCCGCAGCGCGACCCTGACGAGCAGCGCGATCTTCTTTGCCCTGTTGATTCTAGTGCTGGTCGGGAACGAGTTTCTGCGCGATCGCCTGTCGAGTTTGCGCCTGTTGATCAGTCTCTATGCCCTGGTGTGTTTAGCTTTTTTCACGTTCTTTCTCCCGGTCATGACCGGGCTGATGAACCTGGTCGTGTTTCTCGCTGGCGCTGGATTGACCGTACTGGTCACCTTTCGGGTCGTCCATTTGATCTATCGCAACAATCCGGATCGCTCCAGGCGCGAAGCCGTCGGCGTGACGGCTCCGGCGTTCGGGCTGATCGCTCTGCTGGTCGGCTTCTATTTTCTGAACTGGATTCCGCCGGTGCCGCTCTCAATGAAGTTCGGCGGCATCTATCGCGAGGTGCAGCGGCAGGGCGATCACTTTCTTTTGACCTATGATCGGAAATGGTACGAAGTCTGGAAACGGTCAGAAAATCCGTTCCCTGCCGATGAGCCGATCTACTGCTTCACCGCCGTGTTCGCGCCGGTGGCGCTGAACACGACGGTCTATCACCATTGGTACTTTCGTTCGGACAGCAGCCACTCCTTCACTCATGCCGACAGGATTCCCATCAAGATTTCAGGCGGACGCGACGGCGGCTATCGGGCCTACTCGTTCAAACAGCGCCTCGATCCTGGCGACTGGCGCGTGGATGTAGAAACAGAAGACGGCCGTATCGTCGGCCGGGTGTCCGTCCGTGTCGAACAACAGAGCGAACAGCCGACCGCACGGAAGACCCTGTCGTATTGATGAAATGCCTGAGCGGGCTCAAGTTACTGGGAGAACGGGACGGGGAAGGCCGGCAGGCCGAGAAGGGCGTCCAGAATGTAGTTTCTCCGAATGCTGCGCTTATTGTCAAGATCCGGTTGCGAGAGATTTCTCAAGAGCGTAGAGTCAGCATGTCATGAGTACTCGAGCTCTTCCTCCCTGCCCCTCAAGTCCTAACTGTGTTTCTACCCAAGCTACGGACGAAGGCCATGCCATTGCACCGTTCCGCTATCGCAAGTCGCGGGCGGAGGCGAAGGAGGCATTGAAGACCATCGTTCAGGCGATGTCCCGCACGAAGCTCGTTGAGGAAGATGAGTCCTACCTGCACTACGAATTCACCAGCCTGTTGCTCCGCTTTGTCGATGATGTAGAGTTCCTCTTCGACGACACGACCAAGACCATCCACTTCCGCTCCGCCTCACGCGTCGGCTATGGCGATCTCGGCGTCAACCGGAAGCGAATGGAAGAGATCCGGTCGCTCGTCGGCGACAAGCTCTAGCGCGTTTCGGAAATGTTCTTGGGCGTTGCCCGGCCGCTTGCTATGCTCCAAGGGCAGGAGGGCTACAGGTATGGGATTCAAACGAAAAGGCTCGCGTGTCGATGTCAGCCGTGCCGGGCGCTTGCAGCGAGGGTCGCTCTCGGTGCCGTGCAAGATTTTGGATGTCAGCGAAACCGGTGTGAAGATTGAGAGCCGCCTGTTTGTGAAGCACGGGGATGCGCTCCAGCTCGTGATCGATCTTGAGCAGGGGAACACGCTGTCGTGTGGGTTGCAGGTTATCCATGTGCGGTCCCCGAAGTTCGGCGCGGCGATCTCGTCGATCAGCCCGGAGGATCGTGAGCGCCTGGCCCATATCCTTGACGATCATATGCAGAATAGTTTTTCCCGCCGCTAGAGACTAAGCCCTACAACGTGCGGCAGGCCGCCGCGGGGGTGAGTTCCGTGTCGGACAATTCCAGCGTCGACAAATAGGCCCAGCCCATCAGATAGCCCAGGTGCCGGTAGGCTTCGAATTCTTCCAGCTCATACCATTGAAACACCGTACTGGTCTGAGGAAACTCTTTTCCCTCGGGCGCCTCGACGATCTTCGCCACCTTCTTCATGGCCAGGTGTGCCCGCTCGCGGGCCTGGTTGTCGCCGATCATCGCGAGCAGCCGGTTTCCGTCCAGGTGGGTTGGATTCGTCGGCGGGCTTGCGAGTGGCGCGTCGGCCAACGGGCGGCCGCTTTCCGGATCGGCGCTGACGAAGATTTTTCCTGGCGCAGCCAATGACGGGTTCTTTTTGAACAGGGTGGGGTTGTAGGCGTACGGCTTCAGGTAGTGAATGACGGTCGGGGTGCCGTCAGGGCGTTTGATCCAGAAGCGCCGATACCAGACGATCTCGTGCTCCTCCGGAATCTCGCCGCACCATTCGACGCCTTCGCCAAAGTAGCTCTTCATCCGTTTCTGTAAATTGTGCAGGTAGTCGTATTGCCAGGTGGTGTCCAGCGTGGCATCGCCGACGATGATGTGGCTGACCTGGCGGCGCAAGAGGGTCTGCACGCCGAGGTTGTCATAGAACGATCCGTCGGTGATCTCGATCCACCGGCTTTTCGTATCCGGCCAGATCCGTTGAACGGTCATCATCAGGAAATAGTCCCAGACGGTGGTGACGGGGGTATTGAACCGGCGGGCGTAGTTCCAGGTCTGAAATTCGTTGTTGATGTTGAAGGGGGCGGTGCCGAACCGAAGCAGCACGCGCGCGACATCGTTCCGGTACCATTCTTCGACCAGGCTGTCCAGATCCAACCCTGCACCGGAGGCGGTCATGGCTTGGGAGAGGCGTATGCAGGCATCGGCGCGGATGCGTTCGGCGCGCGGCTTATGGCAGGTGCCTTCGGTCAGGTCCTCGACGACGACTTTCCGTGGGTTGAACCAGGCCGGCTTCCCGTCTTCGGTCTGGGCTTCGACCACGGGCAGACCGAAGCCGGCAGTCTGGATGTAGCCCAGGCCGTCGGAGCCGGTGTAGTCGCGCGTGAACTCGAAGTTGTAGTTGTCCCGGTAGGGACGGTTCGATTCGCCTTCATAGGCGCGCGGCCTGCCGCGATTGACCAGATTGCCGTTGATGATGAGGTAGGGTGCGTCGGCGTCTTTGCGATTCAGCCGAACGAGCGGCGTTTCGTGTTTCCCGCGTAGGTACGTGAGTTGGATCCGGTCTTCATAGGGCGTAAACAGGTGCAGTTCGTTGCCGATCTCCGGCGGGGTCTTTATGTGGAGAATCATATCCCACATGTAGTAGGGGATCAGCCGCCACAGATAGCCCCACATGAGCTTCGGCCCTTCCCAAAATCCGCCCTCTTTTATAAAGCCGGAATGGTGCCGCAGATGGGCGATGAAGTCCTGATGGGGATCGAGAAGCTTCCCTTGATCCATTGTCTGGACGAGGTTCCCGTAGACGTCATCCTGCTCCTGGCCCAAATGCGCGAGCATCCAGCCGGCGATGTAGGATCCGCCAGAGACCGTGCTCAGGTAGTCGATCTGCGGCAGCCGCTGCATGTCATGGAGGGATTGCAGCACCCCCAGATGGAAGGTGGCGGAGCGAATGCCGCCGCCGGAGAAGGCCAGACCGGTGAGATGCGGGGGGATTGTCTTCACCGTCGGCACATGGTCGGCCACGCGGTTGGACTCGCCCTTGGCCACGGTGTTCCGCCGTTGTTCGATGTAGGCGTACTCCTCCTGATAATCCTGAACGAGTGTTCCGGGTTGATAGAGGAATGCCCGTTGGCGGATGTCATACGTCTTGGTCGGAACCGTCTGGCAGGCGGAAAACGTGAGGCCGAGGAGAAGGCTTGCCAAGAGCCACCGAGCGCGGCGCCGTTGGTGCGAGTGGGTGATCACAGGCGGCACTGTAGCGGAATCCAGGAAGTGAAGAAAGAGGGCGAGTGATTCCGCTTAAGCTTTGGGAGGCAGCAACCGAGAGGGAGCTTAATGCGCCGGCGTTTGGATCTTCGGGCCCAACCGGGTCGTGTGCTGGAAGACGCACTTCGGGCAGGTGTAGTGAACGAACTGCGCGCCGCCGACCAACCGTTTCTTCATCGGCACCTTGCACCAGGTGCAGAGCCGGTCTGGGAGCGTGGCTGCGGAGGTGGTCGGCGTCGATGGAGTGCTCATAGTGGGGCGCATTGTCACCGAGGGGCGGGAACCTTGTCAACCGGCTTGGAAACCGCCGAGTGGCCCGAGCTAAAAAAAAGTTTTCGCGCCGCGTCTCACTGAAAAAACTTCATGGTATAGTGCGAAAAAATACGCCGCACGCGGGCCCCATTTACTCTTTAACAGAAAGGTCTCTACCCATGAGCATCTCGGCTGGATCCGAGTCGTCAATCTTACCAACGAGCACCCCTGTCGCCGCTTCGCTACCCGTGCAAGACATGGTAGGACCCGGCAAGGCATGGGGCCTCTGCACCGCCGTCGATCTCCAAGATTGCAATCCCGACCTCATCCGTGATGCTGACCACATCAAGCGCTACGTCGTTGAGCTCTGTGAGCTCATCGGGATGAAGCGTTTTGGCGAGTGCCAGGTCGTGAATTTCGGCGAAGGTCGTGTGGCCGGCTACTCCATGGTGCAGCTGATCTCGACATCGTTGATCGGCGGCCATTTTGCCAACGACACCAACAACGCCTATCTCGATATTTTCAGTTGTAAGGGGTATGACCCCGCCGTCGTCGAATCCTTCTCGAAGGAGTTCTTCGGCGCGCGCCGGAGCATGGCGACGGTCACGCTTCGGTACTAGCGAGATCATTGTTGAATGACCTGTGCGTGGGGGCCACCGATCGGTGGCTCCCATTGCCGTCACCTCCATCATCCTGTCGATCCATTTCATGAAGCCCACCACCATCGGCGAATTTTTCCAGTTGCTTCCGGCTTCGCTGGATCGGGATGCCGCCGAAGATGTGACGGTCGTCTATCAATTTGATCTGAGCGGCGCCCAGGGCGGGCAGTATTCCGTGCAGGTAAAGGATGGAGCCTGTACGGTGCAGCCGGGGGCGCATGCCGATCCGCAGGTGACCATCTCCATGGCGGGGGAGGATTGCCTGAAGCTGCTTAATGGCAAGCTCAATGTTCCGGCCAGCGTCATGACCGGCCGCCTCCGTGTGAGTGGAGACATGGGCCTGGCGATGCAGCTCAAATCGCTGTTTCCTACCCTCGGGTCCTGATTCCTCTTCAGCTGTTCGCCATCGTTTTGCCGCGACCACTGGATGGACCGAGCCGGTGCTTGACGGCTCTTGCCCCTCTCTGCGACGCTGGGCCCTCTATCCTCTAAGTCAGAAAGACGATCGCATGTCCATACAGTGGTTCCCCGGTCACATGAATGCGGCGCGCAAAGAAGCGGCCAAGACGATGGAAGCGATCGATGTGATTGTCGAGGTGCTGGATGCGCGCGTTCCCCAGGCCAGTTGCAATCCATTGATCGAAGAGCTGCGGTTGCCCCGGCAGCGCCCGTGCCTCAAGGTCCTGAACAAGGCCGATCTCGCGGATCCGGCGGTGACGAAGGCGTGGCTCGAACGGTACAACCAACAAGAAGGGGTCACGGCCGTGGCCCTGTCGTGCAAGGGGGCGGGCGACGCCGCCAAGATCCCCCGGCTGTGTCAGCAGATCGCGCCCCATCGCAACAGTATTGTGAAGCCGCTGCGCATGCTGATCATGGGCGTCCCCAATGTCGGCAAGTCGACCTTAATGAACGCGCTCCTCAAGCGGCGCATCGCCCGCGTCGGGGATGAACCGGCGGTGACCAAAGTCCAACAGCGCCACAAGCTGAATGACCAGATGGCCATCATCGACTCGCCCGGCTTGTTGTGGGGGACGATCAAGGATCCTGAGGTGGGGTTGCTGTTGGCGACCATCAATGCCGTCGGACACACCGTCGTGGACGATGAAACCGTCGCCGAATTTCTTGCCGGGAAATTGCTCGCGCGCTATCCCGCCAGGTTGACTGCCCGTTATGGCTTTGCGGTAGAAGGACTGACGAGCGCGAGGGTGATTGAAGCCATCGCCAGAAAACGCGGCTGTCTGTTGGCCGGAAGTGGCGGGGCTTTGGATCGGGACAAGGCGGCCAGGATTCTCTTAGCCGACTACCGCGACGGCACGCTCGGCCGCGCCAGTTTGGAAATTCCGGAAATAAAGGATGTGGCTCAGGCTGAACCAGCCTGAGGGGGCCGTGTGGATGCTACTCCAGCGCTGGAAGCGGGCTGGCCGGTGCGAGCGGAGCCGTGGGCTGCTGCTCCTTCTCGAATTTTCTCGGGTGCCACTCTTCAAACATCATATACATGGTCGGCACGAGGAAGAGGGTCAGCAACGTTGAGACGCTGAGCCCTCCGACAACGGATCGTGCGAGCGGCGCGTTGGTTTCTCCGCCGGTGCCCCAGCCGATGGCCATCGGGAGTAGGCCGAAGACGGTCGCGAGCGAGGTCATCAGGATTGGGCGCAATCGCGTGCGCGAGGCCGTGATGACCGCATCCGCCAGCGAATGGCCTTTGCGGCGCAGGACGTTCGTATAATCGACGAGGAGCACGCCGTTCGAGACGACGATTCCGAGCATCATGATGATGCCCATCATCGAGGTCGTCGAGAGCGTGGTGTTGGTCAGGAAGAGGATCAGGATCACGCCGGGGAACCCCATCGGCACCGAGAACATGATGATGAACGGGTCGATCAACGATTTGAACTGCGCGGCCATCACCATATAGACCAGCGCCAACGAGAGGACGGTGGCGAACTGTAGGCCTTGGAAGGTCTCCCGCTGCTGCTGAATCTGTCCCGCCAGCTTGATGGTGAAGCCGGTCGGTAGTTGGAAGGTGGCAAAGGCCGCTTCCAGGTCTTCGGCAATGGCGCCTAGCGGGCGCGTGGTGGGGTTGGCGGTTATGTGGACGACGCGCTGGAAATATTTCCGGTCGATCTTCACCGGTCCGGCATTCAGTTTCAGCGCGGCTACGTTCTTGAGCAGCACCGGCTCTCCCGCCTTCGTCGTGAGTAAAATATTTTCCAGGTCAGTCAGGTCTTTGCGGTGCTCTTCGGCCAGCCAGGCGCTGATGTAGTACTCATTCCCGTTCTGTGGGTCGGTGTAGATGATCGGATCGGTCTGGCCGTTTCCGTTAAGAGAGAACAACACGGCGTTGGCCACGTCGGTCTCGCTGATGCCGAGCAGCGCGGCTTTTTCCCGGTCCACCACCACGTTGATCTCCGGGTAGTTCTCTTCCCGGCTGACTTCGATGTCGGCGATCCCCGGTATCTTGTGCATGGCCTCTTCGACCTGGCGGATCACGCCGCGCGCTTTTTCAAAATCGTATCCGTAAATTTCGACGTCGATCGACTTCTGCGAGCCGAAGCTGGTCACTCGCTTCACGAGTCCACCCGGATCGAAGAACATGGCGACGCCGGGGAAGAGTGTGATGATCTTCGGCCGCACGTCGTTCATGACTTGCACCTGGTTCCGCTTCCGTTTGTCCGGCGGGGTGAGGTAGACGGAGATGACGGAGGTGTGCGGGCCGGTATTGGGATTGAAAAGGGATGAGCGGCCTTGAGCGAGGACGCCGGTGCTGGAGACCATCGTGTCCAGTTCGTCGGGCGGAATATTTTCTCTGAGCACCCGTTCGACTTCGGCGACTTGCTGTTCCGTCTTTTCCACTCGCTGACCGACCGGTGCGCGCAGGACGATGCGGAACTGGCTTTCGTCTGAGACCGGCAGGAATTCTGTGCCGATCATCGGGAGCAGCATGAGGGACCCGATGAAGAGTAAGACGACGGCGGCGATGAAGAGGCGCCGGTGCGCGAGCACCCAACGCAGCGAGTCTTCGTAACGCCGGTCCAAGGATTCGTACCGCTCCCGGCTCCAGTCCATGAGCCGCACGAACCAGCCCGGCATCGACCGGTGCGCTTCCTGCTCGGGCTTCAGAAACTTATAGCAGAGCGCCGGGGTGACGGTGCGTGAGATGAAGAACGACGTGAAGAGGGCGATGGCGATGGTGACGGTCAGCGGAATCAGCAAGAGCCGGGCGATGCCGACGACGAAGAACATGGGCAAGAAGACGACGACCGTCGTGACCGTCGAGGCAAAGATCGGCATGGCGACTTCGCGGGCGGCTTCCAGGATCGCATCCCAGCGGCGCGGCGTCGTATTGAGATGCCGTTGAATGTTTTCCAATTCCACGATCGAGTCGTCGACGAGCCGGCCGATGCCTAGGGCGAGGCCTCCCAGCGTAAAGACGTTCAGCGTCTGACCGGTGAAGTAGAGCACGATGAAGGTCACCAGGATCGACAGGGGAATCGACACGGAAATGATCAGGGTGCTCGTCAGATTGCGCAGGAAAATCAGAATGACGGCGGCCGCGAGCAGAGATCCGTGCAGGGCCTGCTCGATCAGGTTCTGAATGGATTGGCGAATATAGACCGACTGATCGAAGGAGATGCCGAGTTTCACGCCGGGCGGAATGCCGATCATCTTGGGAAGTGCGGCGCGCAGGGCGTCCACGACCCCCACGGTGTTGGCGATGGGTTGCTTGTTCACGCGCAGGTACACGGCTCTGGTGCCGTCGGTGCGGACGATATTGGTCTGGATGTCGGAGGAGTCGGTCACGGTTCCGACATCGCGGACGCGGACCGGGTTGCCCTGCTGATTCACTTTGACGATGACGTCTTGAATCGGATCGACGGTCTTGAATTGATTGTTGGTGAAGACGTTGTAGTCGAGATTGCCGGCCTTCAAGTCGCCTGACGGCAAGATCAGATTGGCCGCTTTGACGGATTTCACGACGTCGAGGATCGACAGCCCGCGCGCGTTGAGCAGGGCGGGATCCAGGTTGATGTTGATCTGGCGGATCTTGCCGCCTTCCACCGTGGCGGCGGCGACGTTGGCGATCTGCTCGATCTGCGGCGCGATCGTGTTGTAGGCCAGGTCGTAGAGCGCCCGTTCGTCCAGATCGTCACTGGCGACGGTGACGTACGACACTGGGATATTGGAGACGTCGAACTTCACGATAAAAGGTTGCAGGATGCCAGGCGGCAAACTGTTCAGAATTTGGGTGATGCGTTGCATCACCTCCATCTGGCCGACGTTGATGTCGGCGCCCCAGTTGAACCAAATCTGGACCGCCCCGATGCCTTGCTTCGAAAAGGATTCGACGTGCTCCACGTTGGAGGCTGAGCTGACGGCTTTTTCGATGGGGTAGACGACGCTTTGCTCGATGTCGAGCGGCGGGGCGCCTTTATAGATGACCCCGACGAAGGCAACCGGAACCTGGATGTTGGGGAAGAGATCGACGGGGAGCCGTTCCAGCGAGGTGACGCCCAGTACCACCATCGCGAGCGACAACATCAAGATGCCGATGCGATTCCTGAGTGCCAGGAGCGTCAGCCACATAGTGCGGATCTATCCTTTGGCCGGGGCGGGTGAAGCCGGCGTTGGCGCAGGGGGTTCGGTCGACACATTGGGTGCAAGGGCTTGCGCTTGAACGGGGGTGCCGTCGTGCACGAGGTCTTTGCCCGAGACGATGACCTGTTCGCTGCCGTTCAAGCCCTTGGTGATTTCCACGCGATTCTTCTCGCGGGCGCCGATCTCGACATTGACGCGTTGGGCGGTGCCGTCCCGCACGATGTAGACATACTGCACGTCTTCCAATCGGCTGACGGCGTCGATCGGGATTTGTACCGCCTGTGGGTGGGTGCCCACCAGGGCCTCAACGCGCGCGAACATGCCGCCTTTCAGCGCCCGGTCCTTGTTGGAGAGATCGATCTCGACGGTCATGGTGCGCGTGGCGCGATTGAGTGCCTGCACAATGCGGGTGACGGTTCCGTCAAACACGCGATCGGGATAGGCTTCGGCGCGCACCTCTGCTTTCTGCCCGATGTGGATGAGCGGAATATCTTTTTCGACGACTTCGATCAAAATCCGCACGGTCTCGATCTCATGCAGGCTCAGGATGCCACGCGAGTTCGTCGAGGTGCTGGCGATGGCGCTGGTGACGTTGGCGCCCGGGTCGAGGTTGCGTTCGGCGACATAGCCGGCAAAGGGTGCGCGGACATAGGAGTACGCGAGGTTCGTGTCCGCCTGGGCGAGCGCCACGTCCATCTGCTTGACCTGGGCCTGCAAGGATTCCAGGGCGGCGGAGGCGCCGTCGAAGTTGACTTGGGCGGTATCCAAGTCTTGTTGCGACACAAACTGATCCTTAATGAGGGCCTGCATCCGGTCGAGCGTCAGCGTCGCATTGCGAACGGCCGCGTGTTGTTGTGCGACCTTGGCTTTGGCCGCCGCGAGGTTGGCCTTGGCCTGATTGACGGCATGCAGATAGTCCGTGTGGTCGATCTCGATCAGCAATTGATTGGCTTTGACATGGTCCCCCTTGTCCACGTGAATTTTGGCGATGTAGCCATCGACGCGGGAAAAGAGGTTCACCACCTGGTTGGGAATAATGTCGGCGGTGTAGGCCAGACGGATGGGGAGATCCTGTTTCAACGGGGTGGTAGTCCCCACCGTGATGACGCGAGTCTTCTTGCTGTCGGTTTTGGCACCGCTGCTCAAACGGAAGACCACCAGAGCGGCGACGGCGAAGACAATGATCACACCGAGAATGACGAAGGGGCGTTGCTGTACCGACTTCATGCCCGGGTCCTTCCCTTCTTGGTGCGGCGGGGCGCAGGCGCCGCCACGAGCCCGTGGAGAAAGAGGTCGACATACGTGGAGACCGTATCATCATAGGACCGATCCATGGGGATGCCGAAGATTTCGTGCAGCAGGCGATGATGCACGACCATCCCGATAAACGCGCGGGCGGCCAAGAGGGGATCGACTCGGCGAAAGGCGCCGTCCTTTACCCGCGTGTGAATGTAGGCCGCTAGATGGTCGTAGAAGACTTTGTGGTGCTTGCCGAAAAACATGTCGGACAGTTCGTGCCCTTCCAGCGCGCTGAACAGCAGGAGCCGCAGGAAGGTGGCGTCGGCCTTGGGGCGAATCCGGTAGCCGGCGATTAAGGTGAATACGCGCCGGTCTTCCTGTTGCTTGGCGGCCGCTTCGATCGTGCTGAGGAGTTCGCTGACCGTGACTTTTCCCGCGAGGATGGCGGTATAGAGCGCGCGTTTGGTCGGAAAGTGTTTGAAGACCAGGGCTTCGCTGACGCCGGCGGCTCTGGCGATTTCTTTCGTGGTCGTGCCGTTGAAGCCTTTTTGGGCAAACAGTGTCGTGGCGGCCTGGATCAGGCTCGCCTGGCGTTCCTGGCTGGATTGTCTGGATCGCTGGATGGTCCGCGTCATAATCCCGACGAGTGAGTGGATACTCACCAAAAGCTAGCATGGGCAGAACAGGGAAGACAAGCAATGGCTCGAATTGATGGAGTCGTTATCTGAGTATTTGCAGCCGTGTGTGCGAATGGTGTGGTTCTTCGACCGTGGCAAAGAGCGGGAGGAGATCGCTCATGGCGGCATCGGGGAGATGTTTCCAGAGAAACCGGCGAAGGCGTGAACGTTCAAGCGGGCTCACACGTGCAAAGCTCAGCCCGTATCGGGATCCGTCGCCCCACACGACCTGCGCATCCGTAATCAGCACGGGCTGCGGCAGCGCGAGGATTAGGGCCAGCCTCTCTCCCACCGTGAGACTATTTTTGCTTTCGAGACAGCATCCGGAGTCGGAGAGATCGAGCAAAATGGCCTTGCCGATCCGGCTCGTCGTGTGCCGCTGCGCAAACTGAAGGCGTCTGGTCACGGTGATGCGATAGGTTTGTCGTTGATCTGCTCGTGATTGGCGAGGCTGTTGTGCAGTGACGGAAGACATCGTGGGTGCTCCTGTTAGGCTTTCCCGCTGGGGCGAGTCGTGTGAAAAAATGACCGGAGAAACCGCTGTAGGCGATGTTCTGAGGCGGCCGGACTCTGTTGCTTGCGCCGCAGACCGAACCGGTGTTCAGTAACCCACGCGACTTGGGCCTGAATGACAAAGAGCGGGTCTTGCTTGTCGGGCAGCGCGAGAAAGAGGGTGAGTTCCATGTCGACCGTGACCGGTTGCGTGCCGCGAACTCCCAGTCCTTCCCGCGACATATCGACGACCGTCCCATTGCCCATGATGGCGTCGGTTTCATGCGACCCCGAATACATCAGGCTAAACGAGAGGGGAATGCGGTCGATCTCCCGTCGTTCCCCCGCGAGGCTATTGAAAAATCCCGGTGTTTTCAGAGCTGGTTGTGGTTTCATCGCCTGATCCTTTCACGCCGTGATGGGCGGTTCGGTCTAGTGACAGTCCAGGAAGGCATCCATCCAATCCATCGTTCCTATTTTCTGAGCGGGCAGCTGCATGCCGCAGCGCTGGCCATTCATCCAAAGGACTCGAACTTGGGGGATGCAGAGCGGGCGTTCAGCCTCGGGCAGTTCGAGAAAGAGGGCGAGTTCCATCCCCTGTTTGAGTCCCCTGGCGCCCGTGAGGCCGAACCCATGGCGGCAAAGGTCAACGATGGTCGCGTATCCCATCACAATCTTTTGGCCGTCCGCGCCTGAATACCGCACCTTGAAGGTCCCGCCGATCCGCGGATCCCGCCGTCGCTCCGCTCCAGCAAGGGCCGTTTTCGAAGGTGTTGAAGATAGGGTTGCCGAGTCTGATTTCCACCAACTCATTGTACAAAGTCTCTCTTTCTGTTCCCGTGCCCAGTGCCTATCGTTGCCTGTTCCACTGGCTGGTTCCCTTCCGGCCTCTCGCGGGCCGTTGGCGTTATCCTGTTGATGTAACCCTACCCCGAGGTAGGCGGTTTGACAGCCCCCTAGGCGGGGGGTGATGGGGTCATGCTGAAGGGGGGGCTATATTGGCCAGCCGTGTCGGGGTTGGCGCTACTTCGCATCAGATCTGCGGGTATGGACGGAATATGAAGATTATGGAGGGGAACCTGACCGGCTGGGCATGATCCGGAGGAGTCATTTTGACAGGGCCTTGCCCGTTCCTGATGTGCAAAGGCCCCGGCGGTGAAATCACCGCCGGGGCCTTGCGAAGCCGCAGTATCGTTGGGCTTTTAGACTAGTCTGAATCGGGGCCGTTGGTTGTGAACAGTCGTATGCGAGATGTTTTTCCAGATATATGTTTGTAGCCGTTTCCGTTGGTCTTGTGAAACCTGCATGAACCGAACGGAGAACTGGCACCCTGATACCCAGACGACATGTGCGGAGGTGAGGGACAGTGGTCTTCCCCCGTCGGGAAGGTCGATTGTAAGACTGAGGAGGGTGCCCCGAGTGACTGGGTGATCGCTGATGATTTTGCATCCCGATAGGGAGATATCTTTGGTCAGTCCCTGTCCGGCGTGCGGTTGACTGGGGATGTCGCCTTTGTATCGGACGGGACAGCTGATCGCGAGCCGTTCGGTATAGCGTTTGTCCAGGCTGGAATAGGCCGGCCGCATCTGTTTCGGTGATTCAGAGAATGGATTTTTCATAGAGGCCTCTAAGCAAGTTCGATGTGGCGATGCGTCTACCCTTGTCGGCTGTTTCGTTGTCTGACTGTATAGCGAGCGAGGCGCATTTGACATACCCAAGGGGGAGGGGGCATTCCCCCTCTTTCAGAGGGCATGAGGGATGCCAGTCGCTTCGGCGCTATCGGCGACTATGGATGAAAATGGATTGGAAAGCCAACGATTGGTGAATCTGGGGTGGAGCTACGGTTCTCGGCAGGGCATCGGCGTCCGGGCGGTGGGAATCCTGCTGTATGGGGTGTGGAAAACTGTTGTCAGAATACCGTTCCTGAGTTTCCTTCCGAGAGTTTTTCTCGCAGGATGCGGCTTTCGAAAAAAATCACCCCCCGCTCGATTCGAGACTCGTACCGGAGCGTAATTTCCGTGTCGAACCCATGCCAGGCATAGACGCGGATCGGGCCGACCGTAATCTGCCCCGGCGTGCGATCGAGCGGACCGTATTGGGTTTGCAGATAGGCTAGGATCTGTTCGTGCGTATCTTTGCCTTGGTAGCGGACGAGCACGCGGCCGAATTTTCCATCGAAGGTGGTGTAGCGCAGCACCTCGACCGGAATCGTTCCGAGTGTCGGGTGCCCGGCTTTCAACTCATAGGAGAGCAGCCGTCCCGCCTCTTCGACTTTGGTGAACTGATCGCCTTCCGTCAGCGTGGACTCCCAGGGCAGCCCTTCAAACCCGTTGGGGTCGTTGAGAATCGGGACGGCGAGCGTCAGCCCTGATGGGAGTAGAAGTCCGAGCAGCAGGGTGGCTACGCACAATGGGAAGCGGTTCATGATGGTTCAGCTTTCCTTACTCGGCGGAATCCGTAATGTAATCGTTGAATCGCGGCGCCAGTGTGCGGCTGTCGATGAAGATAAATCCGCGTTCGGTGCTGGCTTGATAGGTCACATTGATTTCAGTTTCCGGCCCACGCCAATTATATTGCTGATTCAGTCCCCGTGCCATCTGCCCGGGGATACGCTCCAGCGGTCCGAATTCTGTCTCGAGGAACCGCATAACTTGGGCATGGGTCTGCTCCCCCTGGTAACGAATGGTCACGCGGGCGAATTGATCGTCGATCGAGAGGAGCAGGATGCTGGTCATCTCAGCCCCGGCAAAGGTTGCAGGACTGGCTGTGGAGCGATATTCGGTGATATGAGAGCCGGTCCTCGACGGAGTCATTCCAGCACGTCCGGCCAGCGCGGTGCCCCAACTGATGTTCTGAAACCCGTTCGGGTCGTTGATCATGGGGACCGCAGAGACCGGCAATGCGTACAGCGCGCTGGAAACAGAGATAAGCCCGAGGAGGAGATGGTAGAGCAGCCGGTTAGCCATGGTGTCGCGCGGTATTCTAAAAGCGATCCATCCTCGCACGCTACCACGACCTCGAGGCCGGCGCAACCGGATGGTTTGTTGAGAATACGCGCAGCCCTGTCTTATAATGCGCCGGATTTTGGATTCGGGTCGCGTGCGAGCCGGATCAGCGATCGGTATCGATAACAGATCGGGAGCGAGATGATTGAAAGCGATGCATTCGTTCAGGCACTGCAAGATATGGGGGTCGATTTCTTTACCGGAGTTCCCGATTCGATTCTGGGCGGCATTATTGCCGAACTGATGGTGCGGCGGCTCTATACGCCGGCCGTGCGGGAAGATGAAGCAGTGGGGATGGCTGCCGGTGCCTATATGGCGGGGAAAGTGCCTGCCGTACTGATGCAGAATTCAGGACTCGGGACCTCCCTCAATACGCTGATCTCATTGAATATGATTTACCGGCAGCCCTGTATCTTGATCGTGTCCTGGCGGGGCCAGGGCGGCAAGGATGCACCGGAGCATCTGGTGATGGGTGAGGTCATGCCGCAATTCCTCGATATCATGAAGATTCCGCACCGGACCTTGACCGAGAAAACCGCGGTCGAAGATTTCAAGTGGGTGGCCGAGACCTTTATGAAACAACGCATTCCCGTTGCACTGGTGATTACCAAGGGTGTCGTGAAAGGGTTGCATCCATGAGACCTGAAGAGGGGACGCTGATCAGTCGGGCGCAGGCATTGGCCGCACTGCTTGAATTATTGACCGATCAACCGGTGATCGTCTGCAACGGCTTTCCCTCGCGCGAGGTGCACAAGATTGCGGATCGTCCGACGCATTTCTATATGATCGGTTCCATGGGCAATGCCCCGGCTATCGCACTGGGTGTGGCCTTGGCCAAGCCGAATAAGCAGGTCGTCACGTTCGACGGCGACGGGAATGTGCTGATGGGGATGGGGACTCTCGCGACGGTCGGAGCCTTGAAGCCGAAGAATTTCATTCACGTGGTGTTCGATAACGAAGTGTATGGAACGACCGGCAACCAACCGACCATTTCGAATGTGGTGCCGCTGGAAAAGGTGGCCAAGGCGGCTGGATATGTGAATGTGGAGCGCGTGCTTGACCGTGAGGACCTCGTCTACGAGTTCAAAGATATGTTGAAGAAAGACGGGCCGAGCATGTTGCTGATTAAGGTCAACGAGTTCGCCGAAGATGCCGGGCGGGTGCTCCATGAGCCGCCGGACATCACCAAGCGGTTTATGCAGGCCATCAACTAGCCATCAGACTTCGGTAGTCGGCAATCAGCGCTCACGAACTGATTGCCGGGAACTGGCGACTGAGGGCTGAAGGGACAAATGATTCTTCTTAATCCAGGCCCCGTCAATGTGTCCGAGCGTGTCCGGCAGGCGTTGTTGCGTCCGGATATCTGCCATCGGGAATCGGAATTCACCGAGCTGCAGCTCCGGATTCAAGACAAGTTGCTGAAGGCTTTCGTGCCTGGGGCGGAAGCCGAGTATGCCGCCGTGCTCATCACCGGCTCCGGCACCGCTGCGGTCGAGTCCGCCCTGATGTCCGCCATCCCTCACGGCAAGCGGGTGCTGGTGCTGAATAACGGCGTCTACGGGGAGCGGCTGTCGCAGATGGTCGGGCTGCACCGGCTGGGCGTGTCTGAGCTCAAGTACGAGTGGACCGCCAGGCCGGATCCGGAGCGTCTCCGTCTCGCGTTGCGGCAGCATCCCGAAGTGCATGCCGTCGCGATGGTCCATCATGAAACCACTACCGGTCTGATCAATCCGGTGAAAGAGATTGCTGACGTCGTCGACAGTCAGAACCGCGCGTTCATTCTCGATGCCGTCAGCGGGTTGGGCGGAGAAACCATCGATATCGCCGGGTCGCACATCTATATGGTGGCGGGGACGGCCGGCAAATGTATTCAGGGATTCCCCGGTGTGTCGTTCGTGCTGGTGCGCAAGGGGTTCCTGGAGCGGATGCGCCAGTATCCGAAACGGTCGTGGTATCTTCACCTCACGCATTATGTCGATGACCAAGGCCGCGGCATGATTCCGTTCACGCCGGCGGTGCAGGCGTTCTATGGTTTTGATGAAGCGCTGAGCGAGTTGCTGGAAGAAGGCGTGGCCAACCGGATTCAACGCTATAAGAAGGCGGCGACCTTGATTCGCGCGCGCATGGCCAAGCTCGGAGTCAAGCCGATGCTGACGCCCGAGCGCCAGTCGAACACCATTACGGCCTATTCGCTTCCCGACGGCGTGACCTACGAGCAGTTGCATGACCGCCTCAAGGCGCAGGGCTATGTCATCTATGCAGGACAGGGGCAATTGGAAAGCAAGATTTTCCGCGTGGCCAATATGGGCGCGTTGACCGAAGCGCAGTTGACGGGATTTCTCGACGCTTTCGAACAGGCCTGTAAACCGGCATGAAGGCGATCATTCTGGCAGCGGGCGTCGGTAAGCGGCTTTGGCCCGTGACTCAGCATCATCCAAAGTGTCTCATCAAGCTCGGGGGCCAGACCTTGCTGCACCGGTATCTGACCGCGCTGGCGAGCGTGGGGATTCGGCAGGCCGATATCGTCGTGGGCTACAAGCAGGAGATGATTCGCGCGGCCGTCGAATCCGATGCCTGCGGCGTGCGGGTCAATTTTCTGGTCAACGAGGAGTTCCATCGAGGCAGTATCTCGTCGTTGTGGATCGCCAAGACGGCGTTTACCGATAATGCCATCGTCATGGATGCCGACGTGCTCTTTCATCGTGAAATCTTACAGCGCCTGGTGAGTTCGCCCTACGAGAATGCGCTGCTGATGGATGAATCGGTCAAGCAGACCGGTGAAGAATGCATGGTTGTGGTCGAAGGCGGGCGGGTGATCGCGCTGACGAAAACCATGCCGCTGCGGTATGAGTATGCCGGTGAAGGCGTAGGGTTTCTCAAGGTCCGGCAAGCCGACTCGCCGCATGTCGTCGCCTCGCTCCGGAAGTTTGTCGATCGGGAAGCCTGGCAGATGGAGTATGAAGACGCGCTGATCGATTTCTTCCGCGACGTGAAGGTCGGGCATGAAAAAATCGGCGGATTGCCGTGGACCGAGATCGATTTTCCGGAAGATGTGACGAAGGCGGAGCGAGAGGTCCTGCCAAGGTTCTAGGACATTGATGTGTGTGTGATGTTTCATCGGTTCTGTGCATGACGCACAGCGAGCGCCGAGTTATCCAATGAGTGAAAGTCTCATCCAACATCGCGCGGAAGTTCAGGGACTGGCGACCGCCATTCTGCTGCCGTCGGTCAGTGTCTTCGGCGAATCCCTAGAACGTGTCCCCGGCAGTGCCGGTCCTCTGACGCAGGTCGTGGGGATCGGGCTGTTTCAACGCGCCGTGCTCACGTTGCAGCGGGCCGGCATCCGGCAATTGATCGTGCTCGCCGGTCCTGAAGAAGACCAACTCAAGCAGGCGTTAGGCCGTGGGCCGCGCGTGACGATCCCTGTGCGGTGGATGCCGATTCGGGAGTTCCCGCTCGATGATCCGCGCACCTGGGAAGCGATGGCGGCGGAAGTTCATGGATTCTGCCTGGTCGCGAGCGTGCGCGGCGTGTTCTCGCGCGGCCTGATCGAAAGTCTGCGCCGCGGAGTGCAAGAGGGACAGGCGATTCTGGTGGCGCAGCCGGTCATGCAGCGGGCAGCAGGAGATTGGCGGGTTTCGGTCAAAGTGCAGGCCGAACGGCTTCTCGCCCTCGGATCGTCCCGGGCCGAAGATGCGCTGCTGGTTGCGGCGGATGTTCTGGTTCTGCCGGCCGGTCTTATGGCCGCGGCGCAGGAGACTCACACCCCTCCAGGAACCATGCCGATTCGGCGATGGATTGAGCAGGCCGCAATCGACGGACGGGTTCGGGTGCTGCGGACGGACGGGCATCCCTCGCAGTGGTATCAGGATGTGCGGACGCAGGCCGAGGTTCCGGCCGCTGAACGGAAGTTATTCTCTTCGCTCAAAGGTGAGTTCGAGGGATTCGTCGATCGCTACTTCAATCGCAAGGTCTCTCGCTGGTTCACCCGAATCTTCCTGGCCATAGGGGCTTCCCCCAACGCCATTACGATGGTGGCGACCGTCCTTGGGCTCTTGGCCGCCGTGGGATTTGGGCTTGGGACGTATGAAGCGGCTATTGTGGCGGCGCTGTTGTTCCAATTTGCGGCGGTGATCGATTGTTGTGATGGGGAAGTGGCCCGGCTCACATTCACGGAGTCGGCGTTCGGCGCCTGGCTCGATATCGCGATGGACAACGTCGTGCATATGGCCATCTTCGCCGGAATTGCCGTGGGGGCGTACCAGCAAGCAGCCGGGCAGGCCGATGCCTGGATTCCGCTCGCGTTGGGTGCGGCTGCCGTGCTCGGCAACGCCGCGTCTTTCGTCTTGGTGACTCGGGCCCAGAAGATCAAGGCGGCGAGTGGGTGGAAGACGCCGATCCATGCGGCCTGGTCTGAGTTCATGCTGAAGAATGTCGCCAGCCGTGATTTTTCCGTGATCGTCCTGATCGCGGCGGTGGTCGGCAAGTTGGATTGGTTTCTCTGGATGGCGTCAGCCGGCTCTCTGGTCTTCACTGCGCTGATGTTGTGGGTGATTCGTCCGTCAGCAAGATCTCGTGCATAGCGGGATGCTGAAAACTGCCCCCAGCTTCGTTCTCGGTTACTCATCCCCCTCAACGTACCAGTCACAGTGCGCTTCGGGGGCTACGTACCCTGCGGCCTCGCTGGATGACAGTTTTGAGCATCCCGGAGATAGGACTCGATCCGCGTGCTGAGAGTCATCCTCCTCCTCGTCGGCTTCCTCACGCTCGGTCTCATTGTCTGGCACATCGGTCCTGGGAATATTTATGACGCTGCGACCAGACTCGGGCCGGTGGCATTGTGCGTTATCCTCATTCCTTCCCTCGTCATGTATGCCGTCGAGGCCTATGGGTGGAAGATCACGCTTGGTCCGGCCGGACAGTCGGTCTCGTTCCTGCGGGTCTTGGCTGTTCGCACGGCCGGTGAAGTGGTGAATATGACGACTCCGACCGCGTATGTCGGCGGCGAACCGCTGAAAGCGTATCTGTTGCAGAAGTCCGGCGTGCCGTTGGTGGAAGGGTTGGCCTCCGTCGTCATTGCCAAGACCACCATGACCATTGCTCAGGTGCTGTTTATTCTTTTAGGAATCGCGTTGGGCTTCTGGATTTTGGGTGCGCAGGGTTCGTCGGGACAAATCGTGGCGGCAGGGTTGCTGAGCATCGGGCTGTTGGCCTTCGGGACCATGGCCTTTGTGTTCGTGCAGCGGCGCGGCCTCTTTACCTGGACCCTGGAGACGCTGCGGAAGTTCGGTATGCGGATCGGCTTTCTCGAAGCACGGGAAGACAAGCTGCGGGCGCTCGATCAGACGATTCTGAATTTCTATACTCGCCATCAGGGGGCGTTCTATGCGTCCACTGGTTTGTATTTCCTGGGGTGGTTGGCTGAGGCGCTGGAAGTGTTCGTGATCATCTACTATCTCGGTGGTCCGGCCGATGTCTGGTCGGCAATCTCGATCGGAGCCCTCTCCGTCTTCATCAAAGGCGGGACGTTCTTCATCCCCGGCAGCCTGGGTGCGCAGGACGGCGGCAATCTGCTGTTGCTCCAAGCCTTCGGCTATTCGGATGTGACGGGGATTACCTTCGCCCTGCTACGGCGATTCCGCGAGTTGGTCTGGATCGGGATCGGGTTGGGGTGTCTCGCACTGACGGGAAATCAATCTGACGTTGCTCAGAAAGGTTCTCTCCAGTAAGCTTCGTGAGGGCAGTCCATCAGGACGATACATACGCGATCGTATTCCCGTCTCCTGAGGCTGTGAAGAGGGGTATGGGCTTATTGCCGAGGTCTTCTTCCTCTACGTTTCTACCGAAATTCTTAGCGGGGGGCTTGTCTGCGGAATGGCAAGCCTCCGAGTGCGCCACTGCACGTTTATCGCTGCGTGTTGAGCTTAAGGGGCCACCAGGATCATGAATGCCAGAGCATCGGTTCGGCCTGTAACGCTTGCGGTCATCGTTCCGGTCTACAACGGGGGCGAACGATTTCGCGCGAGCTTGGACTCGATCAAGCGCACGGATCCTCAGCCGGATGAAATTATCGTCATCGGCGACGGGGATACGGACGGCTCCTCGCAGTACGCAGAGGCGGCCGGCGTGACGCTCTATCGTTTCCCCCAGCCGGGAGGGCCCGGCCGCGCCAGAAATCTTGGCGCATCGAAGGCGAAATCGGATCTGCTCTTTTTCATTGATGCCGATGTGACCGTTCCGGAGAATGTTATTCGCCGGGCCAAGGAGATCTTTGAGCGAGATTCCGAGGTGGCGGCAATGATCGGATCGTATGACGATCAACCGGGAGAGTCGAATTTTCTGTCTCAGTACCGCAACCTGCTCCATCACTATGTCCATCAGAACGGTCGGGAGGAAGCTTCCACGTTTTGGGGCGCTTGCGGGGCGATCCGGCGGGATGTCTTTCTTGCCATGGGCGGATTTGATGAAACGTATCTCAAGCCCTCCATCGAGGATATTGAATTGGGCTACCGTCTCACCCGCGCCGGCCATACGATTCGGCTTTGTAAATCGATTCAAGTCAAGCATTGGAAGCGTTGGATGATTGGATCGATGCTTCAAGCGGACTTCTTTCAACGGGCCGTGCCCTGGACGCAGCTGATCCATCGGCACCGGGGTTTTGTGAACGATTTGAATATCGGCATCTCCGGGCGTGTGAGTGTCATGTTGGTTTTCGGATTTCTCGGGGCGCTGGTGCTGGCGTTCTGGCAACCTCTGGGCGTGGCCGCTGCGGCGACTATGGGGCTGCTGCTGTTTATGCTCAATGTCCGGCTTTACCGATTTTTCCTGGAGAAGCGCGGGTTCGGCTTCGCAGCACAGGCCATCCCATGGCACTGGTTGTATTTTTTGTATAGCGGAGTCGCCTTCATTGTTGGGACGGCACGCCATCTTGTCGACCGTCATTGGGTCGGCGAAAAGCCAGCCTCGCTCCTTCCGTCTGAGTCGGTGCAACCAAAATCACAGGTGGAGAAACACGGGTGAGCAAAGAATCTTCTGTCATTATCGGGGCAGGACCGGCAGGACTCACGACCGCCTACGAGTTGGGGAAGCGCGGGATGACGTCCACCGTGCTTGAGGCGAGCGATCAGGTCGGAGGCATCTCAAAGACCGTCAATTACCGCGGGTATCGATTTGATATCGGCGGACATCGGTTCTTTTCGAAAGTCCCCCTCATCAATGAGTTGTGGCATGAAATTCTGGGAGAAGAGTTTCTGCTTCGTCCGCGGATTTCACGCATTTACTATAATCAACATTTCTTCGACTATCCCCTGAAGCCGATGAATGCGCTGGCTGGCCTCGGTCCGCTGGAATCGTTTCTGATCGGCCTCAGTTACATTAAGGCTAAGTTCTTCCACATTCAGGACGAAAAAACATTTGAGCAATGGGTCTCCAACCGATTCGGGTATCGGCTCTACAACATTTTCTTCAAGACCTACACGGAGAAGGTCTGGGGGATTCCGTGCCACGAGATCTCAGCAGACTGGGCGGCGCAACGCATTAAGAACCTCTCCTTGAAGCAAGCCGTGCGGAATGCGCTCTTTGGCGCCAAGCAGGGAATGGACGGCTCGACACTGACCTCTTTGATCGAGCAATTTCACTATCCCCGCTTTGGTCCGGGATTGATGTGGGAACGGTGCCGCGGTTTGATCGAAACGCAGGGTTCGCAAACGATCCAAGGTGTGCACGTGGAGCGTGTCCGGCATCGTCACGGTCAGGTCGATTGCGTTCAGGGCCGAGGCGCAGCCGGCGAGTCGCTGGAGTACGCCGGCCAGCATTTCGTGTCGACGATGCCGCTGCGTGAACTGGTGCAGGCCCTGGATCCTTTGCCGCCTGACGATGTGCTCAAGGCCGCACAGTCGCTCCGCTATCGGGATTATCTGACGGTCGTGCTGGTCATTGATCGCGAGGCGGTCTTCCCTGATAACTGGCTCTATGTCCATTCACCGGAGGTGAAGCTCGGACGGATTCAGAATTACAAAAATTGGAGTCCCTATATGGTGCCGGATCCCTCGCGGACCTCGCTGGGATTGGAATACTTCTTGTGGGACACGGATGATATGTGGACGTGGTCGGATGAGCGCCTTATTGAGCTGGGCATTCGAGAGTGCGCTCAAATCGGCCTGATCGATCCGCGGGAAGTCAAAGACGGAACGGTCGTGCGGATGGAGAAGGCCTATCCGGTCTATGACCAAACGTATCAAGACAGTGTCGCCACGATCCGTGGCTATCTGGAAACTTTCTCGAATCTACAGACCATCGGGCGAAACGGATTGCATCGCTATAACAATCAAGACCACTCTATGTTGACCGGTGTGTATGCGGCGGGAAACATTCTCGGAGACAAGCGCGATGTCTGGTCGGTCAACACAGAGAAGGAATATCACGAAGAGGGCCAGACCTCTCAGCCGAACGCCGGGGATCGGCTGGTGCCGGCGCGCGTCTCCGTCTCAGTCGATGAGACGATCGCAGCGGCTGAAGATGCAATGATCGAAGTTGCGTTTGCGAAAATCGATCCGGTCGCGTTGGGGATAGCCGTCGGCGCGGTGAGTGGCATTGGAATATTCATGGCGTCGGCTGGTCTGTTACTCAAAGGCGGACCTGCGCCCGGCCCAACCTTGTCGTTGCTCGGGAACTATCTGTTCGGATTTGAAGTCACCTGGTTGGGCGCGTTCATCGGCATGGGTGAAGCCGGGCTGGTGGGGTTCGCGGTGGGGGCACTTGCGGCCGGACTCAGAAATTGGACGCTCGTGGGCTACGCACAGTTCGTTCGGCGGCGCGCCGAGCGGGACGATCGGCGCCATCTCCTCGATAAAATGTAATTCACATGGAAGAAAGGCGGTGCCCGCGATGAAACCGCAGGCCATGCAGACAGACGAAGTCAGTCACACTCTTGCCAGGATCAAGGCGGACGCATTGGCGCTTGTCTGCGGAGTGATCGGAGGGGGCGGCCTGTTCATGATGACGGTGTGGTTGGTCATCAAGGGCGGGCCGAGTGCGGGGCAGCATCTTCAGCTCTTAGCGAACTTCTTCATCGGATACTCGGTGACGTGGATGGGGGCGTTTGTAGGACTCATCTACGGCGCCGTCACGGGAGGGCTCATCGGGTGGGTCGTAGGAAGAATTTACAACGGTGTTGTGAATGCCCGCCAGAAGTAGCGGCGAAGTGAGTGCTGCTTGAACCGATGCGTGCCGACTATGTGGGCGATGTGGCGGGGTGAGACTAGTAAAGAACGGACGGTGTATGTAATCCTTGGATTGCTGATCGTCGCGCTCTGGCTGCCTCGCATGCAGGGCCCAATCGACTTCCGCTGGGATGGCGGCGTGTACTACGTGCTTGGAACGTCGCTCGCCGAAGGGAAGGGATATCGACTGCTGAATGAGCCCGGCGAGATCCAG
Organism: Nitrospira lenta; assembly: GCF_900403705.1. Classification (NCBI taxonomy): domain Bacteria; kingdom Pseudomonadati; phylum Nitrospirota; class Nitrospiria; order Nitrospirales; family Nitrospiraceae; genus Nitrospira; species Nitrospira lenta. The sequence continues at coordinate 711,596 of NZ_OUNR01000001.1, read as the reverse complement.
GCAAATCAATACCCTCCGCTATTTCCGCTGATCATTGCTGCGCATCAACTCGTCCTGGGAACGAGCGACCCCTTGGTCGTTGGCCGCCTGCTTCGATTTTCCTCATTCCTGGCGTTCACGGCCTATATCTTCGCGATCTATACACTCATGCGGAGGCATCTTTCGATCCCCTTGGCATTTTGGGGGACCGTTGTGACCTTGCTGAGTGTGTATACGTATTTTTTGTCCGATCTCTGCTTCCCGGATATGCTCTATGGCTTTCTCACGGTCGGATTTCTGCTCGTCTATGATCGTGACGTGCGAACATCTTCGTCCGCATGGGCCGGCGCCGTTGCGATTGCCGCGGTTGCCTTGCGTACGGCGGGGATTGCCCTGCTTGTGGCGTGGATCGGCGAAGGGCTGGTACGAAGACAATGGAAGACCGCGTTCATCCGGAGCCTAATGGCGGCGCTTCCGGTCCTCGGATGGTTCTCGTATGTGCAGTCTGTCGAAACGAGTGCGGGGTATCAGCATCCCGCATATGCCTACCAGCGGGCCGACTATATGTTCTACAACGTCAGCTATGCGAAGAACGTGTCGTTGATCGACCCTTTTGATCCAACCCTGGGCTACTCCACTGTCGGTGATCGAGTAGGACGTTTCTTAAGCAACGTCTCCGTGGTTCCGCGCTATATCGGCGAGTCTGTGAGCGCGTCAAAGCGGGCATGGGAAGTGGAGCGGGAACAGATCTCGGCGCAGATCGGGACCGATGCGGGGCCCCCATGGATCGTCAATGTTCCGCTCTATGCGTTGGGATGCCTTGTCGTATTCGGTACAGCCGTGATGGCCGCGAACGGGCAACGGCTGATCCCCTTGTGCATCCTGTTCTCCGTCGGGCTGGTTTGTCTCACTCCATGGCCTGAGCAATTCAATCGATATCTGTGCCCAACCGTTCCTTTGTTAGCCCTGTCTCTTTGTACGACGGTTGGCTGGATCGTGAAACGATCCCAGCAATATTCTCGGGTGCGTTGGGGCGGCGTGCTTCGAATTGTAGCCGGTTTGGTAGTGGTCGGGATCTGTTTGCAACAGGTCGCGGCGACCGTGGCCGTGTATGCGAAGCGGCATCTTGAAGTTCGGTATCACAGCCGCTCTGGCGAAACGATCGGCTATCGCTTGTTTTTCTATATGGATTCATCTCGCGCGCTTGATGCGGGCGTGGATTGGTTGCTGGCGCATGTCAAGTCAGGTGACGTCATTGCCTCGTCGATGCCTCACTGGGTCTATCTCCGAACAGGAAATAAGGTGGTCATGCCGCCGTTCGAATCCGACCCGCTCAAGGCCCAACAACTCTTGGAATCCGTTCCGGTGACCTATCTCATTCTGGACGAAGGGCTCGCGATTGATAGCCAGCGGTTCACGAAGGGTGTCGTCGAACGATTTCCGGAACGCTGGAAACGTGTATACAGTGATGACGTCACAACGGAAACGGGAGTACGACATGAGGGGGCCTTCGCCATTTACGAACGAATCCATCCGGAGCCGGCTGCGGTTCAGTCTGAACGGGATACGATGACGCACCGGACTCCTCAACATATCCTCACGGCAGCGAGGCCTCATGAAGCCCGGTGACGTGACGGCGGTGGAGAGTGCCGGGATGCTCGATCGAGCCGTGCGCTGGCTTGACGGTCGTGCGGAGGCATTGAGCGAGGTGTGCGAGAGACACTGGGTATTGCTGTTGGGCGTGCTCGCGATCGTCTACTTTGTGGCGACCAGCGTGTTGGCCATGCGCAAGCCCCTGTGGAATGATGAATTATTTACTTATTTTATCGCACAGGCTACGACACCGGCGAGTATCTGGGATGCCCTGTACACAGGGGCAGACCAAAACCCCTACCCCTTTTATCTTTTGACTCGGCTCTCACTGGCGGTGTTTGGAGTGAGTGAGTGGGCCCTTCGGTTTCCAGAAATGGTTGGGGTGTGGATGGCGGCTGTCTGCCTGTTCTTTCTCGTGAAGAGCCGCAGTTCAGCGCTCTATGGATTCACGGCGATGATGGGTCTCCTTGTCACCAACGCACAGTTCTATAGTTATGAAGCTAGGCCCTACGGGCTGGTGCTTGGGTTTGCGGCGATGGCGTGGGCCTGTTGGGCCGCCGCAGCTGAAGGGAAGGGACGCCCCTGGTCTCTCATCGGCCTGTGGGGAAGCCTGGGTGCAGCGGTGGGGTCTCACTACTACGCGGTATTTGTGTTTGTTCCCCTTGGGATCGCCGAGTGCGTGAGGCTGTATCGCAATCGACGGCTTGATTGGCCCTTGTGGGCGGCGATTGTTGGCGGGCTGCTCCCGCTGGCATTCTTATGGCCTCTGATCCAACAAGCCCGCGGCTATTCCCGAGGTTTCTGGGCGACTCCGAGTTGGAAAGGGATTCCGGACACCTATTCGATGTTGCTGATGCCTGCGCCACTGCTCTTCATGCTGCTACTGATCACCGCCGGTGTGGTCGCCTATCTGCAGCAGGGAGGAAGGGCTCGGACTCCGGCTCCGGCCTTACCGGTGATTCCCGATCATGAATGGGCGGCCGCCCTGGCATTCGCCGCCTTACCGGTGATCGGTGTGGCGGTCACGCTGTGTACGACCGGCGCGTTCACGCCGCGCTATGTGTTGCCAACTGTGCTAGGGATCAGTGCCTTGGTCGCGTTGACATTGTTCCGGCTCTGCAATGGCCGAGCGCTGCTAGGTGTCGTGGGAATCGCTATTGCTGTAGTGGGGTTCGTGATGTTAACGGTGCGGGCCTTCCCGTACACGGCGGCTTCAGCTGTGGGCCCTGTGGCCGAGTTCTTGACTGTCACGACAACAGAGGAACTTCCTATCGTGGTTTCCGACCCTCACAACTTCATGATGCTGGCACACTATGCACCGGGAGACTTGTCTTCACGACTTGTGTATCTAGCCGATCCGGAAGCATCCTTGAGGCACATGGGGCACGACACGATGGATCGAGGCATGGTAGACCTCAATCCCTGGTTTCGCATGAATGTGAAAGAATCGCGAGCGTTCCAGCAATCGTGCGGACGATTTTTTCTGTATGTGCACGGTGGATTTCTGGGCGGGCCGTTGGCCAACGGACTCTCCGTGCCAGATTTCAACTGGCTTCTTTCTGACCTGATACTGGGAGAATGGCACTTGGAATTGTTACGCAGGCAGGAGAATCATCTGCTCTTTCTTGTTACCCGAGCTCGCGATGACGCACCGAAAGTCGGAGGGATGGTGCAGCCATGAGTGACGGATGTTTGGCCTCAACGCGGCCAATGGTCTCCGTCGTGCTCCCCTGCCTCAATGAGGAGGCCGCTATCGGCGCCTGTCTCCAGAAAATCCTGGACACGTTCGACAGGGCGCGGCTCGATGGCGAAATTGTGGTGTGTGACAATGGATCGACGGACCGCTCTGTGGCGATTGCCGAGAAGATGGGCGCCCGAGTCGTGCATCAGCCGGAACGCGGATATGGGAATGCGTACTTGAAGGGGTTTGCGAGCGCCAAGGGCAGGTATCTGGTCATGGGCGATGCCGACGACACCTATGACTTTACGATGATTCCGGCCTTTCTCGACAAGCTGCGAGAGGGGGACGATTTTGTGACCGGGAGCCGGTACCTGGAAGGGGGGCACGCCCGGATTCCCTTTCTTCATCGATTCTTCGGCAACCCCGTGCTGACAAAAATTTTGAACGTGCTGTTCAGGACCGCCTATACGGATGTGTATTGTGGGTATCGCGCATTTAGTCGGCGGGCGTACGACCTGATCCAGCCGGTCAGCCCCGGCATGGAGTTTAATCTCGAACTGGCCATCAATGCGGGCTTGGCCGGTTTGAAGATCGCCGAGTTGCCGATCCAACTGGCCGAGCGAAAAGGCGAGTCGAAGCTGCGCACGTTTCGCGATGGGTGGCGAAGCCTGCGCATGATGTTGATCTACTGTCCCAATAAGGTGTTCTTCTTGCCGGGTGCCGTGTCACTGGCGCTTGGATGTGCCGCGCATTTGGTCTCGCTGGCCGGTCTCATCCAGTTCAATGAGAAGCCCCTTGGAACCGCGACGGGGATCTTCGGCACGATCTTCAGCGTGGTGGGGTTTCAGATTATGAGCGTAGGGTTGCATGCCAAGACCTATTCCTGGAGCCGGCGCTTTGACAAGAACAATAAAGGGCTGGGAACGTTCTACGACTGGTTTCGGCTTGAGACCGGTCTGCTGCTCGGCGGGGGCGTTCTGTTCATCGGGGTGGCGCTCCTGGGCTTCCTGGTCTGGGAGTGGGTGGAGTCTGGATTTGCGCCGCTCTCACATCCTGAGTGGGCCTCGCTGGGCGCGACACTGGTGATTGTCGGCGGAGGGACCATTTTTTCTTCGCTGTTCATCTCCGCTATGTCGATGAAGAAAATATGACGACCGTGAGAAGGAATGCCGCACTATTGAGTGGGAAGTGGTCTGTAAGCACATCGCTGGATGACGTGTTTCGGGAGATGATTGCCGCCTGGAATGTTCGTTTGCAGGGGTGAGAGCGGTGGTATGAGTATCTCTGACCGATCAATGCTCAAAACCCTAGCGCTTCGAGAGAAGACGCGAGACGAGTATCTGCTGCAGCGGGACCCTATTGCGGACGATCGGCTTCGTTGGCGCGCCCAGTCTTTCCGGCATCTGGTGCATCTCTTGCCCGGGCAAACCATTCTTGAAGTCGGGTGCGGACAGGGGCTCTTCACACGGCAGCTCGTACAGGTGACTCACGGGAGGAACCCCATTACCGCCGTGACCTTCGATGGCCCGGCCCGCCAGCCGAGCCAAATCCAAGATGCCGTCGAGTTTGTCGCCGCCGGTTCGGATTCGGACATTCTGAGCGGGCGGCAATTTGATTTCGTTGTCGCGATTGACCTGCTCGACAAGCACAACTGCGCGATGTTGCTCCAACAGGTGCTGGAACGTTTGAAGCCTGGCGGGCAGGTCGTGTTCTATGAAAGTAATCCCTGGAACGTGGTCCTCAAGCTTCGCCGGCTGCTGGCGCGGATCTTCGGGAAGGCCGACCCCCGGTCCCTTCTGAGCCGGGAACAATTGTATGAGTTGATGTCGGAAGTGGGCTTTGTCCGAGTCTTTGCCGTCTACAACGATTTCGTCTTCGCGCCGCTCTCCCGGCGGTTGATAGGGTTGTTTCGCAATCTCTCGATCGTCCTAGAGAATGCGCCGGGGATTCGGACGTTGGCGGGATCTATTCTGGTCCATGCTCAAAAGCCGCCGCGCGTGGTGGCGCGACCGGCGGTGTCGCTGGCCGAACATGAGGGACTCAAGCATGCGATCTCGGTTGTCGTGCCGTGCTACAACGAACAGATGAATGTCGGGCCCTTGGTGGAGGGCTTGCGCCGGCTCTATGACGATTATCTGCACGAGATTATTTTGGTCGACGACAACAGCACCGACGAGACTGCGGCGGTCATCAGGAATATGGCGGCAACCGACAGCCGGATTCGGCTGGTCTCGCGCACCGGGCCTAACGGAGTCGGCCGCGCCTTATCCGACGGCTATCGGGCGGTGACAGGACGCTATGTCCTCACTATGGATTGCGATTTTCAACATCTGTTGCCGGAGATCGCGGATCTGTTCGACGAGGCCGTGAAAGGGTATGACGTGGTGGTCGGAAGCCGCTTCTCCCGGCATAGTGTCTTGCTGAACTATCCGTTCGGAAAAATCGTTGCGAATCGCGGCTTCCATCTGATCGCGCAGATTCTCTTGCTCCGCCGCTTCCGGGACCTTACCAATAATCTGAAGCTGCTTCGCCGGGAAGTCGTGGAGCAGCTGTGCCTTGTGGAGCCGTGGTTCGCGGTGAATGCGGAGACGGGGTTGCAACCGCTGTTGATGGGCTATCAGGTGAAGGAAGTTCCGATTTCCTGGATCAATCGCACGCCGGATATGGGCATGTCCTCGTTCAAGCTGGCCCAGGTGGGATGGGGATATTGGCGGGTCCTGGGCCGTCTGTGGCTGCGCAGCGTGTGTGGCGCGGGGGCCTATCGCGGGCTTGCGGTTCGGACGGGAGCGCGAAAGACCTGGCGGAGCACCGATGCCGAACAGCTCCGTGCGTTAGGTAAACGCGAGTGAGGTGGAGAGTCCATGGTGTGGCCTAACGTCAGCGGAGGGGCGAAACGAGTGGAGCCGTCTACCGAACGCAACATTCCGACCAGAGTGGTCAATGATCCCGTTCTCCAGCCGAGAGACCGGTTGATCTACTGGCTGTTGACGGTGGCGGGAATGGCGGCCATCGCGGTGTTTCTCTTTTTCTGGTTCCGACTCCAGGCGTGGGGAGAATATCCCTTCATCATGGCGGTCTGCTCCGGACTCCTCGCGGTACTGCTGCTCAACAATCTCGGGCGATGGCTGATCCTGCTCAGCATGAAGCGGCCAAGAACGGTGGTGCCGAGACCGGGCTGGAAGGTTGCGGTCGTCACCACGTATGTGCCTGGGATTGAGCCGTTGGAGTTGCTGGAGCAGACCCTGACGGCCTTGGTGAACCTCGATTACCCTCACGACACGTGGGTCCTCGATGAGGGAGATGACGAGGGGGTCAAGCAAGTCTGTGCCGCACGAGGCGTCCATCATTTCAGCCGCAAGTCGTTTCCTCGCTATCAGGCCGACGCCGGCCTGTTTCGAAAGGCTTCCAAGCACGGAAACTATAATGCCTGGCTCCAGGAGATCGGCTTCGACCGCTACGAGATCCTGACGGCCTTTGATCCCGATCATGTGCCGGATCGGTCGTACCTCACCAACGTGCTTGGGTTTTTAGACGATGCACGAGTCGGCTATGTACAGGCCCCGCAGGTCTATGGCAATCAAGGGGAGAGTTTCATTGCCAGGGGCGCAGCCGAAGAAACCTATGAGTTCTACTCGCTGGTACAAATGGCTTGTCATGGGAAAGGGGTCCCGCTCATCATCGGCTGTCATAACACGCATCGTCTCAGCGCCTTGCGCGAGTGCGGCGGGTTCGCGGCGCACGATGCCGATGATCTGCTGCTGACGTTGTTGTATCAGAGTCGCGGGTGGGAAGGTGTGTATGCGCCTCAGGCTCTGGCGCAAGGGTTGGCTCCCGACAATTGGCCGGCGTATCTCAATCAGCAACGGCGGTGGACCCGTTCGGTCCTCGACGTGAAGTTGCGGATCGGGCCAGCGGTGGCCCGGAACCTCTCGCCGACTTCCGCGTTGTTGAACGCCTTGCACGGACTAAACTATGTGCATCGGAGCATTATGCTGCCGATTGCCATGATGCTGGTGGCGTTTATGCTGGTCTCCGGGAAAAGTCCCGCGATGGCAACCACCGAAGCGCTGATCAGCGGCGGGTTAGTGGTGCTTATGTTGCGGGTCTGGGAACGATATCGACAGCGGTTCTATTTGAAGAAGGAATCGGAGCAGGGGATTCATTGGCGCGCCGGCCTCCTGCGCTTCGCGAAATGGCCATATCAATTAGCGGCCGTTGCCGATGTATTGGTCAACCGCCAGTTTCCCTTTATTACGACTCCCAAAATGAAGTCGTCTCCTCGTGCATCTTTTGTACTGTGGCCGCACGTCATCACTCTAGGAGTGCTGAGTGCCGCATGGGGACTTGGGCTGGTCTTGCATGGCACTCTTCCGTTCGTAACCCAGTTGTGCGCGATGGGGATTGTGATCCTTACGGTGGGCCTGATGGGGACAGAGTGGAGTGGGGTCGTGAGACGCCGCGCCGATCGGTAACGGTTCTTTCCAGGGGCCGCCCCATCTGGTTGGCCCGGTGCTGCAGGTATCGCCTTCGCGCCCATCATAACTTCTCGTATCGCGTTCCACGGCGCCGAAAATAGCCGGACCCTCTGGGGCAACATGAACGCGGTTGTGCTTGATCGTATTGATGCAGTCAAAATTCCTCATGCCCGTCGCACTGTTTTTGTAGGGGGAGATGAGGGAAGAGGTATTGGCTACCCGGCACCTGGTTTCTATACTGACCCAGGGCCTCATGCGGTTCTTCGATTCCGGTGTGACCGGTGGCGTGGCCAGGTCGGCTGATTGGACCGAGAGAGGGCTGCCGGTATCAGCACATTGAGCGGAACCAGTTGAGGCGCAAGAGCGTTCTGCGTACGTGATGATTGAAAGGGTGGAATGAGTTTACTGACAACGACAGTGGGGCGTCGTCTGATGGACGGGACTGCCAGGATATTTCTGGCGGAGATGCTGTTCCCGCTCACGGCTCTGATCACGACGGGTTACTTGACGCGGCAGCTTGGGCCCCAGGGTTATGGGTTACTGGCCCTGACACTGACCACGATCATTTGGATCGAAAGCGCGATCAGTTCGTTCTTTACAAAAGCGACGATTAAGTTTGTCGGGGAAACGGATAATTGGAAACCGGTCGGTGCCATGGTGATTCGGCTCAGCCTGAAGATGGGTGTCGCGGCGATGGTCTTGGTATGGATGGTAGCCGGACCGCTCAGCGCACTGCTTAAAGAGCCGGATCTAGCGTTCTATCTCCGGCTGTGTGCCCTCGATATTCCTCTCCTATGTGTCGGACAATCCTATCGCAATGTGCTGATCGGCATGGGCAATTATCGGGCTGGAGCGGTCGCCAGAGCCGGCCGCTGGCTGTTCAGGATGGGGCTCGTGGTGGGGCTTGTGCAGGCGGGGTTCTCCATTACGGGCGCATTGTTGGGGGTGATCGGTTCGTCGCTGGCAGAGCTGCTGCTTAGCCGCTGGTACCTCGGAGAAGGAATGTTCGTCAAGCCGGCTCCGGTGTCTTTCCCGATGCAGCGGTACGGCGCGCTGTTGTTCCTGTCCTCGATCTGCCTCATTGTTTTCAACGGAATGGATCTGTTTTTGCTCAAGATCCTCGGAGGAACGGCCACGCAGGCCGGTATCTATAGCGCCGCTCAAAGCCTCTCCCTCTTGCCCGGACTGTTTTCCTGGACATTTTCATCGCTGCTGCTCGCTACGTTGAGCCGTCAGCTGGCGGACCGCCAGCTGGATCAGGCGAGAGAGCTTGCGCGTGATGGGATGCGGGTCACGATGTTTCTCATTCCGGTCGCGGCGATCATTGCGGGTGCGGCGCCGGAGATCGTCCAAATCGTGTTCGGCGCCGCGTTTCTTCCCGCCGGGCCGCTGTTGGCGTTGCTGATTGTCGGAGCGGTCTCAAATGTGATGTTGATGGTGTCGATCACCATTATGACCGCCGCGGGATTGCCCGCACGAACGGTCATGTTTACAGCTCCGTTGGTGCTATTGGGGTTGGTGGGACATCTTGTTCTGATCCCCCGGCTGGGGCAGCAGGGCGCTGCGCTGGTGACTGTCGCGGTCTCCTCTCTCGGGGCGCTTGCGGCGGGAGCGGGTGTCTATGCCTTGTGGACGGTGTGGCCACCGGTCGGAACGGTGATCCGCAGTCTGGCGGTCGGACTCGTTGTCGGGACCGTCTCGTTGTGGTGGCCGACTCCCGGTGTTCTCGTATTTGCCAAGCTGGTGCTGCTCGGGATTATCAGCGTGGTCGGCTATTGGTGGATCGGGGAATTCCGTCATAGGGAAATTGCCGCTGTGAGGTCGTTCCTCGGTCGGAAGGCACAGCCCGCCCAGGTTGGATAGGGCGAACGGGAGAGAGGCAATTCTCTTGATGACGAGCGCGCGCGCTGATGGCTGGCAAAAAGATTCTTATTGCCTCGCTGGTTGACCCGGCTTCGCACCCAGGTGGGGCGGGAGCCTCTCCCCGTGGCCTCGTGGCAGCGCCCCGGCATCCGCCGCCATGTCATGGCCGCGCATGGCGTCGGTCGGTTTGTCCGACGCACCGTTGGGTTGAGAGTCTGGAGCGGCCGTTACGCAGAGGGCCGAAGTATTCGAAGGAGACGAGTGCATGGTAGGACAGACAGCGGCCGCGGCGACGGCGAAAATTTCCGTCATCGTTACGTCCGACTATGCAGCGGGAGAAGAAAAGTCGTGGGAGGACCTTCGGCGCGCATTGCGGGCATGGGCGGAGCAGGAAGGAGCGCCGGCTGAGGAATTCATTCTCGTCGAGTCGTCGCGATTCGGGGGGCGGATTCCGGGCGACGTAGTGGGGATGGTCGCCAACCTGAAGGTGCTGCATGTCGATGCCGAGTCTTCGTATGAATTGAAGAACCGGGCCGTGGAGGCAGCCGCCGGCGACTGGGTGGCCATCGTCGATGCCGACTGCATTCCCCATCGGTCGTGGCTGCGGGTGCTCCGCGCAGCCATTGCCGGGCACCCCGAGGCTGCGGCTGTCAGCGCTAGGACCTTGTACCCGGGCCGGTCACGCCTGGAGCGGATACTGGGCTTGTTGTCGCGGTCGTATCTCGATCCTGGTCGTAGCGGTCCTAGCCGGTTCATCTCCGGCAACGCGGCGGCATTCAGGCGCGATGTCTATCGGCGCCATCCCCTGCCGGTCGGGATGGGAGCGTTTGCGTCTCGGATACAGTCGGAGGCCTTTCTCCGTGAAGGGGCGACCCTGTGGTTCGACCAGGCCCTCGTGGTCGTGCACGATTTTGAAGGGTGGGCGATGGAACAGGACATACGGAGGAATCACGGATACAGCACCGTCATCACACGGCTGCACGATGACCGGCTGCCGTATGCGGGCCTGATTCGCATGGGCGTCATTGTGATCCCCCTGATCGCGGCCGGGAAGACCCTCGACAGTGTCCGCGATTGTTTTCGGTGCTTTCGCCACTACAACGTGAGGATATACGAGTTGCCGCTGGCGTTGGCGATGGCGGTTGTCACGCACGTGCTCGAAATGCCTGGCATGTGGCGGGCGTTTCGACGAAAACCGATCCAGGCCACTCAGTATCGTTGAGTGCAATAAGGCAGGTCTCTCCATGAGAATCGCGATCGATTTTACCTCGTTCATCCCTCAGATGACCGGGGTCGATACGTATCTGAAACAGCTGGTGTGGAACCTCGCGAAGGTCGATCGAATCAATCAGTACAGGATCTACCATAACTACGAGGACCGGCGATTGTTTGCGGAGGGGCTTCCGCCCAACGTATCGCACTGCCCTCTGAGTGCGCGGCCACGATCGACTCGCCTGATCGCGCAACAAATGTTGCTGCCCGTGGCGGTGTCCAGTTGGGGCGCAGACGTGGTGCATTCTCCGTCGTTCATCATCCCCTATCTTCGGGGAGCGGCCCGACATGTGGTGACGGTCCATGACATGACGTCGTTTTCGCATCCGCATTGTCATATCGCCTTGCGTCGAAGCTGGTTGTATCAGCGTGCGGTGTTGGCCAGTATCATGAGAGCGGACGTGGTGGTGGTTCCCTCGCAGGCCACACGGCGCGCAGTCTTGGAATTTCTTCCTGATCTTCAGCCGGATCGCATTCATGTGACGGTGCTGGGGATCGGAGAAGAGTTTCGACGTTGTGATCCGGCTTCTGTCCGGGAAGTCGTCACACGATTGACGCTTCCAGAACCGTATATCCTCTATGTCGGTACGGTGGAACCGCGCAAGAATCTTCCGGCATTGGTCGAGGCGTATCGGAGGCTTGTTCAGGCGGGAGTGATAACGGAACATCTGGTGCTGGCCGGCAAGTTGGGCTGGGGGTATGAGTCCCTGTTGAAGCAAATCCAAGTGCCGGCGTTGCGCGGGAGAGTGCACCTCGCCGGCTATGTGAACCAGCAGGATCTTCCCGCTTTGTATGCGGGTGCCAGACTCTTTGTTTATCCGTCCTTCCACGAAGGGTTCGGGTTTCCTCCGCTGGAAGCCATGGCGTGCGGGGTGCCGGTGGTCAGCACCAAGTCTTCCTCGTTGGCTGAGAATCTCGCGTGCGCGGCTGAACTCGTTGCCCCGGACGATCTCGCGGGGCTGGCCGATGCGATGCAACGCCTGCTGACAGACGATGCGCTGCGAGCCAAACGGCAAGAGCATGGCTTAGAACAGGCCCGCCAATACCGGTGGGAGCACACCGCGAGGGAGACGATGAAAAGCTATCACATGGCTATGGACATGGCGCGAGGATGAGGCCACGAATGCGTGCGGCGACTGAAGGGGATCATGCCGCCGAGGCTCCCCTGTCCGTTGTCATTGCGACCACCAAGGCGTGGCCCGAGATCAAGCCGTGCCTCGATTCGCTTCACGAGCAGGCTCAGGCGGTCGGTGCGGAAGTGTTGGTGGCCGATGGGCATGGACAAGGGTTGCCGCCTGATGTGGCTGAGCGCTATCCGGAAGTGAGGTGGATCGCGCGGCCAGGCGGATCGGTATTTTTCCTGCGCGAACTGGCGATGACCCAGGCCATCGGCGCCGTGGTGGCGGTGACCGAGGACCATTGCACGGTAGCCCCCGAGTGGTGTGAACGCATGCTGATGGCGCATCGACATCACCCCGAAGCCGCGGCGATCGGCGGAGTTGTCGAAAACGGGGCGACCGACCGGCTCATCGACTGGGCCAATTTTCTGATTGTGTTCGGACCGTTTACCGCGCCGATTGAGACGGGCAGACAACCGGCCATTTCTTTGCAAGCCAACGTCTCGTACAAGCGGCGGGTTGTTCCACGGACGATGTCTCAACTCGGCATGATGGAATTCTTATTCAATCGCCAATTGCACGAACAGGGAGAGACCCTGATTGCGGACGATCGGCTGATCGTCTCGCATAACCAGAGCTGGGGATTCTGGGGAACGTTTGCGGCGCATTTTCACAATGGCCGGTCGATTGCTGGATTTCGCCTCCAGCACATGTCCTGGGTCGAGCGTCTGGTGCGGCTCGGAGGCTGCGCCATTTTGCCGGTGTATCTCTTGTGGGTCACTCAAGGCCCGGTGCTGAGAAAAAGGCGACTGCTGAAACCCGCGCTGGCAAGTTTGCCCCTGACGGCGCTGGTAGTGACCTGCCATGCCGTCGGCGAGTTCATCGGCTATATCTTCGGTCCAGGCAACAGCCCGCAACAGCTGGCGTAGAGAAGTCATGCCGTTTGTGCGAGCCCCTCTGAGAATTGGCGGCATCAATGGACGTAGCCAATTGAAAAGCAGTCAGGATCAGCCCAATTGAGCGGAACGCGGGGTTTGACCGTTTTCTTGGTGTCGCCAGGAATCAATGGTAAAAATTTGAGTGAAACAACGGGAAGAGCTCAGCAGGGTGGTTCAATAAGCTCCTGCGATGTCGGTCAGAGTGATCTCCAGGATGCCTGTCAGCAACTGAAAACGGGCCTGGCGCATCGGAAACCTCTGGGCCGCAGTCGGTCCTATAGTGGTCAATGCCAATGTATTTGAAACCGGCGGCGAAGCCCTGTCATCAGAATGTGTCGACCCCGGTCCCATGGACTCCATTACGTGTGGACGGCAGCCGGGCCGGGCATCTGTTGTTCAGAGTGTTGCCTCTGCTGTTTGCTGGGCTGGTCGCGGATGGCACCGGCGAGATGGTGGGCAGGTTTGTGGGGGCGGGAATGCCATGAACGGGTTGTCCGACATGGAGGTGTGTGTGATCGTACCGATCGGTTGGGTTGTAACCTGCCTGTACTAGAAGGACCGCCTGCATGCGTTTCTGCATGGTGACCACATTCTATCCGCCCTATCATTTTGGCGGGGATGCGACGTTTGTGCAGGGACTCGCTCGTGCCTTGGTCACTGAAGGGCATCATGTCGAAGTCGTGCACTGCGAAGATGCCTATCGCGTGCGAGGTAGAGAGCGACCGGCTGCGCAGACCGAGCAGGACGGGGTGGTGGTGCAGCGTCTGCGCAACCCCTTCGGCATGCTGTCGCCGCTGATTACCCAACAAACCGGTCAGCCGGGAGTCAAGGCGACACAACTACGAGCGGTGCTCGACCGCGAGTTCGATGTGGTCAATTTCCACAACATCTCGTTGATCGGGGGCCCGGGTGTTCTTCACCTGAGTCGCGCGCCGGTGACGCTGTATACCCTGCACGAACACTGGCTGCTCTGTCCGACACATATTTTTTGGAAGAATCAAGTGCAGGCTTGCGATCGCCGGGAGTGTTTTACGTGCTGCCTCCGGTCAGGCGTGCCACCTCAATTGTGGCGGTATACGAATTTGATTCAGCGTAGCTTGGCGAAGGTGGACACCCTCTTAGCCCCAAGCGAGTACACCTCGCGGCAGCATCGCGCCGCGGGGGTGACGGCGCCGATCGAGGTCTTACCGACGTTCTCGAGTCTTGAACCGGGCTCTTCAGAACGGCCTGCGGACGAAGGAAAGCCGCGCTTTGTGTTTGTCGGCCGCATCACGGCCTCCAAGGGCATCGGCGTCCTTCTGGAAGAGTTTGCGCGATTGCCGAACTTTGATCTTGATGTCATCGGCGACGGAGACTTGCGGCACAGGCTCCAAGCGCAGTATGCGAGGCATCGCCATATTCGTTTCTTGGGATCGGTGCCTCAGCGGGAGTTGATTGATGCTTATCAAAAGGCCACGGCCCTGATCCTTCCGTCGCTGGCGCCGGAAGTGTTCCCGTTGACCGTGCTGGAAGCGCTGGCCTGCGGGACGCCGGCAGTGGTGCATGACGCCGGCGGGAGCCGGGAAGCGGTTGAGAAGACCGGCGGGGGATTTGTGTATCGATCCGGAGAGGAACTCCGGCAGATTCTCTCGGCGCTCACGCAGGACGCGCGCTTACGAGAGACGCTGGCGCAGCGGGCGCGTAGCGGGTACGAGCGATTCTATACGCGAGCGCAATACCTGGCTCGCTATCTTCGCGTGATCGATACCATTGGAAAATCGAAGGGGCTGGCGGTTGGGGCCTGAAGGGAGCGCAATCCGTATGGATGAGAGGACTAAGGCGAAGTGTGTGGCGCGGGGACCGGCGGGATATCCACTGGTGGGAAATCTGCCGGAGTTTTTGTGCGACAAGCTTGGCTTTCTCTCGCGCTGCGTCGCCACGTATGGGGATGTGATCAAGTTGAAGATCGGGGAGCCGACCTTCCTGTTGAATCATCCGGACGACATCAAGCATGTGTTGGTGCTCAATCCGGACAACTATGGCAAATCGCCGCGCATGACCAGCGCGAGAGGACGGAAGTTGTCCGGGGCAGGCCTGCTCACCAGTGTAGGGCCCGAACATTTGAGGCAGCGGAGGATGATGCAGCCGGTGTTTTACCGGAAGACCGTGGAGTCCTTCTCCCGCATCATCACCGAGGGGGTCGAGGAGATGTTGGCCCGGTGGGCCGACGGGATGGAACTGGACCTTGAAGGCGAGATGATGGGGCTTGTCCAGCGGAATATCGTGAAGACCTTGTTGGGCGTGGACGCCGACCATGATCTGCCGGCGTTGCTCGATGCGGTTACGATCCGGCGGCAGTACATGGAACATGTGTTCTTTTCTCCCCTCCCTGAATGGGTGCCCAGCCGGATTGGCTGGCGCTACCGCCGGGCCATGCACCGTATTGATGCCATCGTGATGGGAGCGATTCAGGCGCGGCGTGCGCGTCCCGCGGACACGAAGGACCTGCTCTCGCTGCTGCTGTGCGCGAAATATGACGACGGGACAGCCATGACAGACCACCAGGTCCGCGATGAAGTCGTGACGCTCTTGGTGACAGGCTATGAAACGATCGGGGAGGCGTTGACCTGGACCTCGTATCTCTTGTCCCAACACCCGGCGATCGCAGCCAAATGTTTTGCGGAGGTGGATGCCGCGATCGGTGGTCGTCCTCCCGGCGTGGAGGATCTCCCTAAGCTGCCGTATCTGGGGATGGTCCTTGCCGAATCGATGCGGTTGTACCCGCCCACGTGGATTTTTATCCGGATCGCACAGGAGGAGGACACCTTGCCGAGCGGCGCGGTCATTCCCGCGGGGTCGAAAATCTACTTGTGCCAGTATGTCATGCAACGCCATCCCCGCTATTTCCCGGATCCTGAGCGATTCGACCCGGAACGATTTACGGACACCGCAAAAAAAGAACGTCCCCAGTTTGCCTATTTCCCATTCGGCGGCGGTTCCCGCGTCTGTATCGGGGAGCATTTTGCCAAGATGGAGGCCACGCTGATTCTCGCGTCCCTCGCGCAGCGATTCAGATTGTCGCTCGTGCCGGGGCAGACCATCGTGCCTGAGCCGACGATGACCTTGCACCCGAGGAACGGGATCAGGATGCGCGTCGAACAACGGTAATGGCTCCGCTCAGCGCCGGAGGCATTTTGGGAACGGAGTGCTCCTCCATAGTGGTGTTTCGAGGATTGCCGTAGCGCCTGTATTCAAAGGCTTCCAAGGAGTCATGTCCATGGGTGAATGTATTCCGGTGATCTTGTGTATCGACGTCGAGCCTGATCTCCGTCGTCCGGATCCCACGAAGGCCGAGCCCTGGTGGGGCTTCGAACGACTCTATCCGTACCTGCGCGATCTCCGCCTACGGATGGCGGATGCGTCAGGAGAGGTGGCTCGGCTGAACTGGTTCTGGCGCGTGGATCCCCAGGTTGAGAAGATGTATGGGGCTGCGGAGTGGGCGTTGAGACGATACGAAGCGGAGGTCGCGGAGATGGTCGCGGCAGGCGACGAGCATGGAGTGCATCCTCATGCCTGGCGATGGGATGAGGCGCTTCACCGATGGGTGCCTGATTACGGGAACCCATCGTGGGTGGAGCATTGCATAGTGACGTCCTTTACGACGTTCCGGTCTGTATTCGGGAAGGAGTGCGAATCAGTACGGCTGGGAGATCGCTATTTCGACGATCAAGTGAGGGCCACCCTGGATCGGCTAGGGTGCCGGTTCGATATGACGATTGAGCCGGGGGAGAAGCCGATGAGGGCGCTGGCCGCCAGTGAAGGGTATACAGGATTGGTCCCGGATTATCAGTCGGTGGAGATGGGACCTTACCGGCCGCGTGTGGGGTGTTTTCGAGAGAGGGCTGCGGATCGGTCGGAGGGGACGTGGATTATTCCCCTCGCGTCGGGTGTGATGTCTGAGCAGGGACTGAGATGGCGACGGTACTTGAGGAGGCGGTGGAGTTCAATGGGGGCAATTCCGGCGGGATATGGAACGCTGCGCCTGTGGGAGCCGCCTGAGCTTGTGCAGCCGGCGATCGAAGAGACATTGCAGCGGCTGGCGCGGCCGTACCTCGCGTTCGCGATTCGTTCAGATGTGTTGCTGAACCCGTGGTGGGGCGCAAACTGTCGCAGGAATCTGAAGTGGTTGCTGCAGCAAGCCCGATCGAGACGGCTCGTGTTCTGTACTCCGCGCGAGTCGCTGCAAGCGCTCGGATTGCCGGCATAAGGTGATCGCGACGGTCATTGACGGGGGGGACCCTCCTCGAGCACGAGGCCCGAGTCGGAGATGAACATGAAATCTAGTGCCCCTCTAGTAACGGTGATCATTCCGACTCGGAATAGGCCACAGTTGGTCATCCAGGCAGTCCGTAGCGCCCTGCGTCAAACGCTAGAGACCATTGAGGTTGTCGTTATTGTCGATGGTCCCGATGACGCGACCGTCGCGGCGCTCGGCGAAGTAGAGGACTCCAGATTACTAGTCAAGGTCCTATCTCGTCATCTAGGACCTGCAGGAGCTCGCAACGCGGGAGTCGACGCCGCCCAAGGACGATGGATTGCCTTTCTCGATCACGATGACGAATGGTTTCCGAGCAAGCTCGACCTCCAGTTGTGCCTCGCCCAGCAGTCGGCATTGCAGCACCCCATCATCTCGTGCAGCTTCATCAAACGGAGTGCAACGGCCGATGTCCTGTTGCCCCACAGATTGCCGGCGCCCGGCGAGCTCATGAGCGACTATCTTTTTCGCCGCACGGGTTTCTTCGGCGGCGGAGAGCTGATACAAACCTCGACGATCTTTACGTCCAGAACGCTGTTGCAGCAATGTCCGTTTCGTCAAGAGACCGGGAGGCATGATGACCTTGACTGGCTCCTGCGGGCCAGCCTGCGTCACGATACCACCGTCCAGTTTGTTGCGACTGGTGAGCCACTTGCTATTTGGCACAGGCCAGAGCATCTGGAAACAATTAGCAGCCGGAAGGACTGGTGGTTTTCGTTTTCGTGGATACAGCAGAACCGTCATCTCGTGACCTCACGAGCCTACGCCTCATTCCTGTTGACCTGGGTCAGCGCCAACGCGATTGAGCAAGGGGATCGATCGGCGTTCTGGCCGATACTGAAGGAGGCGTTTCGCCATGGGACTCCTGGAATCCTCGATGGAATTGTATTCGCAGGGATTTGGTTGATTCCTCAAGCGTGGCGACGGCGGACAGTCAGCTGCTTGACCGCTGCGCGGAACTGAATTGATGCCGCATTTGCTGAAAGGGCGAGGGCCACATGAGCCTGAAGGGGGGGGCGTGACGTTTCATCACCTACTGCAGTTGGTCGTTCCCGCTGACGCCAAGGCGGCGTCTCGTCTCAAGGCCGTGATCAAGGGGCTTTGGTTTTTGGCCTGCGCCAACGCCCTCGTCTTGTTTTTCGTTCAGGGGGGGTATGACATTGAAGTCGGTCCTGTTCATCTGCACGCCTCTTCCCTGAGGAACTGGTTGGCCCTCTGCTTGGCGCTCTCGTTAAGCAAGGCCTGGCTGGAAGAGAGGCTAGGCGCCAGATCGGTGTATGAAGGATTGCAGTCTCCCTGGCTGCTCTTCATCGGGACGTTGACGGTGTATTACGCCAATGGACATACCTTCGAAACAGGCGATACGTTGCCTGCGCGTGTTCTTCCGGTCAGTCTCCTCATCGATCACGACTTTTATCTCGATAGGTGGGCCTCAACTATCGAGGCCTATGATGACCCGTATTTTGCACGGTCCCTCAATGGTCATCTGGTATCAACCTATCCTCCGTGGGGAGCCGTCCTTTCACTTCCGGCGTATGTTATTCCCGTTCTCAAAGTGGGAGCGAGGCTTTCTGCTGAAATGCTCTTCGACTTGGAAAAGCGGGCCAGTATGCTCACGGTCGCGTTGTCGGTGTTTGCCCTATTTGCCGGGTTGCGACGCGTCGCAAGGCCGCGCGTGGCGTGGTGTATTGCCGTCGTCTATGCTTTTGGCACAAGCAGCTTGAGCCTCATCAGTCAAGCCGCGTGGCAACATGGCCCAAGCCAGCTCTTTCTCTCGCTCACTCTGTACTGCCTGGTAAGGAGCAGGGAAACTCCCATCTACGTTGCATGGGCCGGGCTGGCGCTTGGGTGGGCAGTGATCTGTCGCCCAGTGAACCTTCTCATGGCGCTTCCAATTGCACTGTATGTTCTTCACAAACATCGCGGTCAATGCATTGGGTTCTTGCTTGCCGGTGTTCCTCCCCTGCTGTTGTTTCTGTGGTACAACGACGCGTACTTTGGTTCGCCTGTCCAGACAGGATTCGGAGCGACTGTTGTCACTCCGGCTTCCCTCGTGGGGCGCCATCTTTCATGGTTCAGTACACCCTTCTTCGAAGGGCTTGTGGGCGTGCTGTTTTCTCCTGCGCGTGGACTGTTTATCTACTCTCCGATCTTTCTCTGTTCGCTGGCCGGCATGGTCGTGGCGTGGAGAGAGCCTGGACAGGTATTTCTAAGATATCTCAGCGTGGCGCCGCTGTTGTTGGTTATTCCGGTAGCGACGCTCGGAAGCTGGTGGGGAGGACATGGGTATGGTCCGAGGCTTTTGGCGGATAGCGCCCCGGTCCTCTGCTACTTGATGGTACCCATCTTCGACCGAATTGGACAGCGGGCCTGGATGAAGTATATGGTCGTAGGGCTGGCTGGATTTTCAATCGGGATGCATGCCATAGGGTTTGCCTATTCCGGTGATTGGGGCTCAAAGGTACTCGACTTCGATACGCATCCCGAACGTGTCTGGTGCTGGCGGGAAAGCCCTCCGGTCTTGTTCGGCACACAACTTCTGGAGCAGGTGTGGCAGACGGTTGCCATGCGGTTCTGACGTGTTGCAAGTGCGGCTGAGAGCTGTAACCGAGCCACTTGCTCGGCCATGACAACGCAGGAAGGCGACGAAGTCGAAGACCGCTAGTATCTAGCGTTGCTGCTTGATGGTCTGCAGGCGCTCGACCATCCGGTCCCACACAAATCCGTGTAGCCGCAGATTGGCCGCACGCTCGACCTTGTTGAACTGCACTCCGATCCGTCGCTCATCGACCCACCGCACTTCCGCTTCTTCAATCGGGAGTGACTCCTTCTGATCCGGCAGAATCAATCTGAGCAATAGATTGGGCGTATGGGGCGGAATCGTCTCGCATTCGATCGTGCAGCCGAGTACGGAAAGATTGGTGAGCGTGCCTTCGCCGATCGCCGTGCTGCCTGCAAACATCACCGGATAGGAGATAGGCAGCGGGAGCCGGTAATGCTCGCGTTTGTAGGGCTTGGGCTGTTCCATCATAGGTTGCAGTATAGCGTGGCGTGAGGCGGGAAAAGTATTCCTCCTTGGAGGGGCTGCGGATGTCGGCGTGAGAAAATCCGTGCGGGTAGTGGCTGGTGCGGGCGGCCGGGCTTTGCTGGTTCTGAAAATCAAACCGGCGTCTTGCGGCAAGAATGGCTCCCATCTTTTTAGGGGCAGGGTCTGTATCCCCTCATAATGTGGGTTGTGGTCCTGTGCGGCTCTCCGTAGGATGAAAGCACGGAGCGCGACCTGTGTGCGGTGTCGTCAGGGAGGTAGGTTGTGGACACGATGATGCGCGATGAGCCGTCAGGGCGTCGGGTGGCATGAAGATTCTCCTGATCAATGATTATGGATCGCCGATCGGCGGGGCAGAGGTACTGACGTTTGCGCTGCGAGACGAGTTGCGGCGACTGGGACACGACGTGCGGCTGTTTGCCAGCTCTGCCGGCGCATCGTCGGCTTCACCGGAAGCCGATTACCTCTGCTACGGTACGCTTTCCAGGTTCAGGACGCTGTTGCAGACGCTGAATCCGTGGGCCTTTGTCCGTTTGCGTCGGGTGATACGAGAATTTCAGCCGGACGTCGTGCATGTCCGAATGTTTCTCACGCAACTCTCTCCGCTGATCCTTCCGCTCATCCGCCGGATTCCCGCCCTCTATCATGTGGTGTGGTATCGGCCTATCTGCCTGACAGGCACGAAGCTCTTGCCGACGGGGGCGCCTTGTCAGAGCCCGGCCGGACATGTCTGTTACCGGAATGCCTGTGTGCCGTTGCGAGACTGGATCCCGCTGCAATTTCAAATGTGGCTCTGGAGGAAGTGGCGACATGCCTTTAGACGAATCGTTGCAAATAGTCGCGCGGTGCAAGAAAGCTTGGTCGCCGACGGGATCGAGCCGGTTGAGGTGATTCACAATGGGGTGATGGTTGAATCTCTCACGCGAGTGTTATCCGCTACGCCCGTTGCCGTGTTTGCTGGCCGGTTGGTTTCCGAGAAGGGCGTCGATGTGTTGCTCCATGCGTTTGCTCGCGTCGTACGGGATCTTCCTGAAGCACAGCTCCTCCTCGCCGGCGAGGGGCCTGAACGCGCCAAGCTTGCAGCGTTGGCTGAACAATTGAACATATCCAAGCAGGTGACGTTTCTCGGTCATCTTTCCAAGGGGGACATGGAGCGCGCGTTTTCCCAAGCCTGGGTGCAGGTGGTGCCCTCTCGATGGGCCGAGCCGTTCGGGTTGGTGGCGGTCGAAGCCATGATGCGGGCAACCGCCGTCATCGCGAGCAGAATGGGCGGGCTAGAAGAAATTTTGCATGACGGGGAAACAGGGTATCTGGTTCCGCCGAACGATCCCCATCAGCTAGCGAAGAGACTGGAAACGTTGTTGCGCGATCGATCGAAGGCGGACGCGATGGGACGGTCGGGGCGGCAGGTTGCTGAAGCGCGGTTTAGCTTGGCTCGTCAATGTGAGCAGTTCGTGTCCCTGTATCAGCAGATGGTGTCCGATAGGCCGGTCGTCCTTTCTGCCAAGGCAGGAACGCCGATGCAGGCAGCAAGGAGATAAGTGGATATGAGCGCATCGCGGATAGAGAAGCCTGTCGTCTCCGTGATTGTGGAGGGCTATAACGAATCACGCGATCTCGGGAAAGCGGTGAATACGATTGAGGCGCTGCAACGGCAGGATTTTCCCACGGATCAGGTTGAGATTATTCTGATGGGCAGCGCCGACCAGGTTAAAGAGTGGCGGGCGATCTATGGGCAGCATACGCCGTTTTGGGGCGTTCAAGCGGTTGAAGCCGAAGGGCTCTCATACCTGCATCTGAAGAATCGAGGGGCTGAGTTTGCGTCCGCCGAGATTCTGGCCTTTACCGACTCCGACGTCTACCCGCATCGCACATGGTTATCGTCGCTGGTGGAGGGCATCCGCGGGGGCGGCGATGTATCGATCGGACTCAGCCTGTTCAAGCGTGCTACTGATTGGGAATGGAATCGGGCGACCAGGCTGGCGGCCGCTTCGATCACCTGGGGGTGGGTGGTCGGCAATGCCGTCGATCCTCAGCGCAATCTGCCGATGCCGGTCGGCTTTATGGACCACAATTTCGGCCTCCGTGCCGAGACCTTCCGCCGGCACCGGTACAATACGAAATTTGGCCGGCTGTGCGGCGCACCCCTGCTCACGCAGTCGTTCCTGGATGGCGGGGAGAGGCTGGTGCTCCAGCCGCATCAACGGGTCACGCACTATTTTTCGTGGTTCTATTGGTTGAAGGGCCTGCATTTTCGGTATGGCTATGAAGTGTTCATGTTACGGCGCTTGAACAAGCACTATCCGAATCAATGGATTGCGCACATGACCATCTTTGAACCCGTGATGACGATGATCTGGCATATCCTGTTGGACATTCCGCGCTGGTTTAGAGTCAGCCGGTTGCTGGAGGTTCATCCTGTTCGGCGAGTGGTGCTACTGCCATTGGTCGTAGGTATGTCCTGTCTGGCGCGCACGATGGAGATGGCGGGGATGTATTGCACGATGGTGTCTCCCGAAGCCATGAGGCGTTGGGCAGAGTCGGTCTGACAAGGCATAGACGGTGAGCGGGCCGCGTAAAGTGAAGAGAGACCGAGATGACCATTCTTGTTACTGGGGCGACAGGATTCATCGGCCGTCATTTGGTCAAGCGGCTGATTACGGCGGGAGAGCACGTGAAGGCTTTTGTGCGGCCGTCGGCGAATGCTGTATGGCTCGATGCTCTCGGTGTCGAGATCGTGCGGGGCGACATCGGCGACGCCGATGCCGTGGCGCGAGCAGCGGACACGTGCAAGGTCATGTTTCATTTGGCAGCGACAACTGAGTCTTCCGGTCTCTTGTCGCGGCACGATGTGCAGGTGGCCAATATTCAAGGGGCCGAGAACGTCACGCGTGCGGCCCTGCAGGCGGGCATTGAACGACTGGTCTTCTGCAGCAGCGTCGCCGTGTATGGCCGCATCGCCAAAAATCGGTTGATCGATGAGAGCACAGAGACCGATCCGGATTCCCCCTACGGCGAGTCGAAGGTGTTAGGTGAACAGATTGTTTTGTCTGCTCGGCGGAGTCACGGCTTGCCGGTCGTCGTGGCCCGTATCTCGACTGTATGGGGCCCGGGAACGACCAGCTGGTTGGGCCTGTTTCGAAGTATTGCAGCAGGGCAGTTCCGCCTGATCGGCGAAGGGAGGAACTATCATCATATTGCCGACGTTTCCGATGTCGTTGAAGGACTGCTTCTTTGCGGCTCCGTGAAGGGAGTGGAGGGACGGACGTACCTGCTTGCCGGAAACGAGCCGGTGCAACTGAGAAGACTGGTTGAGATGATCGGGGAGGAAGTGGGAACGACCCGTTTCCCGGCAAACCTTCCGGCCGCTCCGTTGCATGTGTACAGGGCGCTCGACAGGATGGCCGTTGCCGTGATCGGACGCCAACTGCCTCGGGCCGACCGTCTGGCTCTGTTCCTCGGCGACCGCAGGTTTGACAGCGGGCGAGCGCGGCAAGAACTGGGATATGTTCCTGAGATCGCCACGAAAGATACGATTCATCGCATGGTTGAGTGGTTTCTGGCGGAGGGACATCTTTCTCGGCTTGGCTGAGGGTCATGCCGTAGGCAGGAAGGTACATTATGGGCAAGGGGAACAGTCCGGTGAAATTGGGAATTATCGGTTGCGGTTGGGTGACAGAGACCCTGCATCTGCCTGCTCTCCGTAGAGTAAAACACGCGAACGTCGTGGCTGTGGCCGACGGAGACCCTGAGCGGTTGAAGCGGGTGGGCGATCTCTTTCAGGTTCAACGGCAGCATGCTGACCCGCGGGCAATACTTGACGACCCTGCGATAGAGGCGGTCGGAGTCTGGCTACCGGCCGACCGTCAGGTTGAAGTCGCACAGGCTGTCCTCGCAGCAGGGAAGCATCTGTTCATCGACAAACCCTTGGTCTTCAACCTGAAGGTCTGGGACGAGCTGATGGCGCAAGCTGCGCGGGCCAATAGGCTCATCATGGTGGTGGGATTGCCACGTCGCTGGCATCGTCTCATAGGCCGCGCACGGGAAGTGCTTCGGCAGGGGAGCTTAGGAAAGATTGAGCTGATCCGCACAGTTTTGACCGGCAGGAATCCGGAGCGCCGGAGCTTTCACGAAGAAGGCGATCGGCATGCGGTGAAGGGCATTCTCTATCAGTTTGGCGTGCACCACTTCGATGTGTTGCATGCGTTACTCCGAAGCGAGGTCGATGACATCCTTGCTTCGAGCAATGCCGATGAATCGACGGTGATTGTGACCGCACGATTCGCTAACGGCGTGCTTGCGTCTTCCACATTCTCGGAAGGCGAGAGTCGGAACGATGAGATCGAGATTTATGGGCAGACCGGCCGTCTGAAAGTCTCCTGTTACCGCTTCGATGGCTTCGAGTATTTTCCGCCGGAAGTCCATCCCGGGGATATGAAAACTCGTCTGCAACTCGCTGCCCAGACGCTGAAGGAATTGCCTCAAGGGCTGGTGCGGATGCGCCAAGGCGGTGACTTCATCGATTCTTATCGGGTGGGGTGGCAGCATTGCGTGGATGCCATCCGTCACGATACTCGACCGGACTGCACGCTGGAGGAGGGCCGTCGAGCTTTGCAGGTGGTGCTTGCCGCGAAGGAGTCATTGGCGCTCGGGCGGCCGGTGAACGTCGAGTAGATGTTTCACGATCGACCTCGTGTTGAGATGCAGAGTGGGGCGTGTACAGGGATGTGTTTCGCTTGGAAGAAGGAGAGTATGGGATGAACGTTCTCGTCACAGGCGCCACGGGTTTTATCGGCCACCATCTCATCGAGCGGCTGATTGCCGAAAGCGTTCACGTTCGCATCCTTGCTTGGCCGAAAGAGGATACCTCAATGTTCGACCGCCTGGGCGTCGAGGTATTTCGTGGGGATGTGCTCGATTACGGAAGCGTGCAACAAGCCGCCTCGAATTGCCAGAGGATTTTTCACCTTGCAGCAAGAACTGAAGCTTCCGGACCGTCCAGAAAAGACTTAGAAGAGGTCAATGTTCAAGGAACCGTGAACGTGGCACGAGCCGCATTGGTTGCCGGAGCCAGTCGACTTGTCTTCTGTACCAGTGGGGCGGTCTTTGGCCGCGCGATTAAGAACCGTTCAATCAGTGAAGCTACGACACCGATTCCGGACTCACCCTATGGCCAATCTAAATTTATAGCCGAACAGGCTCTCCTCTCCAACCACCGACGCGATGGCCTGTCGGTGGTGCTGGCACGGACCTCCGCCGTCCTTGGTCCGGGAGCCATGAGCTGGTTGAACTTGTTCCGAACCATTGCTGCCGGACAGTTTCGTTTAATCGGAGAGGGCGATAACCATCACCACGTTGCAGATATTGCGGATATCGTGGACGGCTTGGTTCGCTGCGGATCTGCCGCCGGCATTGAGGGACGAACGTACATTCTTGCGGGTGCGGAATCGATACGTCTGCGGGATCTCGTCCAAACAATTGGGGAAGCGGTTGGAGCGCCTGCATTGCCAACGAATCTCCCGGCAGGGCCATTCCGATTGTATGAGGCGGCGAGCCGGCATCTGTATTCATGGCTTGGCTGCCGACTTCCTCGGGCGGACCGCATTGATCTCTATCTCGGAGACAGAGCGTTCGACCTGTCTCAAAGTCGTCGCGAACTCGGCTACCGGCCGACGGTGAGTACGAAAGAAGCAGTTTTTCGCACGGCTGCATGGTTCAAGGAACATGGCTATATTTAGATTTCTCGAAAGCTAAGCATATGGCAAAGGGCAACACAACTCCGCCGCTCATCATCTTTGGGCTGGATGGGGGCGATGCCGGATTCATCCGGCGTTGGGCCGAAGAGGGATATCTTCCGACCATTGCCTCGATCATGCAACGCGGCTGCCAGGGAGCGGTCGGCGGCCCTGAGCTGCTGTCGACGCAAGGTGCGTGGGTGTCCTTCTTTAGCGGAGTCTCGAGAAGTTCGCACGGACAGTATTACAACCGCCAGCTTGTGCCTGGCACGTATGAGATTCGAAACATTGCCGCACAGGATGTTCAGGCCTTGCCGTTCTGGTCTCATTTGCGCGGGGCTTCGAAGAAAGTTGCGATCATTGATGCACTCGAAGCAGAAATTCTGCCAGGCCTGGCAGGTGTTCAACTTGCGAATTGGGCCGTCCAGCAGCAGCATAACCATGCAAGCGTCCCTCCCACGGCTGAGCCCGCAAGTCTGTTGAGCGATATCCGCCGGCATGTCGGTCCGCCGATACACATCGATGTGTTCAAGCCCGGCAGCTCTGTCCACGAGGATGTGGCGGCATACCATCTCATCCTCAAACGCATAGAGGAGAAAGGGGCGCTGTGCCGCTGCCTTCTGGCGCAAGATCGCTATGATTTGGTGGTGACGATGTTTGTGGAGGCTCACACGGCGGCCCATCGGTTCTGGGACTATCGCCCTGGAGGGAGCCGACACACCGAAGGGCTGAGTGAGAAGAGCGGCTTGGACACGGCCATACGAGATGTCTATCGGGCCATCGATCGCGAAATGGGTCTGTTGTTGAAACAATTACCGGACGAGTCAAACGTCTTCATCATATCGCTGTTCGGAATCAAAGATCTCTATCCTACGACGGGTCTCATTGAGGAGTTTTGCAGGAAATTAGGGTATCAGATTCCCTCATATGGGGATCATCGCAGTCTCAGCGTGCTCACATGGCTTCGTCGAGCCATCCCGCCTGACGTGCGCGCGAGAATGAGCCAGTGGCTTCCGCGAGGTGTGCAAACCCGGTTAGAGACCGACCGATTCCAGACGGAAACGAATTGGGCGCAAACCAGAGCATTCTCCATTCCGGCTCTCAATACCAGCTTCGTGCGAGTGAATCTTCGCGGGCGCGAACCTCACGGCATTGTCGAACCGGGTCTTGAGTACGAACGTCTTCTGACCCAGATCGACGCTGATCTCAGGCAGCTGGTGGATGTGCGCAGCGGGAAACCGGCCGTCGAGAGCGTGATCAGAACAGCCGAGGCCTTTCGGTGCGGCCCTCCCTCAGTCCTTCCCGATCTGACCGTTGAGTGGACGAGCGCCCCGTATTTGATGGACAGGGTGAGTCACCCCAAGGCCGAACTCGTTCAGGTCAGGCCGCACTACAACCGGAGCAGTTACCATACCTTCAGCGGCTTCGTGGCCGCCGCCGGTCCTGCTATCGAGGCCGGCAGGGATCTCGGTGAAGTCTCACCGCTGGATTTTGCTCCGGCGTTCCAATCTCTCATGGGCAATCCATGGCCTCAGAGTGTGACGAACCGGATTCTGACTCAGTGTGTCCGTCGTCCATCGTTGAATATCGGATCGACGACGATAGCCGGGTGAGGCATTATGAAGAAAGAGCGTCCGTTCATTTCAATTGTGATTCCGACCTACAACCGGCCTGACCAACTCGCGGTTTGTCTACGAGCTTGTAGCCGTCTTGACTACCCGCATGATCGCTTTGAAGTGATCGTGGTGGACGACGGGGGACTCACGCCGTTGGATGAAGTGGTGAAGCCGTTCCAGGGCGTGCTTACGCTCACGCTCCTGCGGCAGGAAAATGCCGGCCCGGCGACGGCGCGAAATAAGGGAGCCATTGAGGCCTCAGGCGATTTTCTCATCTTTACCGATGACGACTGTGCTCCCGCGCCGAACTGGCTGGAGACCTTGGCGGTACGATTTGCCGCATCGCCGGATAGCGCGGTCGGCGGGGAAACGTACAATGCGCTCACACAGAATCTGTACTCGGCCGCAAGCCAACTGCTGGTCTCATATCTCCTCGCGTACTATAGCGGTGCCCCTGAAAGGGTGCGATTTTTCCCCTCCTGCAACCTGGCGTTTCCGGCCAAGCCGTTCCGCGACATCGGAGGGTTTGACCTCTCGTTCCCTCGATCCGCGGGCGAAGATCGCGAGTTGTGCGATCGCTGGCAGCACCGGGGCTATCGGCTGATGTATGCGCCGGAAGCGGTGGTCTATCATGCGCATCACCTGACGGCGAAGACCTTCCTCCGTCAGCATTTTCATTATGGGGGCGGCGCCTATTATTACCATCGGCTTCGAGCACGTCAACGACAGCAACCGATGAAAGTCGAGTCGCCCGGTTTCTACGTCAAGATGCTCGCCTATCCGTTCGGAAAGATCCCGTTCGGGAAGGCGATGCTGGTTGTGCCGTTGCTCGTTGTCGCGCAGGCTGTCAATGCGGTGGGTTTCTTCTGGGAACGCGCAAGGGGGAAGAAGCGTATGACCGGTTTGCAGTATCCGGCCATATGAGCGGACGCCTCACTATGACGAGAAGACTTCTCCGCAAACTGCTTGGCGGCGTGTCCATTCTGCTCATCACCCTGACTCTGCTCGAAGTCGCGGTCAGGATATGGGGGTACGCACAACCGCACCTGTATGATCCTATTTACAGGCCGTATGACCGTACCGGCGACATTCCCTATATCCATAAGCCCAATCTCGTGGACGCGCAGGCGCGCGGTCTTGCAGTGATCAATACCGATAGCCTGGGACTCAGGGCGAAGATTGCCGGGGCATTGTATGGAGCCAAACAGCCGAATGAGTATCGCATCGCTCTGATCGGAGATTCCTGCACCTTCGGTGAGGGCGTCACACGAACGGAGGATACGTTCGCCCAGGTGTTGGAAGACACGCTCAATCGGCGCCAGCAGGCAGTGACCGTCAGAACATTTAACTTCGGCGCATCTGCCTATAGCGTCAAAGAGATGGTCTCCACGTTTCAGTCCCGCACACCGGATATCCAGCCGGACCTGGTCGTGATGGCCATCATCCCGTCTGATTTCAATCTGGCTCGAACCCCTAGGGTTGATGAGGAGGGCTATTTAATCGATCAGAAATTATATCGCTTCAGCCCGTCCGGGTCGATGATCGGGCACGCGCTTCGTCACATTCATCTGCTTTATGTTCTCAGAGGCATCGGTGTGCGTTGGTTCGTTTCCTCCCCGGACGTCGGCCAAATGATTGCGCGGGGCGAAAGTCCAGAAACATATGAGTATGTCCGGCAATTTAGAAAGGTGGCAGAAGAACGCGGGCTTCCCTACGTGGTTGTGTTGCTTCCCAGGCTGCGGACAACAGATTGGGGGGCTATGTCGGACCAACTGACACGCGATCGCATCGCGTACATTGATCTGTCGAGCTTGAAGAATGAGTTTACAGATGAGCAGTACAGGGCCAGCCGATTCGACCCGCATCCATCCGCTGTGGTTCATCATCGCATCGGGGAAGCATTGGCGGACTATGTGCAGCACCAACCGGGATTTACGCAGTGAGCCCGACCGCGCCACCGTCCGGTCGACACCTGTTGGATGGAACGGCGTGGGTGTTTCTTGCGGGACTATTGCTGCCCCTGACGGGCATCATTACCGCGGCGTTCTTGACCAGGAGACTGGGGACCGATGGGTATGGGTTGCTGGTGCTTTCCTCGACCCTATTCATGTGGGTCGAGTTGACCATCAATGCATTTTTTTCCCGTGCCACGATTCGGTTCGTCGGGGCGGCGGAGGACTGGTACCCCGTCGGCGCGACTGTCATCCGGTTGCATGCGCTGGTCGGGGTCGGAGGCGGATTGCTGCTTGGACTATTGGCGTTCCCCTTGGCGTGGCTCTTCCACGAACCGTCGATGGCCCCCTATCTCGCCTTGTACGCCCTGCACGTGCCGATCAGCAGTCTTTCACAGGGTCACCAGAATATCCTCATTGGAAGAGGCCGCTTCCGCCAAAAAGCCATGAGCAACGCCGGCCGCTGGACTGCCCGGCTCTGCTTGATTCTGTTCCTCGTCGAAATGGGCCTGTCCGTTCCCGGTGCCATCCTCGGATCCCTCGGGGCTGCGGCTGTAGAGTTGGCGATTACCCGCCGGTACGTCAAACTTCCGTTGTTCGGCTACATTGCCGTGCCGACTCGGCCGTTCTTTGACCTTGGAATCGTGTTGGGATTCTCCGCCTTGTTGCTCCAGATATTTTCCAGCCTGGGCGTGGTCATGCTGAAAGTCCTTGGCGGGACGATCGAAGAGGTGGGAATCTACGGTGCTGCGCAGAATCTCTCGATCCTTCCCAGCCTGTTCGGGCTCGCGCTGTCTCCGTTGTTGCTCTCGACCGTGAGCCGTCTGCTTTCTGATGGAAAGATCGCCCACGCAAAAGATATGGGGCGTGGTGCCATGAGAATGGTGTGGGGCCTATTGCCGTTCGGGGCTCTCGTTGCAGGAGCTTCTCGGGAGATTGTCACCTGGGTCTTTGGTTCGTCATTCGAGTCTGCGGCCCCGCTCCTGGCGGTCTTGATTTTCGGAGCCATCGCCTTTGTCATGGTTTCCGTCGCGGGCGTCGTTGCAACGGCTTCGGGGGCTCCCCGGTTTGCGCTGTATTTAAGCGTGTTCTCTGTACTCTTCGGGGCAATCGCAAACTATGCCTTGGTTCCCTCATTCGGCGCATTCGGCGCAGCCATGGCGACGGTGCTGTGCCAGGCGATCGGTGCTGTGGCGGCCATCGGCGTGATCTACCGGCTCTGGTCGATTTTCCCGCCGGCCGGGACGCTGTGGCGGAGTGTGGTCATCAGCGGACTGGCCTATACCCTGGCAGTGGTATGGCCCGCCAGCGGCCTCTTGTTGCTGGTCAAATTGGCCTGCATCGGCGTGGTGATTCTTCTGTCGTATCTGGTGCTGCGTGAATTCAGCGCCGAAGAAATTGCTCAAGCCCGTTCGTTCCTGCCAGGAAGCCCGGTGCTTCCCCTTCAGGAGCAGAAGCGGTGAGCGGGGATTATGAGGCGGCGGTGGGTGTGCACCGGATGGCGGATTGCGGGACGGCTTTGAGGGTGTTGATCCACCGGTGCTTCATCAGCTGGTCCGCGATGAGGATAGAGGTGTCTTCCGGGAGCGTCACCGTCGTACGGATCTTTTCCTGGAGAGCCTGATTGCTGCCATCCGCATCCAACTCGTACCAGGCGCGGTGCGGAATGACGACCAGCGCATAGCAGGGGATGCTGGTCAGGGCCTGGACTTTCTTGCGGACCAGATAGGCTGCCTGGACGCCGGGCTTTGAGGCCAGTTGTTCGGCGATACCGGCCATGACCTCAGCGGCCAGTCCGTGCGGTTCGAACGAGTCTCCGGGCTTGATGGTGCTGCGTTCGGCTTCGGCATCGAGGAGCTGTTGCTGTTGCCGCTGCGCCTTCACGCGGTAGCGCATGGACTCTTTGTGGTTGCCTCGGCGTTCCAGATAACCGGAGGCCAGTTGGCAGGCTGGAATCACCGCCTTGCGGTCCGCTGCCAGGGCTTTCTCCAGATACAGCAATCCGGCTTGATCGTTCTGCGCCAATAAGAGGCGGCCTACCGCCAAGTTCGCCTCCGCGTGAGCCGGTACCTTGGCGAGCAACTGCTGCAGCAGCGGCAGCGCCGCGCGGCCGCTTTCGAGTGCTTCCATTTGGCACGCATATTCCCACAGCTCGTTGATCGAGAGCCCGACGGTGGCGGACTTGTCGCTTAAGGACTGACAACGCGCGCGCGCCGCCGCCATTTCTTCGTGTTTCTGCTGCCATTCCTCCGCCACAGATTCCGCCCAACTGCGGTCGAGCGCGGCGCGTGTCGCGGTCGCATGCGCATCCAGATAATAGTTCGCGGCCGTGGCCTCATGGGGGTCACGCACGTGGGGAAAGTCGGCAGGCGGTTCCGGCGCATTGGGTTTCTCGGGAAGCTGGTCCAAAGCGGCCAGTCGATCGGCCAAGGCCGGATGGATATCGGCATAGTTGGTGGTCTGCTGCATCGCCTCGTGCAGCCACTTCTGAATGCTGTCTTGAGGAGTGACGCGCTGCAGCACAGTGATGAGTTCATCGAGATGTGAGGCGGGCGGTGTAGGATTCGTGATGGTCCGGCGATTCAGCGCGGGCCAATACAATTCGTCCATGAGGCGCGCGATGACCTGGCGTGCTGCCAAGGCGTCCTTCATCGCATGCGGGCCGACCAGTCCGGCAGCCTGGCGATCGGCTTCGTACTCCTGCGCGCGGGCCAGAGCGAATGAGCAGGCGTTGAAGAATGGAGCGTACCAGTCCAGAAATTTTGGAAAGAGCGCCGAACCCCACTGATCACGGGCGTGGCGTTCTTTCAGCCAACTCGACCAGGCGATGCGCGTGCGATAGACCCATCGGGAGAAGCGTCCGTGGTGAGGGCTGAGATGGGTGAGTTCATGTGCGAGTACGGCACGGAATTGAGCCGGTGTCATCGCCAGCATGAGCGGCAGGCCGAGCAACAGATAGTTCTGGTACCAACCGAAGATGCCGAGGCGCGGCCGTTGTGAGACGGCGGCATTCAGGTCGTTGACGATAAGCACATGGTGAAGCGGCGGCGTGTCCAGCGCCGTCGTCAGCTTGTCGATCAGGAGAAAGAGGCGCGGCGTGTCTTCCCGATACACCTCATATCCCGTCGGCGGGGTGGCGCGGGCCCTGAAGGCTCGAAGGGTGATGGTTGCCAGGATTCCAAGGCCAAACAGCAGCTGGATGGAGCTGAGGTAACTCGATTCTCCATCTACGAAGGAAAGAATCAGCCAGGCGCTGACGCCCAATGCCAGCCCGAGGGAGGTCAGCACATAGGCATAGCCAAGAGCGGCGGTCAGCGCGATCTTCCGTTTGTATGGAGCCGGATGTTGTGAGGCGTAGGCCTCGAGACGGCGCACCAATTGCTCAAACTGTGTATCGGACATCGTAGTCGGTATTCCTCCCTAGAGTCGCAACCAGTGTATGAGAAGGCCGCATGATCGCCAAGGAGTTTGTTATTTATTGATGGCGGATTCTCGACGGTTGGGTTGCCTGTGCCGGAATGTGCGGGGATGCTCCAATGGGATCAGCGCCCGCGACAGGACTGTCGTTCTTGGCCTGCGTGTTCTCGGGCGTCGCTCGATGTTACGCAGAGTAGTGTGCTTGCAGGTGGTTTCGTTGAAATATCAGAATATGTCGGATCAACACTTCACGGTCCTGTGAGGTCATCCTGACGAAGCGGGCGTGGAGGCGATAGGTTCCTTCGGGATAGGGGAGAGCATCGAGGCGCACGACTTCGGCTAAGGATGTGAAGAGGCCATAGTCGGGCAAGCGCATCGTAACGGAGAGGATGTCGTCGGGTTGATAGACTGTGGCAACCGTCATGCCGAAGCCGCCGCCGCTGATGTTGACGGATTGCTCGATGAGCACACCCTCCGTCGTGTCCGACTCGGGCTGAATGCGGATGGGCAGAGCGACGGTGATCCGATAATATTCGCGGCGATCTTTCCCGGACGGCTGCGAAGCCGGTGCATCTGATGGCATGATGCACGGGAGTATAGCAAAGTCGGCAGAAACGAGTGCGCCAAAATGCAGGCTGCCGTTCCGATTCCTGCGCGGGCTTCGGGTTGACGTACGCTCATGGTTGTGGGCGGGAGGCGAGCATGTCTTGAATGGCTTCGATGATGAGCTCAGGCTGATCGAAGTTGATGAAGTGGCGGCTGCGCTTGCGGGTACGTTGCTGATGGCACGTGAGGAGTGGGGGCCGTGTAGCTGGGCGAGTTACCGTAAGTACCGGTCAATGCTGAGGGCTTCGTGGAAGACCCCAAGGATATCGATGTGTTCTTTGGCGGAAGACATAGGCACCGCTCACGGAGAACGCTGGGACTGGGAAGCCTCAAGCTGGACGTCTCTTTAGGCTTATCTCGCCTCGTCGGAATAGCGAGAAGAGGCTTGATTTACAAGCAGCCGACGGGTTGTTAGGATGCGCCGCATGAAAGCGGCTGTGAATCTGCTCTGGGCGCTATTATCTCTGCTTGGCGCGGTGGCTCTTGCCCATGTTGTCGGTGTCGTCAATCCCCACGAAAAAGTGAATGGTCTGTGGCTCGTTGTGGCGGCGGCGTGCATCTATGTGCTGGCCTATCGGTTTTATGGCCGTTGGCTGGCCAGGCAGGTCCTTGAGTTGAACAATCAACGTGTCACTCCTGCCGTTCGCATGAACGACGGAGTGAATTTCCACCCCACGAATAAGGTTGTGCTCTTCGGCCATCACTTCGCGGCGATTGCGGGGGCTGGTCCGTTGCTGGGTCCGGTGCTCGCGGCGCAGTTCGGGTTTCTTCCCGGGTTTCTCTGGCTGGTGATTGGCGCGGTGCTGGCTGGCGCGGTGCAGGATTTCATCATCCTCGTGGCCTCGATGCGGCGGAACGGGCGCTCGCTTCCTGAAATTGCGCATGATGAACTCGGCTCCATCACCGGGACGGCCACGGCGGTAGCAGTGCTCTTTATTGTGGTCGTGGCACTGGCCGGATTGGGCTTTGCGGTGGTGAATGCGCTCTATCACAATGCCTGGGGCACGTTCACGATTGCGATGACGATTCCTATCGGCTTTATCATGGGCTTCTATCTTCAAAAGTTTCGTCCCGGCGCAGTGGCGGAAGTCTCTGTCCTTGGAGTGGTGCTGTTGATTGCGGCGGTGCTGTTCGGGCGTGTCGTCGGCCAGTCGTCGTTTGCCGCGTGGTTTGAGTTTGACCGGCCAACGCTGGTCTGGCTCCTGGGTGGCTACGGGTTTCTTGCCTCGGTGCTGCCGGGCTGGATGCTGCTGGTGCCGCGCGGCTACCTCTCCACCTTTATGAAGCTCGGCGTTGTGTTTCTGCTGGGATTCGGCGTGGTCCTCATGGCGCCGACGATTGAGATGCCGCGTGTTACAGCATTCGCTGCCGGCGGCGGGCCGATTATCCCCGGCACGCTCTTTCCTTTTCTCTTCATCACGATCGCCTGCGGAGCGGTGTCGGGCTTTCATTCACTCGTGGCCTCCGGCACGACGCCGAAGATGATTGAACAGGAGTCGCAGGCAGTCGTGGGCTATGCGGCGATGCTGCTGGAGAGTTTCGTCGGCGTGATGGCGTTGATTGCGGCGTCGGTCCTGATTCCCGGCGACTATTTGGCGATCAATACCGCGTTAAGCCCCGATACGTTGGCGGCGATGGGGTTTGCGCCATCGCGCATTGCGGAACTGTCGCAGTTGGTCGAGGTGGATGTGGCGGGGCGGCCCGGCGGAGCAGTGTCGCTTGCGGTGGGTATGGCCTCGATTTTTGCGGCGCTGCCCGGCATGTCGGGGTTGATGGCCTATTGGTATCAGTTTGCGCTGGTATTCGAGGCGCTGTTCATTCTGACGACGATCGATACGGGGACCCGTGTGGCGCGCTATCTGATTCAGGAAATGGCGGGGCGGGTGTACGCGCCGTTTCGCCGGATGAATTGGTGGCCCGGCGTGCTGTTGAGCAGCGCGTTTGTGGTCGGGTCTTGGTCGTATTTGATTGGGACGGGAAGTATCTCGACGATCTGGCCGATGTTCGGCGCGGCGAATCAGCTGTTGGGAACGCTGGCGCTCTGTATCGGGACGACGGTGTTGATCAAGATGTGGAAATCACCCTATCTTTGGGTGACTGCAGCGCCGATGTTGTTTGTCGGCGTGGTGACGCTGGCGGGGTCCTATGAAATGTTCGGGATGTTTATGAAGAAGGCGGCGACGCTGGCGGCGGGGCAGGCGTTCGCCTTGTATCTGGATGCAGTGCTGGTGGCGGTGGTGGCCATTCTTGGATTGATCGTCTTGAGCGACAGCCTGAGACAGTGGTATGGCTATGTGATTTTGAAAAAGCCGTTCACGAGCAGTGAAGTGGTGGTGATGGCGGGGGGCGGCTCGGCGGGCCGGATGCAGACGGCAATTACTGATGGTGAAAAGGATAAATGTTTCCGACTGCCGCACGGTGGCGGATGTTGTTAGGGCGAGGTCGTGCAGCCTGGTCGTCCTCTTGCTCGCGGAACGCGCACGATGAAGCGGTGCTCGTTCGACGCGCGCAGGTGAGGACCAACCAGGCCTTGGGGTAGGTAAAATGCAAGAAGGAGGGGATTGTGGCGGATCAATTTTCGTTTGATGTGGTCTCAGAAGTAAACATGCAGGAGTTGCGGAATGTGGTCGATCAGGCGACGAAGGAAGTGAAGCAGCGGTTCGACTTCAAGGATTCCAAGACCGAGATCACGCTGAAGGAGAAGGAAAAGGAGCTCGTCATTTTGTCGGATGACGAGTATAAGCTGAACGCGGTGATCGACATCATCAAGACAAAGTGTACGAAGCGTGGCGTGTCGCTGAAGGCGTTCGATTACGGCGCCATTGAGCCGGCGCTCAGCGGGACGGTGCGGCAGACGGCCAAGATTCAAAGCGGGATTGTCACCGAGAAGGCTAAAGAGATTACGAAGGCGGTGAAGGAATCGAAGCTGAAAGTGCAGGCGCAGATTCAGGGGGAGCAGGTGCGGGTGCTCAGCAAGAGCAAAGACGATTTACAGGCCACGATGACGTTCCTCAAGGGGAAAGATTTCGGCATTGATCTCCAGTTTACTAACTATCGTTAAGGAGATGGCGATCGCCTCCATCTCATGAACCGCTTTCTCTCTCTGCTTCTTCTTCTCGTTTGTCTGGTCGGCTGTAATCGCAGCGACCCCATTGTCGTGCTCCAGCTTCACCCCAAGAATCCTGACATCATTTACGTCGCGACGAACGACTATATCTATAAGACGCGTGACGCCGGGCAGACCTGGACGAATTTATCGAGGGGAATGAGTCACTCACGCGTGATCTCGATGGCGATCGATCCGGCCTATCCCGCGACGGTGTACGCGGGGACGAAAGGCGATGCGGTTTTCAAGAGTCACGATGGCGGCCAGCGATGGGTATCGATGCGCTCGGGCCTTGATGATGCCACGATTACGTCGGTGGTGAATCAACTCCTCTTCGATCCGGCCGACAGCCAGCACATTTTTCTCGCCACCACGATGGGGGTCTATGAGACCAAGAACGGCGGTGAGAACTGGTCAAAGAAGATGGAGGGAATGAAGGAAGTGCTGATGGTCGTGACGCTGGGCATGGATCCGACGCGCCCGGCGATCCTGTATGCGGGGACGAGCGGGGGCGTATACAAGTCGATCGATCAGGCGGAGCATTGGGAAAAGGTAAACAACGGATTGGTGCCGGCCGGCATGGTGAAGACGTCGCGGGCGTTGAATGTGACGTCGGTACAGGTCGATCCCTACGAGCCGGATACCGTCTATGCGGCGACGCTGGCCGGCCTCTACAAGTCAACGGATGCGGCTGCGTCGTGGAAGCGGATCGGGGAGTCGCTTGCGGATCAGATGATCATCGCGATGGCGCTTGATCGGGCTCGCAGAGGCGTGGTCTACATTACAGGGCGTGATGGTGTGCATCGCAGTGAAGACGGCGGTGCAACGTGGACCTCGATCAACAGCGGGTTTGCCACAACCAACATCAGAACGATCGCACAGAGCCCGTCGGATCCGAAGCTATTCTATGCGGGAACGAACGGGAGCGGGTTGTATCGGAGTAACGATGCGGGGGAGACGTGGGAGTCGATGCCGCCGCTGTATGCCGGGAATGAGCTGCGACCGTAATGGCTGTGAGTGAAATGAGAACGTCAGCGAGTGGTGCTGCGATTCTGTAGGCTTGATCCGACTGATGATCCGCCGAGGGATGAACCGACGGAGGTGTCGCTCAAGCTGGACCCGATGGTCGACTGGCCCAGGCTCGATCCTACCGCCGTATCCCCGATGCTCGATCCTACCGTAGACTGCTGCAAGCTTGATCCCACCGCGGATTGATCTGAATTCAAGCGGGACTCACCGATATCCGCTCCTGCGCGGCCGGTCGCGCCGATGTCAAAGCCGGTCGGCCCGCTGGCGCCAATGTTTGCTCCGCTTCGCGGCGATGCTCCGACATCTCCTCCCTGAGAGCCGCCCGATCCGATATCCGTTCCTGATCGCGGAGTTTTTCCGATGCTCGTGCCGGCGGTTGAGCCGGCTCCGATACCAGTTCCCGTTTTCGGACCTACCGGCAGAGAGCGGACCCGGAAGTCTGTTTGTATAGAATCTTCGATCTCTTGAATGCGGCGCGATTCGTGTGCCGCTGATTCATAGTCAAGCTGGCCGAGTTGGTTTCGTGCATTGCCGATCGCTTCCAGTTTGGCGTGCAATCGCTTCAGGTCGGTGCGCGCTTTGGCGACGGGCGGAAGAAGCTCTGCGAGGGTCCACCCTCTGAGCTTCATATGTTCGCTGAAGAGGCCGGACTGAGCCATGGTGAGCAATTCATTGACGTCATTGCCGAGTTCTTCGACTGATTGCAGCTCTGCTAGGTCCGTGCGACAGCACTCAAGGAACTGGTTGTACTTCTGGAGAAAGGTCGTGACTTCCAACTGCAGATTGTCGATCTTCAGTTGGCGGGTCGGCTCTTGAGGTGTGCGGCCATCTGATGCGGATGGATCTTTCTTTTCCATGAGGGGAACACAGCCGGCAGTACCCTTTGAGGCTCTGAGCTGTTGGTCGGGAGAGCTGTGTTCGCAAAACTCAAGAAGCGGCGCTGCGTCGGCTGGAGGAGCCGGGGTGAGGGGAGCTGGGAGAAAGAGCAGTGCAAAGATGCTGGTTAGGAGGTTATTGCGGGTAGTAGGCGTCATGAAGGGATTTTCGCCTCAAGGTCTGGCAAAGTCAACGAATCTGCACCATTAGGAGCCTTCATTCCCTGAGCCATTGTGTGATCGTGTTGGAGCGCGGCGTGCGAACCTGTAGCAGGGAGTCTCACGGGTCATGCTCAAGCCGTTTCTGGCTTTGAAAGTATGAAGATACAGGAGGCGTAGCCATTCGATGACTCCCCTCAAAAGTGACCGTCCTCTCTGAAAAATAGAGCGAATTTCCGCAAACGAGTCCGATCGCCTAAGTCCATGAATTTGCTATTGACAAGGAGTTCAACGGGAGTATACTCGGCTCGCAAGTGGGGGAAAGTGGATATAAGTGGTGAGGATAAAATATCGAGCAAGCCGAGGCATGTTTCTGTTTTTCTTGATGAAATAACAGCTTGGCTTGTCACGGACAGGTCAGAGACTTTTGTTGACGGTACGGTGGGGTATGGTGGGCATAGTGAGCGGCTACTTGAAAGGGCTGGGGATGGAACCGTCCTTATCGGCATTGATCGGGACGAAGAAGCGCTTGCGTACTCTCGTAACAGGCTTGCCAGATTTGGCAGTCGGGCAATTCTGCTCAAGGGGGACTTTGTTGACGTGAGGCAGTTATTGCGGAGTGTCGATATTCCAGAGGTCGACGGTGCGCTCTTTGATCTTGGCGTGTCGTCGCCGCAGTTAGACGACTCGAATCGGGGATTCAGTTTTCGGGAAGACGGACCACTCGATATGCGCATGGATCAATCAACGGGTATGACGGCCGGAGAGTTGGTGGGTAGGTTGCCCGAGTCCGAATTGGCAGATCTCATCTTCCAGTATGGCGAGGAGCGATTCT
Organism: Nitrospira lenta; assembly: GCF_900403705.1. Taxonomy (NCBI): domain Bacteria; kingdom Pseudomonadati; phylum Nitrospirota; class Nitrospiria; order Nitrospirales; family Nitrospiraceae; genus Nitrospira; species Nitrospira lenta. The sequence continues at coordinate 672,007 of NZ_OUNR01000001.1, read as the reverse complement.
CCCGGCGTATTGCGCGTGCCATTGTTCGTGCGCGTGAACGGAATGCACTGTCATCGACGCAAGAATTGACGGCGGTGATCAAGGAGTCCGTTCCCGTCGCATATCGGCACGGGCATATCCACTGTGCAACGAGAACATTTCAAGCGCTTCGTATTGCGGTCAATCGCGAGTTGGATGTGCTTGAGCCGGCGATCCGTGATGCGGTCGATATGTTGCGGCCCGGTGGCCGTCTTGCCGTCATATCGTTTCATTCGCTCGAAGATCGGATCGTGAAGCACACGTTTCGCTCTCTGGCCGAGCGGCCACACCCCAAGGTCGCGGTGTTGACTAAGCGTCCGCAAGTCCCTTCCGAAGCCGAGTGTCAGGCGAATCCGCGCGCGCGAAGCGCCAAGCTGCGGGTTGCCGAGCGTCTGTCAAAGGAGTCTGCCCAATGAAAATGCTGGCAGTGACGGCCGGGCTCTGTCTCGTCTTCGTCTTTGTGTGGGAGCGGGTGGATATGGTGCGCCTGGGTTATCAGGTTGAACGATTGAAGCATGAGAAGGTGGTGTTGGAGCGCGAACGCGATGAGCTCAAGGTGAAATTCTCGGCGCTGAGTTCGCCCGATCGGATTGCAAAAGTCGCCACGGAAAAATTCGGTATGAGCTTGCCCCAGCCTGGTCAGGTCGTGATGGTGCAATCGAAAACGAAGGACTCGCCTGCATCCGCTGTGGAACTGCGGATTGCCAGGAATGATGTGTTGAACGGGAGGCGATAGTGACTGGTTCGCCGTCACGGGCCAGACGGTACGTGTTGTTGCTGATGATGCTCTGCGGGTTTGCGGTGGTGCTGTTTCGGTTGGTGAGCCTGCAAGTCTTACAGGCGGCTGAGCTCACGGCCAAGGCTGACCGTCAACATCAGAAAACGGTGTCCTTGGAGGGTGCTCGAGGGACTGTTGTAGATCGTCATGGCAAAGTGCTCGCCATGAATATGGAAGTGCCTTCCGTGTTCGGTATCCCCACTGCGCTCGAAAGTCCTGCCAAGACGGCTCGGTCTCTCTCTCCGGTGCTGCGCATTCGAACCGATGAGTTGGAGAAGAAGCTGCGACAGGATCGCAGTTTCGTGTGGCTGGCCAGGAAGTTGGATCCTGAGCAGGGGCACCGCCTGGAGCATATGCCGATGGAGGGGATCGGGCTGGTGATGGAGGGCCGTCGGTTCTATCCCAAGGGTCCGCTTCTGGCTCATGTGTTGGGATTCGCCGGGATGGATGGAGAAGGGCTTGAGGGGATTGAGCGGCGGTATGAGTCGCAACTCCATGGCGAAAAGCGAGTTGTGGTTTTGCAGCGCGATGCTATGGGTCGGACGGTGTTCCCGAAAGGCCAGGCCGAGCAAGTTCCCGCCGCCGGTCATAGTTTAGTCATCACGATCGACGAAGTCGTTCAGTACATCGCTGAAAAAGAATTAGAAGAAGCGGTCACCAAGTCACGGGCCAAATCAGGCACCGTCATTGTGCTCGATCCTCAGACCGGTGCCGTTTTGGCGTTGGCAATCAGTCCTCGGTTCGATCCGAATGCCATGTCATCTCTGACGGCGGATCGTTGGAGGAATCGGGCGTTGACGGATACCTATGAGCCTGGTTCGACGATGAAGGCGCTCGTGGCGGCTGCAGCGGTGGAAGAGAAAGTCATGAAGCCGAGTACCATGCTGTATGGCGAAAACGGCCGGATGACGATTGCGAATACCGTGATCCATGACCACGAAAAGCTCGGCTGGATGACGTTTTCGCAGGTGATTCAGAAGTCGAGCAACATCGGCGCGGCCAAAACCGGGATGGCGCTGGGCGATCAGCGTCTCTATCGGTATCTGCAGGCCTTTGGATTCGGGCAAAAGACCGAAATCGACCTCCCTGGGGAGGTCGGCGGATTGGTCAAGCATCCTGGGGAATGGGGGCGCCGGTCATTGGCGTCAATTTCGATGGGGCAAGAAATCGGTGTCACGCCGATCCAGATGGTGTCTGCCGTGGCGGCCCTGGCGAACGGCGGAGTCTTGATGAAGCCCTACGTGGTGTCCGAAGTGCGTGATGCGCAGGGGAAAACTCTTCGTCAGATTTTGCCGCAAGTCAAGCGTCGCGTGGTGTCGCCTGAAACGGCGCGGACGGTGACGTCGATTCTTGAAGGCGTGGTGACCGATGGGACTGGAAATAAGGCCGCAATCCCTGGATTCAGAGTGGCTGGCAAGACGGGCACGGCGCAGAAGATCGATCCGCGCACCGGCGGCTACTCTTCGACATTGTTTGTCGGTTCCTTTGTTGGGTTTGTTCCCGCCGACAATCCCCGATTGGCGATGATCGTGGTGATCGATGAGCCGCAGGGTGAGTCTTGGGGCGGAACCGTGGCCGCGCCCGTTTTCCGCCGCGTGGGCGAGCAGGTGTTGAACTACCTTGGAGTCTCATCGGACGAGCCGGTCAAGCTGGCTATGGCGTCAAACCGTCGATAGGTCGGGTAATAAGATGATGACCCTCGAAGAATTAGTGCAGTCATTACGTGGGCAGGTGAAGGTTCTTGAGCAAGCGGGGGATCTCCGGGTGTCGCTGACAGCGATCACGGATGATTCTAGAGCCGTGCAGGCGGGAAGTCTGTTCGTGGCCGTCAAGGGCGAGCAGGTTGATGGTCACCGGTATATCTCGTCTGCGCTCGCGTCTGGCGCGGCGGCCGTAGTCATGCAGGAGGCGGTAGCCGAAGTGGACCGTTCGTACGTGCGGGTGGCGGACTCACGCAAGGCGCTGGGATATTTGGGAAGCCGGTTTTATGGCGATCCCTCAGGACGGCTGCGGATGATCGGCATCACCGGCACGAATGGGAAAACGACCACCTCTTATGTCTGCAAGGCTTTGTTGGAATCGATTGGAGGCCGAGTCGGCTTGATCGGAACCGTGGCCTATCAAATCGGGAGCGAGATTATCCCTGCCTCCCATACCACACCAGGTGCGTTGGAGTTGCAGCAGCTTTTGAAGAAGATGGTCGACGGCAGATGCTCGGCAGCGGTGATGGAAGTGTCATCGCATGCGCTCGCGCAAGATCGGGTGAGTGGGACTGAATACGACGTGGCCGTGTTCTCCAACTTGACCCAGGACCATCTCGATTTTCATAAGACGATGGAAGAATATTTTCAGGCCAAGCTCCGGCTCTTCACGGGATTGACCGGGATCCAGAAGCCGAACAAGCGGGCCATCGTCAACAGCGATGACCCAAGCGGCGCCCGCATCGCGTCTCTTTGTGCCGTGCCGGTGTGGACCTATGGCATCAAGGATAAGGCCGATCTTCGAGCGGAACAGGTTCGTCTCTCTCTCGACGGCACGACATTTATGGCGGCAACGCCTGCTGGGACCTTTCCGGTCGAGAGTCATCTGGTCGGCGAACACAACGTCTATAACATGTTGGCGGCGATCGGCGTGGCTTTGCACGAAGGGGCCACGATCGACCAGGTGCGGCAGGCCGTGACCCGCGTCACCAATGTGCCCGGTCGATTCGAGCGCGTCATGGCCGGGCAGCCGTTCACGGTTGTCGTGGACTACGCCCATACCGAAGACGCGCTGGTTCGGTTGCTGACGGCGGCGCAGGCATTGAAAGCAGGCCGGATCATCACAGTGTTTGGATGCGGGGGAGATCGCGATCGCGGGAAGCGGCCTAAAATGGGTCGCGCCGCCGTTCAGCAGAGTGATGTGGTCATTCTCACCTCGGACAATCCGCGCACGGAAAATCCCCTGGCGATTCTCGATGAAGTGGAAGTCGGCGTGCGGGATGCGCTGCAACAGCGATCCCACGTGACCTATCAGAAGGTGGCCGATCGCCGTGAAGCGATCGCGACGGCGATGCGGGCCGCTCGGCCCGGCGATATGGTCCTCATTGCCGGGAAGGGGCACGAAGACTATCAGATTATCGGGACGAAGAAATTTCACTTCGACGATCGCGAAGTCGCCCGTGATGCGATTCGTGAATTGACGCATTGTGCCTGATTCAAGCGAGGCTCTGTCACAGATTGGGATGATCATGCCGCTGTTAACCGGTGAAGAACTTCGAGAAGTGATCAGCGTCAAAATGCTTTCCGGCGATGCGCCTCGGTGGGCGAAGCAACGCATTCGACAGCTCAGCCTCGACTCGCGGGCGATCCGTGCCGGAGATCTGTTCATCGCGATTCGCGGCGATAAATTCGACGGCCATGACTATGTGGCGGCGGCGCTGTCCCGAGGTGCGGTCGGTGCCATTGTGCATGACAGCTACGTGGTTCCCCCGGCGCTGTTGACGGCAGGGCCCAAGTCGGCACCCCCGTTCATTCTGGGTGTGCGCGATCCGCTCTTTGCCTATCAGCAGCTGGCTACGCATCACCGCAGTCGGTTCGATATCCCGCTGGTGGCCGTGACGGGCAGTAACGGGAAAACCACCACGAAGGAAATGGTGGCGAGCGTGATGGGGCAGCGCTGGCGCGTGTTGAAGACGGAGAGCAACTTCAATAATCGAATCGGAGTTCCTCACACCCTCTTGAGATTGACGGGTCGGCATGAAGCGGCCGTCATCGAAATGGGTGTCGATAACCTCGGGCAGACGACGCGTCTCTGTGAAATCGCTCGCCCGACCATCGGCGTCATTACGAATATCGGGCCGGATCACCTGGAGTTTTTCGGCAGTATGGAAGGATCGGCGCAGGCGAAGGCGGAGTTGCTCGATCTCCTTCCTCCGGACGGGACAGCCATTCTGAACGCCGACGATCCGTATTTCGACTATCTGGCCGCGCGAGCCCAATGCCGTGTGGTGTCGTTCGGCTATTCGCCGAAGGCTGATGTGCGGGCGTTGCACGAAAAGTCAGATGGGCGTGATGGGACGATGTTCCGGCTGCTTCTTCCGGGGAAGGTCCGGCATACGATCGTGCGAATCAAGGTGCAGGGTTCCCACAATGTGACCAATGCCTTGGCGGCCGCCGCAGTCGGAACGGTGCTCGGCGTGTCCGGCGCCGTGATTGCGCAGGGCTTGTCTCGATTCCGTCCGGCCGCGATGCGGTCGCAAGTCGTCATGAGCCACGGGATACGCGTGATCAACGATTGCTATAACGCCAACCCCGCGTCGATGAAGGCAGCGGTCCAATTGCTGGCTCAGGCGGGGAGTGGACGAACGACCATCGCCGTCTTGGGCGATATGCTGGAGCTCGGCTCGGGTGCGATGCGGATGCACGAAGAAGTCGGTGCCTTTGTGGCGCAGCAGGGCATTTCTCGATTGATCGCCTGCGGGCCGTTGGGGCGCGGTCTGGCGGACGGTGCGCGCCGGGCGGGGATGGATCCAGCAAGAGTGCAAGAATTGCCCGATGCCGTTGCCGCGGCGGCTGCCGTCAAAACGATGGCCGTGTCCGGTGATGTCGTGCTGGTCAAGGCGTCGCGCGGAATGAAGATGGAGCAGGTGGTCGATGCCTTGCAAGGCGTGAAGCGGGTGTCGAAGAAGGCCTCGTAACTTTCAGGGGTAGAGACGGGCTCGGCGCTGTAAGCCCCCGGCGTCGTCGTGACGGTTGTCCTATGCTGTATAACTGGCTATATCCACTGCACACAGAATTCTCGTTTCTGAATGTCTTTCGCTATCAGAGCTTCCGCATCATTTATGCGGCGGTCACGGCGTTCCTCATCGCGTTCATTCTGGCCCCCTGGCTCATTCGCAAACTGCAAGAAATCAAGCTGGGTCAACAGATCCGCAACGACGGACCCAAGAGTCACCTGGCCAAGAGCGGGACTCCGACGATGGGCGGTCTTTTGATTCTCTTTGCTGTGGTGCTGTCCACGCTGCTGTGGGCCGACATCACGAAGCCGTATGTGTGGCTGGTGCTCGCGGCGATGGTGGGTTTCGGCGCGATCGGGTTTGCCGATGACTATCTCAAATTCATCAAGCGGCAATCGAAGGGATTGTCGGCGTCGCAAAAATTTGCCGCCCAAGTCGCGATTGCCTCGGCGATTGCGATCACACTGTATTTTCTCCCTGGGTATACGACCAAGCTGAGTGTGCCGTTCTTTAAGAACTTCACGCCTGACCTGGGCTGGTTCTACATCGTCTTTGCCGTACTCGTCATCGTGGGGAGTTCCAATGCCGTCAATCTGACCGACGGCCTCGACGGCCTGGCCATCGGTCCCGTGATGATTACTGCGCTCGCCTATACGATTGTGGCTTACGTGGCCGGGCACCGATTGATGTCGGACTACCTGTTGATCCCCCACATCGAAAACGCCGGTGAAATCGCCGTGTTTACCGCTGCCATTCTGGGGTCGAGCCTTGGGTTCTTATGGTTCAACACCTACCCGGCGTCCGTGTTCATGGGGGATGTGGGGTCGCTTCCGCTTGGCGCAGCGCTCGGCACGGTTGCGGTCATCAGCAAGCACGAATTGTTGCTGCTGCTGGTCGGCGGCGTGTTCGTGATCGAAGCGGTGTCAGTCATTTTTCAAGTTGTGTCGTTTAAATCGCGTGGGAAGCGGATCTTCCTGATGGCCCCGATTCATCATCATTTCGAGATGAAGGGGTGGGAAGAGCCCAAAGTGGTGGTCCGGCTCTGGATCATCGCCATCCTCTTGGCCTTGTTAAGCCTGAGTACGCTGAAGTTGCGATAACGGGCCGGTGCGTGAAGACGGAATACGTATGGTGAGCGAAGGCGTGATGGAACTACAGGGCACGAAGGTCACGGTGGTGGGGTTGGCCCGTAGCGGCGTGGCCGCGGCGCGGTTGCTCCAGGCCGTTGGCGCTCACGTCACGGTTGCCGACCGAAAAGAGCGGAGTGAGCTGGGTTCGGTCCTGACGCAGCTGGAGGACGCGCGTGTCGGGGTCACGGTCGGCAGCCGGTACGAAACAGCGTTGGAGTCGGCTGAGCTCGTGGTCATCAGCCCCGGCGTGCCCTATCGCATGGAAGCTCTGGAGCGGGTACGGCAGCGGGGCGTGAAGGTGATCAGCGAATTGGAATTGGCGTCGCGATTTGTCTCGGCCCCGATGCTGGCGCTGACCGGAACCAACGGCAAGAGCACGACGGTGACGCTGATCGGCAAAATGTTGCAGGACAGCGGGAAGCGAGTCTTTGTCGGGGGCAACCTGGGCACGGCCTTGAGCGAAGCGGCGATACAAATGGTACTGGCGTCGCAACAAGGATCGCCAAGTCCGTTCGATGTGCTCGTAGTTGAAGTCTCAAGTTTTCAGCTGGAAACGGTGGAGCAATTCCATCCCCGGATTGCGGCGTTACTCAACGTCACCGTGGATCATCAAGACCGCTATGCGTCGATCGACGAATATGTCGCCGCCAAGCGGCGCATTTTCGAAAGCCAGAAGCCGACTGATTATGCGCTGTTCAATCTGGACGATCAGCGAGTCGCGGCCCTTCGCTACAGCGTCAAGGCCCGGGTGTTGGGATTCACCAGACAATCGGTTCTGCCGGCGGATGTCTCCGGCGGCACGTATCTGGAGGGCGATCGACTGGTCACGACGGTGACGGGTGTGCGGCAGGAGATCTGTCGCCGACAGGAGATCAAGATCATCGGCGATCACAATGTGGAGAACGCGATGGTGGCCGCTACCTATGCGTTGTTGAGCGGTAGCTCGCTCGAATCGGTCAGACGTGTACTCATGACCTTCCCGGGCCTGGAGCACGCGTTGGAAATTGTGCGAGATCGCCGCGGGGTCCGGTTCGTCAACGACTCCAAGGGAACGAACGTCGATGCCACGCTCAAGGCGATTGAAAGTATCGATCAACCCATTTGGTTGATTGCCGGCGGCCGCGACAAGGGCGGGGATTTTTCTCGGCTCGCGCCGGCGATTCGGCAGCGAGTGAAGGGGCTGATCTTGATCGGAGAGGCGACGCCCTTGATCGCCCAGGCGATGGCCGGATTCTCCACGATCAGCCGGGCGGCGTCATTGAAAGAGGCGGTGCAGGCGGCGGCTGACAGTGCCGTCTCGGGCGGCGTCGTGTTGTTTTCACCGGCCTGCGCCAGTTTCGACATGTTTGCGGATTATCAGGATCGAGGCCGGCAGTTTAAGGCCCTTGTGCAATCCTTGCCGGCCTAAGGGCGGCGAGTCAAAGGGGATTTGACGCTGAACGATGTCACAGAGAGCTGCAGGGACCCTGGCATTGCCGTGGCCCACCACGAGCCCCCGCGCCGCGAAGAAGCGGGTGCCGATGGACCACACGCTATTGATCGTCACCATGGTGCTGGCGTTGGTCGGTCTGGTGATGGTGTTCAGCGCGAGCGCGGTGGTGGCGGGGAATCGGTTCCACGACTCCGGCTACTTCCTCAAGCGGCAGCTGGCGTGGCTGACCTTCGGATTTGTGCTGCTCCAAGTCGCGTCGCGGGTCGACTATGTCTGGTGGAAGCGGTTGTCGGTGCCGTTGCTGGGTTTGATGGCGCTGTTGCTGGTGATGGTCTTGATCCCATCGCTCGGCGTTGCGGCCAAAGGGGCGCGGCGGTGGTTGCGTCTCGGACCGATTTCGATCCAGCCGGCGGAGATGGTCAAGCTGGTGGCGGTGATTTATCTGGCGGCCTATCTGACCAAGAAGGAAGACCGAATCACAAGCTTCTCCTCTGGCCTGCTGCCGGTGCTGCTCGTGATCGGTCTGTTGAGCGGCCTGGTGCTGTTGGAGCCGGATCTCGGGACGGTGGTCGTGATCGGTCTCGTGACGATCGGACTGTTGTTTCTCGGCGGCGCGGAATTGAAACATCTACTGGGGTTGGCCCTGTGCGCGGTGCCGGTCGTTTTGGTGCTCGTCCTCGGATCGAGTTACCGGCGTCAGCGGCTGCTGACTTTTCTGGCTCCGTGGAAAGATGCGTCGAACGCCGGGTTTCAGATCACCCAGTCCTTTCTCGCCTTCGGCAGCGGCGGTCCTTTCGGAGTGGGGTTGGGCGAGGGGAAACAGAAGCTGTTCTTTCTTCCCGAAGCCCATACGGACTTTGTTTTGGCGTTGGTCGGAGAGGAATTGGGGCTGGTAGGCACGGGCGCGATCATTCTGCTCTTTGCGTTGTTCGTGGTGCGTGGTTTTCAGATTGCAGCCAGAGCCCGGATGCCCTTCGGGCGTTATTTGGGCATCGGCATCACGTTGTTGATCGGCGGGCAGGCGCTGGTGAATGCGGCGGTGGCGACGGGGATGCTGCCGACCAAGGGATTGACCTTGCCCTTCGTGAGCTACGGCGGATCGTCCCTGGTCATCAGTCTGCTGGCGGTCGGAATCTTGCTGAATATTTCGAGAGATCGGCAAGCAGGGCCTCAGGAGGGGACGGGACGGAGCGGGCGCGGCAGGTCTGGGCACGGATGACGATACTCATCGCCGCAGGGGGGACGGGCGGGCACTTGTATCCGGCGGTGGCGCTGGCCCGCGAGTTTCAGCGGCGCGATCCATCGACCAAGATCGTCTTTGTGGGTACGGCGAAAGGGATTGAAACCAAGGTGTTGGCGCACGAAAAATTTTCCCTCGAACTCATTACGGCCAAGCCGGTGATGGGAAAAGGACTAGGCGAAGCCTTGCGGGGATTGTTGTCCGTGCCGATCGGTCTCTGGCAGTCGATGCGGTTGATCTCCCGGTACCGGGCGAATCTCGTCATCGGCGTGGGCGGCTACACCAGTCCGACGATGTTAGTAGCGGCGGCATTGAAAGGGGTTGCACGGGTCATTCTGGAGCCGAATGCCTATCCAGGCATGGCCAATATTGCGGTCGGCCCTTGTGCGCAGCGCGTGTTTCTGGGATTTGCCTCCGCCGCCGAGAAATTTGCGAAGGACAAAGTTCGCGTGGTCGGGTCGCCGATTCGGCAATCATTTCTGGATGCGATCACGGCCGCCCCTTCGGCCGCAGAAGACCGGCAGCGGTTGTTGGTTTTTGGCGGCAGTCAAGGGGCGAAGGCGATCAATAGCGCGATCATCGATGGACTGGAGGCGTTGGCGCAGACCTGTCCGCGGCTCTCCATTACGCACCAGACTGGAGAGGCTGACCACGCGAGGGTCGTTGAGGCGTACCGGCAGGCCGGTGTTGTGGCCGAAGTTGTTCCATTTCTCTACGACATGCCGACCGTCTTGCGCGCTGCGGATCTGGTGGTGGCGCGCGCCGGGGCTATGACCATTGCGGAGCTCACGGCCTGTGGGAAGCCGGCGATTCTCATCCCGCTGCCAACGGCCATTTACGATCACCAGATGAAGAATGCGCGGGCGATGGAGGCGGCGGGAGGCGCGATGGTGTTGCCGCAGCCGGAGTTGACCGGGGCGCGGTTGGCCGGGTCTATCGCCGAGTTATTGCGGCAACCGGATCGTTTGCGTGCGATGCAGGAGAAGAGTCGGGCGATGAGTCGAATCGATGCAGCGGAGAGGATCGTCCACGAATGCTATGCGCTCATGGGGGTGAATCATGACAACCACCGGACTGTTGGAGCGACGGGAGTCTAATGCGGCAGCGACGCGAGAGCAGGCACAGCGACCATCAACAGGATCACCAGGATTGAGGCGAACAGCCATGTTTCGAAAAACACAGCACATTCATCTAGTAGGTATCGGCGGGTCGGGGATGAGCGGGATCGCGGAAGTCCTTCTCACCATGGGCTACAAGGTCAGTGGCTCGGATCTGCAAGCCTCGGAAACCACCAGGCGTCTGGAGGAGCTCGGAGGCAAGATTGCGATCGGCCATCACGAAGCCAATATCGGCGAAGCGCAGGTCGTGGTGATTTCCTCCGCTGTGGCGGCGACGAATCCGGAAGTGCTGGCGGCAAAGGCCAAGCAGGTGCCGGTGATTCCACGGGCTGAAATGCTGGCCGAGTTGATGCGCTTGAAATTCGGAGTGGCGATCGCGGGCGCTCACGGCAAGACGACGACGACGTCGATGGTGGCGAATGTGCTGGCGTCCGGTGGATTGGATCCGACGATGGTGATCGGTGGCAAGGTGAATGCCCTTGGCAGCCATGCGCGACTCGGCCGCGGCGAGTTGCTGGTGGCGGAGGCCGATGAGAGTGACGGGTCCTTCCTCCGATTGTCGCCGACGGTCGTGGCCGTGACCAATCTGGATCGCGAGCACCTCGACCACTACGGATCGATGGAAAAGATTTATGACAGCTTTCTGGAGTTCATCAACAAGATTCCTTTCTATGGATTGGCGGTGCTGTGCTCCGACGATGAACGGCTGCGCGCGTTGTTCCCGCGTATTGTGAAGCGCTATCACACCTATGGACTGCAAGAAACTCCCGGTGTCGTGCCGGATTTCAGAGCGACGGATATCGTGCTCAAGCAATGGGGTGCCGAGTTTCGTGCACATTTCCGCGGAAAAAATCTGGGGCCTTTCCGGCTCGCTGTCCCCGGTATGCATAACGTCTCCAACGCGCTGGTGGCGATTGCGATTGGGATCGAGCTGGATGTGCCCGTCGATTTGATCCGCAAGGGCCTGGCGGCGTTCACGGGTGTCGAGCGGCGGTTTCATCTGCGCGGAGAAGCCAACGACATCATGGTCGTGGACGATTACGGGCATCACCCCACAGAGGTGAAAGCCACGCTGGCGGCGGCGAAACAGGGATGGGATCGGCGGTTGGTGGTGTTGTTCCAACCGCACCGGTACAGCCGGACGCGCGATCTGATCGAGGAGTTCACGCACGCCTTCGATCAAGCGGATCTGCTGTTCATGACGGACATTTATGCAGCCGGAGAAGCGCCGATCCCGGGTGTGTCGGGCGCCGTGCTGGCTGACCGTATCAAGGCCGCCGGCCACCAGGGCGTCACCTTCGTCGAGAAGAAGGAAACGCTGCCCGATCAGGTGCTGCCGCATTTACAGCCGGGCGATCTGGTCGTGACATTGGGTGCCGGCGATATTTGGAAAGCGGGGACGGGGTTGCTGGCGCGACTGGCTCCCAATACGTAGGCAATGGCTCGGCAAGGACGGACAGATGCACAGACCGGTCGTCGGACAATCAGTCAGCGTCGATTGGAAGCCGCGGTCGACGGGATTCGCGGAGCGGTCGCGTTCAATGCCTCGCTCAAAGACTACACGTCCTTTCGCATCGGAGGGCCGGCTGATGTCTTGGTCGAACCGGCCGATGTCGATGATGTGGCCCGTCTGGTCCGGCAGGCCAAGGCGCAGAAGCTTCCGCTGTTTGTGGTGGGGGGCACGAATCTCCTCATTCGCGACAAGGGGATCAGAGGCGTGGTCGTTCATCTCGGAACGCTTCGTGCGATCAGAGAAGAGCCGGGAGCGGTCCTATATGCCGAAGGGGGCGTGGGGATGCCGACGCTGATCGGGTACGCCATCCGGCATTCGCTGGCAGGGTTGGAATGGGCCGCCGGGATTCCCGGCACGGTCGCCGGGTGTGTCGTGATGAACGCGGGAACCAGGTTAGGCGAAATGAAAGACTCAGTGAAGGCCGTACGGCTCGTGAATCGCAACGGCGAGGTGATCGATATCCCGGCAGCGGAGATTCCTTTCACGTATCGCCGAGCCACGTTGCCCGCCGGCATTGTCGTGGGTGTGTGGGTGCAGCTGAAAGCGGGCGTGCGGGCGGAGGTCGAAAAAGTCGTGAAAGACTATCTGCACTATCGGCGGGATACGCAGCCGTTGGCGCTGCCGAGTGCCGGGTGCGTGTTCAAGAATCCTTTCAAGGACTCGGCCGGGCGGGTCATCGACGCGGCCGGACTCAAAGGCGCTCAAGTCGGCGATGCGCAGGTCTCGGACAAGCATGCAAACTTTATTGTGAATCAGGGGCAGGCGACCGCTAAGGATGTGCTGGCGCTGATCCGGAAAGTCCGGGCGGCGGTGGCGCGGAAGACCGGGATGAAGTTGGAGTTGGAACTCAAGGTCGTGGGACAGGCCTAGGACAGGAGCGTGATGGCAGACCGACGTGTGCTGACAGAGAAACGGATCGGGGTCTTGATGGGCGGACAGTCGTCCGAGCGAGACGTCTCGCTGCGCACCGGGCAGGCGGTCCACCAGTCGCTCCTTCGCCGGGGCTATCACGCCGTCGCGATTGACGTGAGCCCGAATCTCTCTCGCGATCTGACGGAGCACAACATTGAGGTGGCTTTTCTTTCGCTGCATGGTCCAGGCGGCGAGGATGGGACGATCCAGGGATTTTTAGAGACGCTCGGGATTCCCTACACGGGGTCGGGGGTGCAGGCGAGCGCGATGGGCATGCACAAAGTCACCACGAAAACGCTGGCGGTGTCGGCGAAAGTTCCGGTTCCGGCCGGGACGCAGGTTCGGCGCGGTGAACAACCGTCGCTGGCGATGGTGCTGAAGGCGACGAAACTGAAATTGCCGGTGGTGGTGAAGCCGGCTTCGCAGGGGTCCACGATCGGAGTGTCCATCGTCCGGAAGACCGCGCAGTGGAAAGAGGCGTTGGCCTTGGCCCATCGCTATGATTCCGATGCGATGGTCGAGGCCTATATTCCGGGACATGAAACGACGGTGTCGATTTTGGGCGGGCCGTCCGGCGTGCTCACGGTATTGCCGGTGGTGGAAATCGTGGCGCCGGAAGGGTTCTACGATTTTTCGGCGAAGTATCAGAAGGGCAAAACCCAATATCTTTGTCCGGCTCCGCTTCCCGCCAAAATCACCAAGCAGATTGCTGAATTGGCGAAGCGCACGTACGAAGCGTTGGGATGTGAAGGCGCGGCCCGAGTGGATTTCAGAATCACACCGCGCGGAAAGCCCTACATGCTGGAGATCAACACGGTGCCCGGCATGACGGAGACGAGTCTGTTGCCGATGGCGGCGGGGCACGCCGGCATCGATTACGACAGTTTGGTCGAATGCATTTTGCAATCGGCCTTGGACCGGGCCGACCGCATGGCACTCGCCAAAAAAGGATTGCCGGCATGAAGCGTTGGACGATCGATCGGCGCCGTGCGCAGCGCTCTTCCGGACCGCGGCTGAATCAGTGGAAAGGCACGCGGTCGAGTGCTGAAACGACGCAGGATCGCGCGGTGCGCCGCACCCAGGCGGCGGCGAAAGGCCGGCGGCTTATTCGCTGGAGCGCCATCGTCGTTGGGGTGGTTCTGGCGGGGTGGGGCCTGGCCGTCGGCATACAGCGCTCCGGTCCGTTGCTTCAGCGCCTTCTTGAAATCAAGGCGGTCACCGTTGAAGGGGTGCATCAGATCGGGAAGCAGGAGTTGGTGGATCGGCTGGCGCTCAAGCCAGGGACTTCGCTCCACCACATTCTGACGACGACCATGAAGGAGCGCGTGGAGTCTCATCCCTGGGTGAAGGAAGCGGTGATTACCCGGGTCCCGTTGCATGAGCTGCGCATTTCTGTGGTGGAGCGCAAGCCGGCCGCCATCGTGCACGCGGGGTCGGAGAATTTCTTGAGTGATGAAGAGGGGCATGTGCTGGCGCGGTTGGGGCAGGACGACAACGGCATGCTTCCGATGGTCACGGGCTTGGATTCCCGGGAGTTGTTGCGCGGGGATACGGCTGTCCGTCATGCGGTGAAGTCCGGGGTGATGCTATCCAGATTAGTGGGGCAGAGCATCGACGGGCGCGTGCAAGTGAATGCCGCAAATCCCGCTAACCTGGTGGCTACCGTTCGGGGCGTTCAATTCCAATTCGGCGAAGCCGAGGTCAGCGATCAATGGGAACGGTTTCAACGAGTCAAGCCTTCGCTGAAGACGGTGATGTTCGACGGCCATGGGCGGGGCGGGAATGAAATCGATCTACGGTATGAGAATCGTGTGATTGTGCGAGAGAGGGGGTGATCGCGGTGCCAAAACGAGATCAAATCCTTGTCGGGTTAGACATCGGAACCACCAAGATTTGCGCGATCGTCGCGGAGATCACGGATGGCGGCATGTTGAACATCATCGGCGTCGGAGCCAGTCCGTCCCGCGGGTTGCGCAAGGGAGTGGTGGTCGATATCGAGAGTACGGTGGAGTCGATCAAGAAGGCGGTCGAAGAGGCCGAACTGATGGCGGCGGTCCAGATTAATTCGGTCTATACCGGTATTGCCGGCAGTCATATTTCCGCGGAGAACTGCAAGGGCGTCGTGGCGCTGAAGAAGGCCGAAGTGACGCGTGAGGATATTCATCGGGCCATCGAAAGCGCCCGGACGCTCGCGGTCATTCCGCACGAACGGCGCATCCTGCATGTCTTGCCGCGCGAGTACATGGTCGACGGACAGGAAGGCGTGCGCGAGCCGCTCGGGCTGTCCGGGAACCGGCTTGAAGTGAATGTGCACGTGATTACCGGTGCCGTGACCTCCGCGCAAAACATCATCAAGAGCGTCAACCGTGCCGGGCTCGATGTGGTGGACATCATTCTGCAGCCCCTGGCCTCCAGCGAAGCGGTGCTGAGTCAGGAAGAGCGGGACCTGGGTGTGGCCATGGTGGATCTCGGTGGCGGGACGACCGATCTGGCGATTTTCCTCGACGGCAGCATCCGGCATTCGGCGGTGCTTCCCATCGGCGGACAGAACCTGACGAAGGACCTGGCGATCGGTTTACTGACGTCCCAGACCGAGGCCGAGAAAATCAAGATGCAGTACGGCATTGCCCGGACGGATTTAGTGACCGGACACGAGACCGTCGAGGTGCCGTCGGTGGGCGATCGTCCGGCTCGGACCTTTTCCCGTCGGGATATTGCGGAGATTCTCGAGCCGCGCGTGGAAGAAATGTTCGAGCTGGTCCGGCGTGAGATCGCACGGGCCGGTTATGAAGGCATCCTGGGTGCCGGGGTCGTCTTGACCGGCGGCACGTCGTTGCTCGAAGGGATGCCGGACGCGGCGGAAAAGGTGCTGAATTTGCCGGCGCGTCGCGGGACGCCGTCGGGAGTCGGAGGGCTCAGAGATATTGTGAGCAACCCCGGTCATGCGACCGGCGTCGGACTCTTGTTGCATGCGAGAAAGCACGCGGATGAGTTGGAAACAGCGGGCCTTCGGAACGGGGGGCCCTGGGCGAAGATGTTTGGGTGGACGAAGCGGGTGTTGGAAGTGTTTTAACTTTCCCGCGCGGCATGGGGCCGCTCGGCGATCACAGGTGAGGAGGTGCCGCAATGTTTTCATTCCAGGAAGATGCACTGTTGCCGGTCAGGATCAAGGTTGTGGGCGTCGGCGGGGCTGGGTGTAACGCGGTGAATACGATGATCGGGTCGGGCCTCGCCCGGGTCGATTTCATCGCCGCGAATACCGATTTACAAGCGCTCGACCGGTCGCTGGCGCCGTACAAAATTCAATTGGGTCCTGAGCGGACTCGCGGGCTCGGCGCCGGTGCCCGCCCGGAAATCGGCAAGGATGCGGCACTGGAGAGCAAGGATCATATTCGGGAATGTCTCGAAGGCGCGGATATGGTGTTCGTCACCGCTGGCATGGGCGGCGGGACAGGTACCGGCGCGGCCCCGATTGTGGCCAGTATCGCGCGGGAGCAGGGTATTCTCACTGTGGGCGTGGTGACCAAGCCCTTTCAATATGAAGGCCAGCGCCGCCATAAGCATGCGGAAGAAGGCATCCGGGACCTTCGCCGCCATGTCGATACGCTCCTGGTGATTCCGAATCAGCGCTTGCTGGGGATTGTCGATAAGTCGACGCCCCTGCTCGAAGCCTTCAAGGTCGCCGACGATGTGTTGCGCCAGGCGATCCAGGGCATTGCCGATGTGATCACGACCACCGGGCATGTGAACGTCGACTTTGCCGATGTGCGGACGATCATGTCGCATACGGGCCGCGCTGTCATGGGCATGGGGATCGCACGGGGAGCCAATCGCGCGATCGAAGCCGCGCAACGGGCGATCTGCAGTCCGCTGCTCGAAGAAGGCAGTGTGCAGGGTGCGCGTGGCGTGCTGCTGAACATCACCGGCGGTCCGAATATGACGCTGCATGAAATCGAAGAGGCGGCCTCCATCATCCAGCAAACGGCCGATTCAGATGCCAACATCATTGTCGGCCAAGTGATCAATCCCGACATGGGCGATGATCTGGTCGTGACGGTCATTGCCACGGGCTTTGAATGTGAAGAGGATATGGTCTCGATGACGGCGAACGTCGAGCAGACGTCGGCCCGTGCCGCGAAGCCGGTGCAGCCGGTCTTGGCCGGTGTGGGCGTGAGCGCGGCGATGGGGATGGGCGATCGGCCGATGAAAGATCTGGATCGCCCCACGTTCCTTCGGCAGCGGAACGATGCTCGTGAGGCCATCGATCGGGCGTTAGTGGCGGAAGATGAATGGGATGTCCCCACGTTTCTCCGGAAGCAGGTGAACTAGGCCGAGAGCCACGTTCGTTGTGATGGATCAAGGGGAAGGGACAAGGGGCAAAGGGATCGACGCATGGGACGAGCAGCGGTGATTACGGTGCCGGCGTTTGCTTCTGCGAGAAGCGGCGTCCGGCACTTCTTCGGCACGAGGGCGCATGCCGACCAGCTGCGCTTAGGGACCGGTGCGCCGATTCGTGCGCCCGGTGTTCCGGCTCCATGGATCTTATCGGTGAAACAGGTGCATGGGACGGAGGCCCTTGTCGTCGATCGTCCATTGACCGATGCCGATCGGTTTGACGGTGGCTGGGATGCGCTGGTGACGGATCAGCCGGGGACGATGGTGGCGGTACGGACCGCTGACTGCGTCCCGGTGTTGGTGCACGATGCGCGTCGGCGGGTAGTTGCCGCGATTCATGCCGGATGGCGTGGGGCCGTGGCCGGCATCGTGCCCAAGACATTGTTGCTTATGCAGACGCGGTTTGGGGCGGAGATCGGGCAGCTGCATGTCAGTATTGGCCCGTCCGCCGGCGTCTGTTGCTACGAAGTAGACGCACCGGTCCTCGATGAAGTTCGGAACCGCTTTGCTTGGTGGGAAACGGTCTTGCGTGACCATCGCGAGGACAAGGCGCGGCTCGATCTCAAGGCGTTGATCAGGCGGCAAGTGCAGGATTGCGGGATTGACGGCGGGCAAATCACGAGCGTGAACGTGTGTACGATTTGTCACGAGGATCTTTTTTTCTCCTATCGGCGCGAGGGCAAGGTGATGGGGACGATGGTGAGCGCCATTGGCCTGTCGGCAACCCAGTAGGGGGGCGCACGAGAGCCCCTGCCAATTCCCGAGAGCTTCCGTTAGAATATCGCCAGCGACCGAGATCGCAAGGGGTATAAACTGTTGCCAGCGTAGCCATTTATGGAGTCGGACGCAGATGATTCCCTTGCCCGACGGGTGCATCAGATCCTGGATCGGATTCGTTGCGCGGCGGAGCGGGCCGGACGATTGCCGGAGATGGTTCGGCTGGTCGCTGCGACCAAGACGGTTCCGGCTGAGCGGATCAGAGAGGGGCTTGGTGTCGGGCTCTCCCTCCTGGGAGAGAATCGGATGCAGGAAGCGCTCTCAAAAGGTGCGCTCCTCCGCGACCTATCGCCCCGCTGGCATTTCATCGGTCAATTGCAACGGCGGAAAGTGCGCGATGCGGTCGGAACGTTTGAGCTGATTCACTCGGTCGATTCTGTCGAGCTGGCGCAGGAAATCAACCGGCGCGCCGGTGACGCCGGTATACAACAGGCGGTCCTCTTAGAGGTGAACATTGCCGACGAAGCGAGCAAGGCAGGTTTTTCGACGCAGGGGTTGATGCAGGCGCTCGGTCTTCTCGGCGACTTGCCGCACCTCCGGATTCACGGGTTGATGACGATACCGCCTCCGACGGAACAGCCGGAAGACGCCCGTCCCTATTTCCGCGATCTTCGCGAACTTGGGGCGCGCATCGCTGCTCAGAGGATTTCGTCAGTGGTCATGCAGGAATATTCCATGGGTATGTCACATGATTTTGAAGTGGCGATCGAAGAGGGAGCCACGTTGGTGCGCGTAGGCACGGCGATTTTTGGAGCGCGCCATGGCTAAGATTCGTATCGCTGAAAAGATTGCCTTTATCGGTGGCGGCCAGATGGCCGAAGCGCTGATTGCCGGGCTTGTCGCGACGCGCTGTTGCGAGCCGGATCAGATCTGGGCCACAGACCCGGTTGCGCAGCGATGCGATGCATTGAAACGCCTGCATGGTGTTCGTGTGGGCAGTTCGAATCGCGAGGCGGCCGCCTGGGCGGGAATTATTGTCCTCGCCGTTAAGCCGCAGATTCTTGATGCGGTCATGAACGATATTGCCGGAGACTTGAAGCGGGCGCTCACGATATCCGTGGCCGCCGGGATTCCGATTCAGGCCATCACGAAAGCCGGTGGAGCGGGAACAAAAGTAGTGCGAGCCATGCCGAATACCCCGGCCATGGTGCAGGAAGGGATGACGGCTTTGGCCATTGGGCCCGGTGTCTCTGAGTCGGACGCCGGAACGGCGCGTGCAATATTTGAATCGGTCGGGAAGGTTGTGACGGTTGAAGAGCGGTTGATGGATGCGGTGACAGGCCTCAGCGGCAGCGGTCCGGCTTATGTGTTTCTGGCTATCGAAGCCATGGCTGATGGCGGTGTAAAGATGGGGTTGCCCCGTGCGACGGCGGAGGTGCTGGCTGCACAAACCGTTTTGGGCGCGGCGAAGATGGTGATCGAGACGGGGGAGCACCCCGCTCGACTCAAGGACAAAGTCGCGTCTCCGGGCGGAACGACGATTGCCGGCCTGCATCGTCTCGAAACCGGGGGGATGCGCGCGACGCTCATCGATGCCATTGAAGCGGCGACGAAACGATCTCAGGAGCTCGGACGCTGATGTTTGTGTTTGGGAATGTGCTGTTGGGGACTGCCACGGTGCTGGACTATGTATTGTGGCTGTATATGTGGATCATCATCGCTCGGGCCTTGATCTCTTGGGTCAACCCCGATCCGTGGAATCCGATCGTCCAGTTCCTCGATCGTGCCACTGAACCGGTGCTCGCGCCCATCCGCCGCTGGATGGGGTGGCGCATGGGCCTCGATCTCTCGCCCATAATCGCCATTCTGATTTTGACGTTTCTGCAGTTCGCTGTGGTGCAGTCATTAAAAGATTTGGCGTTGCGGATGAACTGACTCAACGAATGGGGGCCGCTATGAAGATTACACCGCTCGACATTCAACAGATGGTATTTCGCACGAAGCTCCGCGGCTACGATCGCGAGGAGGTCAACCGCTTTCTCGAAGAGTTGGCGCAAACCGTGGAATCGTTGAATCGGGACAATGCATTGCTGCGAGAACGGCTGGCCATGACGGAACAGCAAGTGTCCGAATTGAAACGGACCGAGACGACGCTCTCGAATACGCTCGTCGCAGCGCAATCGCTGGCCGACGACGTCAAGCGCAGCGCGAACCGCGATGCGGAGTTGATCGTCAAAGAAGCCGAATTGAAGGCCGGCGAAGTTGTTCGACAGGCCCGGGTTGAATTGGGTGAGACGCAACGGGATCTGTCTTTGTTGCAGAAGCAGCGGCTGCTCATGGTCGAACGGATGCGGGCGACGCTCCATACGTTTGAGCGTATGTTGGATGTCGAGTCCGCGGAAGCCTATCAGGATAGCGGAGTGGTTCCTGAGGGGAAGATGGAGGGGGAGTCGAGTTCGACTCGCTCATGATTTCTTTGGCGATGTTGTGATCTTGAATTGCTCCTGCTCCCGAACGCCTGTTCGAACGCGTTGATGCAGTAATCATCGTGCGCTCATTGTCTTCGCGAGTCACGCTCCACTATGCCGAATTCCTCTATAATTCAGGCGGCGCTTGAGCAGGCCGTCACGGACGGAGTGTTTCCCGGGGCGGTGCTGGCGGTGCGCCGCGGTGGCGGTCAGGCCGATCTCTTTCCCGTTGGGCTCGTGTCGACTCTTGATGCCGCTCGAGCTGTCCAGCCGGCGACGGTCTATGATCTGGCCTCGCTCACGAAGCCGTTATCTACGGTGACGGCGCTGATATTGCTCACTCAAGCCGGACAATGTCAGCTGCAGGATCGGGTTGAATCGATACTTCCGGAATTGACTGGTAGCCCGATTGGCATGGCGTCGCTCTGGCATTTGTTGACGCATAGTTCCGGACTGCCTGGTTGGCGAGGGTATTACGAGCGATTGAGCCCGACCGCCTCCATCCCCGCGACAGAAGAACAGCGCAGTCTCTCGCGTACCGTCTTAGTAAAACTGATCCGAGACGAAGCTCTGATCTATGAGCGAGGGGTGCGGAGCCTCTACAGTGACCTAGGGTTTATGCTTTTGGGAATGATCGTGGAGCGATGTAGCAGGGTTCCGCTCCAGGAATTCTTTCGCGATCGGATCGCTTCCCTAGCGGGCATCTCGCAATTGGGATTTGTGCCGACAGAATGGATAGGTACTTTTCTTGAGTATGCTCGTCGCCGTGAGGGTGATGTTGCGCCCACGGAACACGATACCTGGAGAGGGCGCTTATTGTGTGGTGAGGTGCATGATGAAAACGCGGCTTCGTTAGGCGGTGTGGCCGGGCATGCGGGGCTCTTCGGAACGGCGGAGGCGGTGTTGGCAGTCACCGGGGCCTGGTTACAGGCCTATCATCGGCGGTCGTCTGGTCTGGATCCTGACCTTGTCAAAGAGTTTACCCGTCAACAGTCTAGTGTGCCGGGGTCGAGCTGGGCGTTAGGGTGGGATACTCCATCGTCTCCGTCATCGGCCGGAAGATTTCTGTCCGAGGTTTCTTTTGGCCATTTAGGGTATACGGGAACATCGATATGGATTGATCCACTTCATGAGTTGGAGGTCGTACTATTGTCCAATCGGGTGCATCCGACCAGGAGGAATGAGCAGATCAAAGCGTTTCGACCGCTGATCCACGAGTTGGTGTATCGAGAATATGTGGGATCTGTTTAGGCGGGATCGGGATAGTCGACCCAGGTTTCTTTTTCAGCGAGGTAGCGGGCGCCTCTGAAGTTGGCTCTTGTGCGGATGCGTACAAACCCCATTCCTTGAAGCTTTTCAACGACCTCGCGCACGGCAGCTCCGATAGTTGAATGAGACCCTCCTTGGACGATAAGGGCTTCGTACATGATTTTCCCAGAATAGCCTGCACTGGTTCGACTCACCAGGAGGGCGCGACTAAAATAGCGATCACTGGGGTCCACGCCTTCCAGCTGATGCTTCTCAACAAGTCCTTCTTTTTTCATCATCAAGGGTAACGCGCTCATCGATTCCTCCCGAGGGTCTGCATGGAGATTGCGAGGCAGATTATAGGCGGCTGGCGGCGCCACTGCAACCGCGTTGACAAGCCTAAAATCCCCTCACTAAGATGGCGGCGAGCGTTTTAGCAGGGGATGGAGGCGCTAGGCAGCCGCATGAACATACCGAATAGTCTGACGATCTTGAGAATTCTCCTGATCCCTGTGTTCGTGGGGTTCATGACCTATCGGCAGTATGGCTATGCGCTGGCGGCCTTGCTCTGCGCCGGCCTGACCGACGCGCTGGATGGGTTGGTTGCGCGCCTGACTAATCAGCAGACAAAGCTAGGTGAAATTCTCGATCCATTGGCGGACAAGCTTCTACTCACCTCGGCGTTTCTCACGCTTTCCATCCTGCATCTGGTGCCGTCATGGGTTGTGATTCTGGTGGTAAGCCGGGATCTCATCTTGATGCTGGGGACAGTAGTCGCGCATGTGACGAATATTGCCATCGATATTACGCCGACGATCTTGGGCAAAGGGACGACATTGTGTCAACTGACGTATGTCGTACTGGTGATTGCCATGATCTGGCGGGGCATGAAGATCGGTGCGCTGTTTCCGTTGTTGCTGGTCATGGTGGCGTTTACGCTCGGCTCCGGGCTGCACTATTTGTATCGGGGGTATCGACGAACGTACTTGAATGGGTCTGTCGGCTGACGTATGTGCGCCGACTGTACCGCGCGCTCCCATCGCGCTCATGCCGCATAAATAGTGCATTTGTTTTGACAGGTTTTTGACCCCCCAGTAGACTCACCCCGTAGATATCACTTTGTTTCCTAACCGGCTCTCAGGAAGCCACAACAGGACTACACGCCTATGGCTACGTTTGCGTACGTTGGACGAAGCAAATCCGGTGCGGTTAAGAAGGGCGAGCTTGTGGCCAAGAGCCGCGATGAGGCCGTCGACCAACTCCGGAAGCAAAGCGTGGTGGTGACGAGCCTGGAGGAGAAGGGGTCAAAAGAAGGGTTTAAGCTGAGTTTCGGCAACGGGATGACGGAAAAAGATCTCGTCGTGTTCACCCGCCAATTTGGGACAATGATCAATGCGGGCTTGCCCTTGATTCAATGTTTGGAGATTCTTTCGACACAGTCTGAAAATGCAGCGCTTCGAAAGGCCGTTGGCGAAATCAAGGGGTCTGTTGAAGGTGGTTCGACCTTTTCCGATGCGTTGCGTCGGCATCCGAAAATTTTCGATGATCTCTACTGCAACATGGTGAACGCCGGTGAAGTCGGCGGATTGCTGGACACGATTCTCGGGCGACTTTCCAAACACATCGAAAAGGCGATGAAGCTGAAATCGCAGATCAAGAGCGCGATGGTGTACCCGGCTGCTATTTGCGGTATTGCGGCGATTGTCATCACGGTGTTGATGATCTGGGTCATTCCGGTCTTTGAGAAAATGTTTAAAGAAATGTCTGGAGGCAAGATGGCCTTGCCTGGGCCGACCCAACTTGTCATCGATATGAGTAACTTTGCGCAAGGGAATTGGTACATCATTCTCGGTGCAATCGTCGGTGGAGTGATCGCGTTCAAGAAGTACTACGCGACTCCTCAGGGCAGGTTAATGGTTGACAAGATTGTTCTGAAATTGCCGGTGTTCGGTGACTTGATTCGCAAGGCGTCGGTGGCCAAGTTTACGCGGACATTGGGTACGCTGATCACGAGCGGAGTTCCTCTGCTAGAGGCTTTGTCGATTTGCGCGAAGACGGCTGGGAATAAAGTCATCGAAAATGTGTTGATGGATGCCCGCGTCAGCATCAGCGGAGGGAAGACGATTTCCGAGCCGCTGGCCAAGAGCGAGGCGTTTCCCAAGATGGTGACCCACATGATCGCCGTCGGTGAATCTACCGGTGCGCTCGACAATATGCTCGGGAAAATCGCCGATTTCTATGAGGACGAAGTCGATGCAGCGGTAACGAATCTGACCGCTTTGCTGGAACCGATGATGATGGTGTTTCTCGGCGTCACAGTTGGATTCATCGTCATTGCCATGTATTTGCCGATCTTCACGATGGCGTCCGCGATCGGGTAGCGGGTGCAGTCAGAGCCCGCAGTCAGTGTAGTCCAAGAGGCACCGGGGAGCGGTTTTCACGGTGCCTCTTGGATCAAGCAGATAGTGTAAAGGCTCTCCCTCTCAAAAAAAGAGCCAGTGGTGAGCTGGTCTCTTGCTGTTTCCGGAGTCCGCATTGAACGGACTTCCCCTCTAGATCTCGGAGCTTCTGTGGGTGAAATCAGAACTAGAATCCAATGGCTAATCAGCCTAAGAGTCCTCGTTGTGACTCTTCTGCTCGGGCTTTCTTTGACCTTTCAGGTCACGAGAGGGGAGCAGGTTGAAACGTTCTATGGCCTGATCGTGTTCACCTACGCGATCACTATCGGGTATGCCGTCGCGCTTCGCGTAACGACAACCTCTGAGGCGCTGGTTCGACTAGCCTGGGTACAAATCGGCATTGATTTCCTATTAGAAACCGTCTTAATCGCAAGAACCGGTGGGATCGAGAGCCCGTTTCTGGTGCTGTACGTGATTTCTGTCACGTTGGCGAGCCTGGTGCCTCGACGGAAGGTCGGCCTCCTGACCGCCAGTTCGTGTGTGATTCTCTTGGGCCTTCTGACCAATCTACAATTGTATGGGCTGACGGAAGCCTGGGGCTGGTTGCCCAGGACACGCCTGAGCGCGCCGGAAACGCTTCAGACCTTTGGTGTCCACAGCCTCGCGTTCTTGGTCGTGGGTTTTTTGAGTGGCCTGCTGACGGAACAGCTGCAACGTGCGGACTCTTCTCTTAAGGAGAAAGAGCAGGGCCTTAGCCGGCTCCAAGTGTTTCATGAAAACATTGTTCGCAGTATCAGTAGCGGAGTGTTTACCGCCGATGAGGAAGGAAGAATTACCTCATTTAATCCCGCTGCTCAGGAAGCTACCGGACACAATTTCGCGCAAGTCCAAGGGCGCCCTTGGCGAGACGTATTTAATTGGCATCCGGATCGACCGTTGGATGTGCAGGACGAAGGTGCTGCGCATCTGCGGTTTGAAGTGGAGTGCACGCGTGCGGATGGGAGTCGCTTAGTCCTGGGGATGACACTCTCGCCACTGCAGGAGTGTGGAAAGACGATGGGGATGGTCGGAGTGTTTAAGGATTTGACGCAGATTCGAGACCTTGAAGAGGAAATGCATCGAAAAGAGTGGCTGGCCAGCTTGGGTGAAATGTCGGCCGGGATGGCGCATGAGATTCGCAATCCGCTCGGTGCGTTGGCCGGGGCGATGCAAATGTTGCGGAAGGATCTTCATGCGGATGAGACGAGTCAGCGGTTGATGGACATCGCTATTCGAGAGGCGACACGGCTGGATACGATCATCACGGAGTTTCTTCAGTATGCACGCCCGCCGGCGTTGAATCTGGCCGAGCATGATTTGAATAAACTCCTTGCTGATACGCTGGATCTGGTACAGCATGAAGCTCGGACGAGATCGAATATTCGCATTGAGACAAAGTCGTCTCGCGAGGCGTTGGTTGGTCAAGTCGATCAAGATCAGTTGAAGCAGGTATTCTGGAATCTTGCCGCGAATGCATTCGACGCCATGCCGACGGGCGGACAATTGATGATCGCAACCGGCTGTCGGGCCATAGATGTTGGCGGGCGTAAAGGGGATGTCATCGAGATTTCTTTTCAAGACACTGGCGACGGGATCTCGAAGAAAAATCTCGACAATATCTTTCTTCCGTTCTTTACGACGAAAAAGCAGGGGTCAGGATTGGGCCTTGCCGCAGTTCATCGGATTGTCGATTTGCACGGCGGGTGGATCAAGGTTGAGAGTAAAGAGCATGAGGGATCTCGATTTGTGGTGTGTTTGCCCCGTTCGGGAGAGGTGGGCGTGAGACTCTGGCATGAAGGTAGGGAGCCATGGAAAAGATCTTAGTCGTCGATGATGAACAGAGTTTGCGGGAAGTGTTGAGCATCATGCTCAAGCGGGCCGGGTATGCGGTCACCGCGGTGTCCGATGGGGAAGAGGCCATTGAGCAGGTGCAAAAAGAAATATTCGATCTTGTGATCACGGATCTGCGGATGCCTAAAGTAGACGGGATGGAAGTGCTCCGGGCCGTCAAGTCCGCGTCGCCGGAAACGGTGGTCTTGATCATTACAGCTTTCGCCACGGCGGATTCGGCTGTGGATGCGATGAAGCAGGGCGCGTATGACTATCTCACAAAGCCGTTCCAGGTTGATGAAGTGCAATTGATCATTCGGAATGCCCTCGAGAAGCGCCGGTTGACGACAGAGAATATCTTGTTGAAGCGCGAGATGGCGAGTCAGTCGTCTTTTGCTCAGTTGGTAGGACAGAGCGAGGCGATGCAGAAGGTGTTTGATGTAGTGAAGAAAGTGGCCGACTCAAAGAGCAATGTCTTGATTTGCGGAGAAAGTGGGACCGGCAAAGAGTTGGTGGCTCGGGCGATCCACTACAATAGTGCGCGCAGCCCGCAGCCGTTTGTGGCTGTGAATTGCAGCGCGGTGCCCGAAACGCTGTTAGAGAGCGAGTTGTTTGGGCATATGAAGGGCTCGTTCACGGGTGCCATTTCCAATAAAGCCGGACTGTTCGAAGTTGCGAACGGCGGTACGATTTTCTTGGATGAGATTGGGGATACGACGCCGACCATTCAAGTGAAATTATTGCGGGTTATTCAAGAACGTGAATTTCGCCGAGTCGGTGGGACGCAGGACCTTAAGGTCGATGTGCGCATCGTAGCTGCGACGAACAAAGATCTTGAGAAGGCCGTGGCCGATGGCTCCTTTCGCGAAGATCTGTATTATCGATTGGACGTCATTCCAATCCGGCTCCCGCCGCTTCGATTGCGCTCCGGCGATATCCCGCTGCTCGCCACGCATTTTCTCACGCGGTTTTCCAATGAGAGCGGGAAGCCGACGCCAGTGATCAGCCCTGAGGCAATGCAAGTGCTGTTAGGGCATGAGTGGCGCGGCAATGTGCGAGAGTTGGAAAACTTGATTGAGCGAGTGGTTGCATTCTCAACGGGTGGTCCAGTGACGGATGTTGACATGCGCGGATGGCTTCATCGGACGGTATCGCCTCAACAACAGGGCGGCGTCCCGACTGAGCTGCCGGAAGACGGGGTGGACCTTGAGGGAATGATCAACGGCCTTGAGAAGGACCTTTTGCTGAAGGCGTTGGAGCGGACCAAGTGGGTAAAAAAGAAAGCGGCAAGATTGCTTCGGCTCAACACCCGATCCTTCCGCTACCGGCTTGAGAAGTATGCTATAAAGGGAGGCCGTGACTAGACCGCACGAAGATTCGCCCGATCCTTCTCGATCCGCTGTGACCGTATTCGCTCCAGCCAAGGTTAATCTGATCCTTCGGGTGCTTGATCGTCGTCCTGAGGGGTTCCACAATCTGTGGAGCCTCATGCAGACGGTTGGGCTGGAAGATGCCGTCACGATTCGCTCAGCTCCGCAGCATACTGAGATCCGGCTACAGTGCGACAGCAATGCCCTCAGCGTCGATCAGACTAATCTCGTATATCGTGCTGCGGCCGCGGTGCTCGCACAAGCGCAACGCAAGATCGGTCTCGATATCCGGTTGGCGAAGCGTATTCCGATGGGAGCCGGGCTTGGGGGTGGGAGCAGTGATGCTGCGGCAACTATTCTCGGAATCAATCAACTCCTGAAGCTGGGCTGGTCAGCAGCCCAGATGGCGGAAGTCGGCCAAGAGCTTGGGAGCGACGTGCCGTTCTTCTTTCATGCCCCGACGGCGGTGGTTGCAGGGCGAGGCGAACGGGTCAAGGCGATTCATGTGGCCGATTCCCGCTGGGTAGTGCTCGTGAATCCTGGTTTTCCCGTTGAGACGAAATGGGCCTATCAGCAGCTATCTACGACCAGGCAGGGCGTGGTGCCGCTTTCTGAACGATGCACTCAACTGGAGGCACAGCCCCTCACCACATGGGATGCTGTGATCAGTCTGGCTTCAAACGATTTCGAAGGCCCGGTATTCGCGGCGCATCCTATCCTGCAGCAGATCAAGAGGGGCTTGTTGAGTGGGGGCGCTCAGCTGGCATTGCTGTCCGGCAGCGGTGCAACCGTGTTTGGAATATTTCAGGAAGAAGCCGAAGCTCGCCAGTCGGCGGCCACTTTTCACGGCCGTTCGGAGATGAAGGCATTTGTGGTGCAGACAAATTCTGGGAAATTACGAATTGAGTGACGCCCTTCTGATTTGCTAGCAATCGGTTGACAAATCCGAGCCATTTCCGATAAAGTCCGCCACTTGGTTGGCTTCTTCCGCAGCGAGCCGTGAGCAAAGTGGCAATGTGTCCGCACGGTGCCACCGTCCGCCGGTAAGTCAATTCATTCAAGAATTCAGTTACTTCATAAGTAAGAGATTTGGACCGTTTGAGAAATCGGTGATGAACAGAGAACTGAAAATATTCTCTGGGAACGCTAATCCTGCGCTTGCCCACGAGATCTGCACCTATCTTGGGCAAAGGCTCGGGGAGGCGACCGTCTCTTCCTTTAGCGACGGCGAGATCCGTGTCAAAGTCGATGAGAATGTGCGCGGCGCTGATGTCTTTGTCGTGCAGTCGACTTGCCAACCGGTGAATGATTCCCTGTTAGAGTTATTGATCATCATCGACGCGCTCAAGCGCTCGTCGGCGAACCGGATCACGGCGGTGATTCCGTACTTTGGCTATGGCCGGCAGGATCGGAAGGATCAGCCGCGCGTGCCGATTTCAGCGAAGCTGGTGGCGGATTTGATCAGTACGGCCGGTGCCGATCGTGTCTTGACGATGGATCTCCACGCGGGACAGATCCAGGGGTTTTTCAATGTGCCGGTCGATCATCTGTATGCGTTGCCTGTGCTCTTGGATTACATCACCAAGAAAAAGATCAGTGATTTAGTGGTCGTGTCGCCTGACGCCGGCGGAGTCGAGCGCGCTCGCGCTTTTGCCAAGCGGCTGCAGGCCAACCTCGCCATTA
Source organism: Nitrospira lenta (assembly GCF_900403705.1). Lineage (NCBI taxonomy): Bacteria > Pseudomonadati > Nitrospirota > Nitrospiria > Nitrospirales > Nitrospiraceae > Nitrospira > Nitrospira lenta. Next base: position 643,000 of record NZ_OUNR01000001.1, on the reverse strand, counting down.
TCGATAAACGCCGAGAAGGCCCCAATCAAGCGCAAATCATGAATATCATCGGCGATGTGCAGGGTAAGAGCGTACTGCTCCTGGACGATATGATCGATACGGCGGGAACCATTGTGCAGGGTGCGCAGGCCTGTGCCGACAAAGGGGCGCGGGAAGTGTGGACCGCCTGCACGCACGCAGTGTTGTCTGGGCCGGCGTTGGAGCGGATCACGAAGTCCTGTTTATCGCAGGTGGTGGTCACCGATACCATCCCCTTACGCGGGAAAGAGCAGACCTGCCCCAAGCTGTATCAACTTTCGGTCGCGCCGCTGCTGGGCGAGGCCATTCGGCGTATTCACGAAGACGAATCAGTCAGCTCATTATTTGCCTGAGTCCTTGAATCGCGGGGACCAGATCGACGGAAGAGAGACGGAGGAATATCATGAAATTTGATTTAGCAGTGACCGTACGGGAGCAGTCTGGAAAGGGTATCGCGCGCCAGTTGCGGCGGAGTGGCAAGATCCCCGCTGTTCTCTATGGTCAAGGCGAGTGTGTACTGTTGACCGTTAATCCGGATGAGTTGGTAAAGATTCTCAAGGCGCAATCGGGCAGTACGGTGCTGGTGTCATTGACCATAGCCGGAGCCACGACGAAGGCGAGCCGTACGGCATTGTTGCGCGATTATCAGGTCGACCCCATTACAGGCAGCGTGCTCCATGCGGATTTATTTGAAGTCTCCATGGATAAGCCAATTCGCGTCAAGGTGCCAGTGCATGTCGTCGGAGGCATTCCCATCGGTGTCAAAGAAGGCGGTGTGTTGCACAACAATACCCGCGAACTTCATATCGAGTGTTTGCCGGCGGCAATGCCGGACCAGATCGATGTGGATGCGTCATCCCTTGGAATCAGCCAAGGCATTCACCTGAAGGATGTGGCGCAGCGCGAAGGCATTCGATTCCTTGATGACGAAGATCTGATGATCGTGAGCGTGGCGGCGCCGATCTCCGATGCCAAGCTGGAAGCACTGTTGACTGGCGGCGCGGGCACGGCCACCGAGCCGGAAGTCGCGACAAAGGGCAAGGAAGCGGGTGAAGGTGGAGAGCCTGCGAAGGCGGGCGCCGCCGCAGCTGCCGGAGATGCCAAGGGCGGCGACAAGAAAGCTGCCGGTAAGGATGCTCCGAAAGCTGAAAAGAAGGACGCTGAAAAGAAGAAGTAGCGGTGTATCTCCTCGTCGGACTGGGCAATCCTGGCAGAGCCTACGCCCAGACCCGTCACAATGCCGGTATGTGGGCCATCGAGCGGGCGGCTGCTCGATGGTCTATCCGTCTCATCTCCCGCGGTACAGCTCAACGAGGATCAGGTCGGCTCGGGTCGGAGTTCATCGAGCTGGCGGGCTTGTTGGACTGGATGAATCTCACGGGTCCTCCCCTCAAAGGCTTGCTGCGCGAGTTTAAAATCAAGCCGGACAACCTGATTCTCCTTCACGACGATCTCGATTTAGAGCCCGGTCGGCTACGCATCAAGCAGGGCGGCGGGTCTGGTGGCCATAACGGGATTAAATCGGTGATAGAGGCGCTTGGGACTCCGCAGTTTATCCGGGTCAAAATCGGAATCGGCAGACCAGCTCCAGGCCTGGATGCTGCCGACTATGTATTGCAGCCTGTCATGCAGGATGAGATGGCGGTCTTTACGCCATGCCTCGAACAAGCCGTCGACGCACTCGAGTGCCTGATTCACCGCGGTCTTTCCACTGCCATGAATCAATTCAATATTCGTGAAAAGCCTATACAGGACGAGGCCTAGGCGACCGCTGGTGAGTGTAGGATGAGCCGTGCCATGGCAATGATTCGATAAGCCGATGGGCATGATGATTGTGAGGCTCTTGGATGCGTAAGCATATGCACGTGATGGTCATTGCTCTGACGAGTGTGATGGCTGTCCTTGCTGGGTTCGTTGGGGCGGCTAGGGCCGGAGAGTTCGCCTTTGAATCGCTCAGGATCAGAGGAGGCGTCAGTGGCGGATCACCTCTCGGGAAAGAGCGACAGAACGATTTTAACCAGATCGATCTTGCGGCAACCGTTCGGCTCCCCTGGGAAAAAGAGCTTGGCGGAGGCTGGATACTCGGTACGAGGATGCTGGCTTCGCTCGGCGCGCTCCGAGGTGGTGATGAAACCAACGGAGTGATGACTGTGGTGCCGCTCGACATTGTAGTAGGGCGCAAGGACGGACTCGTGGCCATCGATATGGGAGGGGGAGGGGCACTGCTGAGTGATTCCAAATTCGGCCGGCAGAATTTCGGCGGACCCTTTCAGTTTGTATGGACGTTCGGAATTACCAGCCGCGTGGCTGGACCGCTCGGAATCGGCTATCACTTTCAGCACTACTCGGATGCGACGCTCTACGGGCAAGACAGCCGCGGAGTGGATCTCCATCTGGTTGAGCTGATTTATTGGTTTGATCGCAGAGATTAGCGGATGCTGATCGGGGACATGGCGTAGCCAGAACGATCTCCAGCATCCCTCCTTCAATTGACAGCCTCTTTGCCGCTGTGATACCGTCCACCGTTCATTACGCCTCATATAGAGGCACCTACACCTCGCTCCGGACTGGATCCGGGGCCTTTGTCCAGGAGGATTGCTGCATGGAGCTGTACGAGTCTCTGTTCATTATTCGTCCGTCCGTCTCCGACGAGGAGACCAATACCCTCATCGACAAGATGAAAGCCGTGGCCGATAAGACCGGTGCACAATTCATCAAGGCCGAGAACTGGGGCAAGAAGAAGCTTGCCTACGAAGTGCGGCATGAGCGAAAAGGCACCTATGCCTATTTCTATTTCCGCGCGCCCAACACGACCGTCGGCGAACTCGAGCGGGCCTACCGTTTGGAAGACAACATCCTCAAGTTCTTGACCGTCCATCTCGAAAAAGAATTAGTTCCGCCGCGACCGTTAGAGGCCTCAGCGCAGGAGACCGACGGTGGCCGGATTTAATAAAGTCATCCTCATGGGCAACCTCACGCGGAATCCCGAGCTGCGGTACACGCCGAGCGGGACCCCCGTGGCGAGTTTCGGACTGGCGGTGAGCCGGCGGTTCAAGCAGGGTGAGGAGCTGAAAGAGGAAGTCTGTTTCGTAGATATCGTCGTGTTCGGCAAGCAGGCTGAACATTGCGGGCAGTATTTGAGCAAAGGCAACGGGGCGATCATTGAAGGGCGGCTCCAACAACGCCGCTGGGAAACCGAAGACGGCCAGAAGCGCAGTAAGCATGAAGTGGTGGCCCAGAGCGTGACCTTCATGCCGAAGCGTCAGGATGGCGGCGGGGCGAGTGGCGGACCGGGCGGTGAACCGCCGATCCATGACGAACCCAGCTATGAATATGACGAACAGCATTGATTAGGACGAACGAGGAGGCAGTGATGGAACGAACGGGTGGTGCAACTGGCGGCGATCGTCGTGATGGTAACGGGGGCGGCGGGCGGTTGTTTCAACGGCGCCGGCCTTGCCGGTTTTGCTTGGAGAAGGCTCCAATTGATTTTAAGGATGCCGGGCTGCTCAGGAATTTTCTCACCGAGCGCGGGCGAATCGTTCCGCGCCGGATTTCCGGGAACTGCATGCGGCATCAACGTGAATTGACGATTTCAATCAAGCGCGCCCGGCACATCGCGATTATCAGCTTTGCCGAGGAGCGATAGCGCGCGTGAGTCAGCGCGACGCGATACAGGCACCTGGAGCCGGTTGGTCGCCGGAGGTCATGATGGATCTGCTCACACCGCATCTTGCAGATATCACCGCCGATGGGTTGTCGCTGACGGGCGATGTGACCGCTGAGGAGCTAGGACTGGTCGAAGCCGACACGCAGCTCGACGGAGCGCTGGCGGTCGGATTGGACCTGAGTAAGGTCGAGCGCACGATTTGTGTGACCGGAGTGGTGGAAGGGACGGCCATCCGGGAGTGCGTGCGGTGCTTGACTCATTTCTCTGAGCCGTTGGCGTTTGCGCTCCGTGTCGTCTATGAGCCTGAGCCAAAGATCGTTCCGCCGGCTGCCAAGCGGGTTGACCATCGCAAGAAAGCTGTCGAGCCGGTAGAAGTTGAGCCGGACGAAACGGATGACGAGATTTATCATTACGAAGGCGATCATTTGGAACTCGCACCGATGTTGCGAGAGCAAGTGATTTTGTCGAATCCGATGCATCCGTTGTGCAAAGACGATTGTGCGGGGTTGTGCCCGCATTGTGGGAAGAATTTGAACGAGGGGCGGTGTGCCTGTCCGGCTGAGGCGCCGACCAATCCGTTTCAAATATTACGGAATGTGAAGACTGAACAGAAGTGACGTCGGGGAGCTGAGCTCCCGGCGGTCTTGAACGTGGGAAGGAGTTGCCATGCCTAATCCGAAACATAAACATTCTCGTGCACGCCGCGACAAGCGGCGCACACAAAAGCTGCGGATGACCCCTCCGGGGATGTCCGTATGCCCGCAGTGCCACGAGCTGAAGCTGCCGCACTATACGTGTTTGAACTGCGGAACCTACAAGGGTAAGGCAGTCATTCAGGTCGAAGAGTCCTAGCAGGACCGCGAGAACAGATGCGCCGAGGCCGATAGGCCTCGGCCACTTTCCTTCCGGTTGTGCATTTCGTGCGCCTGCGCTAAGCTCTCGGCACATCGGGGACAATCACGGGTGCCACGCGTGTTCAGCCATCTATCCCAATCTCGAGTACATTATCCTCTATGAAGATCACGCTTGCTGTGATCGTGCGAGACTATGGTTCCGCGCCTCTGGCGATGCCTGTCGCACAACTATGGTCTAGTGCGAGTGCTCAGAGGCGTTATTTGTTCACCCATTTTCGAGTATGTGACTCCCTATGAAGATTGCGCTTGATGCGATGGGGGGGGACCATGGTCCTGCACCCTGTATCGAAGGCGCCATGCAGGCTGCCAAGGAGCTCGATGTCGAGGTCATTCTTGTCGGCGATGAGACGACCTTACAGCGCGAATGCGCGCGCCTCGGTGCGACCGATGGCCGCCTCTCCATTCGGCACGCCCCGCAGGTCGTCGAGATGCATGAATCGCCGGCGGCAGTGGCGCGTAAAAAACGGGATTCGTCGATCTGGATCGCGACGGAGTTGGTCAAACACGGAGAGGCCAGCGCCGTGGTCAGTCCGGGCAACACCGGTGCGAGCATGGTGTCGTCGTTCTTTGTGCTGGGATTAACGAAAGGGGTCGAGCGGCCGGCCATCGCCACCAGTTTGCCGACACTGACGGGCGAGGCCATCATGCTGGACGTCGGCGCCAATGTCGATTGTTCGGCGAAACATCTCGAACAATTTGCCCTGATGGGGAACGAATACGGGAAACACCTGTTTCGCAAACCGAATCCGCGCGTCGGCCTTCTGAGTATTGGTGAGGAAGACAGCAAGGGCAATGAAGTCACCAAAGAAGCGTTTAAACTATTAAAAGCCAGTACGCTGAACTTTATCGGCAATGTCGAGGGGCGTGAGGTCTATAGCGGAACGGCCGACGTCGTCGTCTGCGACGGGTTTATCGGGAATGTCGCGCTGAAGATTTCCGAGGGCGTGGCTGAGACGATCAAAAAACTCTTGATCAAAGAAATTTCCAGTTCGTGGCTGGGGCGGCTGGCGTATCCGCTGATCGCAGCGCCGCTCCTCAATCTGAAACGCAAGATTGATTATGCCGAGTTCGGAGGGGCCCCGTTGCTCGGCGTTAACGGGATCACCATCATCTGTCACGGACGCTCCTCGGCGAAAGCCATTAAGAATGCCATCCGCCGGGCCAAAGGAATGGCTGAAGGGCGCGTGCACGAACTGATTCAGCGGGATATCGAAGAGACCATTGCCAGCCCATCGCCTGTGGAGCCCTCTGCATGAAATCCCGTATCGCGGGAACCGGATCGTATACCCCGTCTCGAGTCATGACCAATACGGAATTGGAACGTATGGTGGCGACGTCCGATGAGTGGATTCGCGAGCGGACGGGCATTCGTGAGCGTCACATTGCGGCATCCGGAGAGGCCTGTTCGGATCTGGCGGTTCAGGCCGGGAAGCGTGCGCTGGCGGCAGCCGGTCTTGCGGCATCCGATCTCGATTTGATCCTGGTCGCCACCTGTACCGGCGACTATCCGTTGCCAGCGACCGCGTGCCTGGTGCAGCATCAATTGGGTGCGACGAAGGCGGCGGCCTGCGATCTGTCGGCGGCCTGCTGTGGATTTGTCTACGCCTTGTCAGTAGCGGATGCTTATGTGCGAACCGGAATGCGGCATGTGTTGGTGATCGGATCCGAGGTGATGTCGGCGATTACCGATTGGAGCGACCGGAATACCTGCATCCTGTTTGGTGATGGGGCGGGGGCCGCAGTCGTCAGCGCGAGCGACGGTGAGCAGGGGATTCTCTCGACGCATTTGCGGTCTGATGGGAGTCTCTGCGAGCTGATCACCGTGCCGGCCGGCGGGTCGCGTACGCCGCTTTCTGAGCAGGTCATAGCCGAGCGGACCCATTTCATTAAGATGAAGGGGAATGAGACCTTCAAGGTTGCCGTGCGGACATTGGAAGAGATTGCGCGGGAGACGCTGGCCGCGAACCATCTGCAGGTCGAAGATCTGGACCTCTACGTGCCGCATCAGGCCAATATGCGGATTCTCAAGGCGGTGATGGAACGGCTCGGTCTTCCGATTGAGAAGGTCATGCTGAATCTTGAGCACTATGGGAATACGTCGGCCGCGTCGATTCCGATTGCGCTGGATGAGGCGGTTCGCGCAGGGCGAGTTCAAGACGGATCGTTGGTCCTGTTAGGCGCATTTGGAGCTGGGTTGACCTGGGCGTCGGCGTTGATCCGATGGTAATGGCGGGGAACCGACAGGCCGTCGTCCGGCCCAACTTTTCCCGTTGACATTCCACGCCATTTCTAAGATATCTACCCCCCATGAATTCAGGCATCGGATTGGTATTTCCAGGACAGGGGTCGCAGTCGGTCGGCATGGGCAAAGCCCTGTGTGACGCCCATCCCAGACTGAAACAGATCTATGACGAGGCGTCGTCCGTCCTTGGGTATGACAGTGCAGCGCTCTGCTTTGAAGGGCCGGCTGAACGGCTGAACCTTACGGAGAACACGCAACCGGCTTTGTTGGTGAGCAGTATCGCGGCATTCAAGACATTGGATTCGGCGGGTCTGAAGCCGGTGGCGGTGGCCGGACACAGTCTCGGTGAATATTCGGCGTTAGTGGCTGCGGGTGGCGTGTCCTTTCGAGATGCCGTCGGGCTGGTGCAGAAGCGTGGACGGTATATGTCTGAAGCAGTACCACCGGGCACCGGCCAGGTGGCCGCGCTGCTCGGATTGACCCCGGATGTCGTACGGGAAGTCTGCCGCGAGGCCTCGGCGGTCGGGGTGGTTGCCGCGGCCAATTTCAATTCGCCGGGGCAGGTTGTCATCGCCGGAGAAAAAGCTGCCGTTGAACGAGCGATTGAACTGGCCAAAAGCAAAGGCTGCAAGAAGGCGATTCCGTTGCCGGTCAGCGTGCCGGTCCATACTCCGTTGATGCAGATTGCGGCCGACCGCCTATCGAAAGATCTTGCCGCCGTGCAATGGACTGATTTGGCCACGCCGCTTATTAATAATGCCGAAGCCAAACCTATCAGCCGGGCCGATGAGATTCAGCCCTCGCTGGTCCGCCAGTTGCCGTCGTCGGTCTTGTGGGAAGACTCGGTGCAGGCAATGGCGAAGCTGGGTGTGACCACATTTATTGAGGTGGGGCCCGGGACGGTGTTGACGGGCCTGATCAAGCGCATTCTTCCGGATGCAAAATTATTGAACGTTCATGATCCCAAATCGTTGGATGCGACACTCCAGGCGCTCGGCGCCGCGCATTCGGCCTGATCCGTCACGTTTAACAAGGAAATCGGCATGTCATTGCAAGGGCGGGTTGCGATAGTCACAGGGGCAGCTCAGGGCATCGGCCGGGCGATTGCGGAAACGCTGGCGCAAGCGGGCGCCGATATCGTCGTCGCGGATCTGGATCCGAGCCGGTCGCAAGAGACGGTGAAGGCGATCGAGGCGTTAGGCCGGAAAGTGCTAAACGTCAAGGTCAATGTGGCGGATGCGAACGATACCAAGGCCATGGCCGAGCAGGTCATGAAGGCCTGGGGTAAGATCGACATTCTGGTCAACAATGCCGGGATCACCCGCGACGGATTGCTGCTCCGCATGAAAGAAGAAGATTGGAATCTGGTGCTGCAGGTCAATCTGAACGGCACGTTCAATTGCACCAAGGCGGTCTTGCAGCCGATGACCAAGCAGCGGTATGGTCGTATCGTGAACATCGCGTCGATCGTGGGCGTGATGGGCAACGCCGGCCAGGCGAATTACGCTGCGTCGAAAGCGGCCGTGATCGGTTTCACCAAGACGGTCGGACGCGAATATGCGACGCGCAATGTGACGGTCAACGCGGTGGCGCCGGGGTTCATCGACACGGCGATGACGCATGGCTTGTCGGACGACGTGAAGGAAACATTGCAGAAACAGATTCCGTTGGGACGGTTGGGTACGCCGGCTGACATTGCGGCGGCGGTCCGCTTTCTTGTTTCAGATGAGGCGGCGTATATTACCGGTCATGTTTTGCATGTGAATGGCGGCATGTTAATGGTATAGATGGTCCCCAAGGTCTGGGAACAACCAGCGGCAGCATATCCCCATGTTGCAGCAGAGGGTCAGTCACGTTGGGGAAGGAGGTAGGCAGATCGATGGCAACTGTTGATGAGCGCGTGAAAAAGATTATTGCCGAGCAACTCGGCGTTGAGGAAGATGAGGTGGTTGCCGAAGCCTCCTTCGTCGAGGACTTGGGAGCCGACTCACTCGATACTGTCGAGCTGGTGATGGCGCTTGAGGAAGAATTCGAGATCGAGATCCCCGATGAGGATGCCGAGAAAATCCTCACGGTCGGAAAAGCATTGGACTACATCAAGGAAAAGTCATAAGCGGGACCTATGGCTGAGCGATCGACGCGGCGCATTGTCGTGACAGGCGTAGGACTGGTCACCCCTCTCGGGACCGGGGTGGACAAGACCTGGGCTGCGCTCTGTGCCGGGCAATCCGGCATCGGGCGGATCACCAAGTTCGATCCGGCGGCCTATGACGCCCAAATCGCCGGTGAAGTGCGCGACTTCGATCCGGGCCAATTCATCGAAAAAAAAGAAATCAAAAAGATGGATACGTTCATCCACTATGCCGTGGGCGCCGCCCAGCTGGCTGTGGATGACGCGGGACTGAAGGTCGCGCCGGAAGAAGCCACGAAAGTCGGCGTGTATATCGGATCCGGCATCGGCGGTTTGGGCGCGATCGAGCACTATCACGACGTGCTCAAGGAAAAAGGTCCCGGTCGGGTGTCGCCGTTCTTCATTCCCATGACCATCATCAATCTGGCCTCGGGGCAGGTGGCGATTCGCATCGGCGCCAAGGGGCCGAATTCCTGCGCGGTGACCGCCTGTGCGACAGGGAACCACTGCATCGGCGATGCGTTCCGTCTGATTCAGCACGGTGATGCCGACGTGATGGTTGCCGGTGGCGCGGAGGCGGCAATTACGCCGCTGGGTGTGGCGGGATTTGCCGCCGCGAAAGCGCTGTCGTTTCGCAACGATGAACCGACCAGAGCCAGCCGGCCGTTCGACAAGGACCGGGACGGATTCGTGCTGGGCGAAGGCGCGGGCGTCGTCGTCCTGGAAGAGCTCGAGCATGCGCGGCGCCGGGGTGTCAGGATCTATGCGGAGTTAATCGGATATGGCATGAACAGCGATGCCTACCACATTACCGCGCCGCCGGAAGAAGGCGAAGGCGCCGTGCGCTGCATGGAATTGGCGTTGAAAGATGCCGGGATCGCCAAGGATCAGATCGGCTATATCAATGCGCACGGAACCTCTACGATGGCCGATGCGATTGAGACCCGCGCCATCAAGCAGGTCTTCGGCCAGCAGGCCTATAAGATCCCCGTCAGTTCGACGAAGTCGATGACGGGACATTTGCTCGGCGCGGCCGGCGGCATCGAAGCCGTCTTTAGTATTTTGGCGCTCCACCACGGCCTGTTGCCGCCCACGATCAATCTGGAAAATCCTGACCCCGCATGCGATCTCGATTACGTGCCGAACAAAGCCAGGGCCGTGCCGATCAACGTGGCGCTTTCGAACTCGTTCGGGTTCGGCGGGGTGAATGCCTGTCTGATTTTCAGACGCCTAGAGGTCTAGCGCGGGTGCGCCTATGACACCGGCTTCTCCAGCCGATCCAGTTCCATCGGTACCCCACTATCGATTTAAGAACCCCACGGTGCTCACGGAAGCGCTGACGCATAAGTCTCATGTCAATGAGCGGAAGGGGACGACACGAACCCATAATGAGCGGTTGGAGTTTCTCGGTGATGCGGTCCTCTCACTGATTATCAGCGACCATTTGGCGCAACTGTATACGCAGTTAAGCGAAGGGGCTCTGTCTAAGCTGAAGGCGAATCTCGTCAGCGAGTCCTCGCTGGCTCACGCGGCCCGCCGGATGAATCTCGGCGCGATGTTGCGACTGGGGCGCGGAGAAGAACTCTCGCAAGGACGGGAAAAGAATTCTCTGTTGGCCGATGCCTTGGAGGCGGTGATTGCCGCGGTCTATCTCGACGGGGGGCTGGAGGCGGGCCGAGCCTTTACCTTGAGCGTGATGCAGGAAGAGCTGCGTCAGGCCGAAGCCCATCAATCGACGCCGGGGGAAGAAGATTATAAAACCAGGCTCCAGGAGTGGTGCCAGAAACGATACGATCAGCTGCCGCAGTATGTGACGGTGCGTGAGTCCGGGCCGGATCATCAGAAGCATTTCGAGGTCGAGGTGCGGATCAACGAGCGTGTGGTGGGGGCCGGGCAGGGTTTGAGCAAGAAAGAGGCGGAACAGATGGCGGCTCGCTGTGCGCTTGATCGGAGCGAGTCTTGAAGCCGGGCGCGGTGGCCGGTATAGTCAGGAGAAGAGGCCCACGGTAAAGGGAGGACGATGATGCAGAGACGATTCAACTGGGTGATGGGGTGTGCCGTATTGGCGGTGTGTATTCCGTTCGTATTCGGGGCGGGCGTCAGTGATGCTGCGGATAAAGCGCCGGCGCCCAAGGTCGAGACGTCCAAGGAGCCGCGGGCGATCATCAAAACGAAATTCGGCGAGATTGAACTGAAACTGTTTCCCGAACTGGCTCCCAAGCACGTGGAGAATTTTATCAAGCTGGCCAAGGACGGATTCTATAACGGCACGATTTTTCATCGGGTGATCCCGGGGTTCATGATCCAGGGCGGCGATCCCAATACCAAAGATTCGCTCAAGAAAGATTCATATGGGCAGGGCGGTCCCGGCTACACGGTGAAGGCGGAATTCAGCGACACTCCCCATAAGCGCGGCATTGTATCGATGGCGCGGGCAACCGACCCGGATACGGCGGGATCGCAGTTTTTCATCGTCGTCGAAGACTCGCGATTCCTTGATCGGAAGTATACGGTCTTCGGCGAAGTCACCAAAGGAATCGGTGTAGCCGACAAGATTGTGAACTTGCCGAAAAATGATCGCGACCTACCTAACGACCGGATTGAAATGACGGTCACGATCGTCGAGTAACGCGCGTCTCTTCCAATCCGATTGGATGAATCGAGAGAGCCCTTCCCGTACGCAACGGAAAGGGCTTTCTCTTTTTCGCCTGGCACTGCGGCTGACGCTTTGTCGGGACTATGTGTTACTTCGCGCATTGCCTGCCACGCACAATCTTAAGGGCTGCCATTGAAGCGGTCTCACCCCCTACCTTTGGTGGGGGGCTTTTGTGGGATTTCTCTAAAGGAGATGCCACGGTATTCTCACCCTATCGAAACCGAGCGGGTGTCTACCGAGGAGGAATTCCGTGAGAAACCCATCAACCCGTCGCATGTACCGGCGAGTCTCGAGCGAGTGCCATGCCTGTATTCTGACGTCCAGCGCCATCCAGCGCTGCATGGTGCGTGACCTTTCCTTGAGCGGGTTTCGAGTCAAGCGGCAGGGAAAGGATGTGCTGTCTCTGCATGCGCCGGTGATGATTCGTGTGTGGCTGCCGGGCGTCTCGGCTCCGATCGATATCGATCAAGCGATGGTGCGGTGGAACCGAGGGAATGAGTTCGGCGTGGAGATCCAGTCCATCTCGAACGGATCAGACTTCCAACTGGCGGGATTTATAGAGCGCACATTGCAGTCATCAATCGGCTGCGATGAAGCTCCCGGTCAAGCGGTAGGGTAAGGGATCAGTGGCGATGATGTTGGCATTCAGGCCCGTGTTCATGGGCTTCGGCAGCGGGCGGGGGCATGAACGATTGGCCTGGCAGCACGATGTGGCCCGGCTCATGTTTCTTTTGTAAGTTCGCGGCGATCTCTGGATGATAGGCCGTGACATATCCGATCAGCCCTCCGAGAAAGCGGCGTGATTGAAAATCTTTTCCGGAAAAGTCCGACACGAATTTGATCGCGCGATCAAGGATTTCAGGGGCATTGGATGAGTCGGCAATCTGCTTGGGGTTTTGCTTCTTAAACGCGTCATATTCTTTAATCAGATGTTCGGCAAAGACAGGCATGGGAGCCGATGGCACATGCAGGGGGCTGAGTGTGCGGCGCAGTCCTTGGATTGCGGCGACGACCTCTGCATCCTGCCCGTCACGCCGTCCCTGGAAGAAGCTTACCGTAATCACTTCGATGAGGTTGAAGAGGGAGATGGCCTGTTGTCCGCCGAATTCGCCGAGCTCCCGATAGAATTCCCGCCGCAACGGCATGAATTGCTCGCCGAGCCGTTTTTGCTGATAGTCGCTGCCGCTGTCGAGATAGACACAGTCACTGGGGCAGGTCACGCGCACGAGGCGATGCTCTCCGCAACACTGGCTGCAGATGAGTCCGTTGAGGCCTGGGCATACGCGCTTGCCTTTGCGTTGTGTGCAGTAGGCGCAGTGGCTCATTTGGCTGGGGTTCCTTCCTTGGCGGGCTGCGGGGGGCCCGCTGCTCCAAACCCGTAGTCAGCGAGGGTGCGCCGGTTGTCCCGGCTCTTGCCGTCCGAGGGAGCCTCCAGCCCGTTGATTTCCGCTGCGTGGGCATAGTGATAGGGCACGAGAATCAAATTGTTGGTGCGGTCAATGCTGATATCGGCCGGCGAGAGGAGATACTCGGCGATCACCTGGAAGCGTTGGTCCCGGGTCATGCGCCAGATTTTCCCTCTGGAAAAATCCGAGACGTACAGGTTGCCCCACCGGTCGAAATCGACTCCGCTTAGATTCTGAAAGCGGCCGGTGAAAAATCCGTTCGACTCGAGCTCGGAGAGCTGGCCTTCCGGTGTGATGTCGAAAATCTTGCCCTTCTCCCAGCTGACCGCGATGAGATGGCCGGTGCGCGGATGGACGGCGATACCGGAGGGGCCGGCAAGGCGGTCGTCATGAATGAGCACGCTCACGCGATGACCGGCGGCTTGCTCGATACGGTAGATCGTGTTGTTCGATTGGTCTGACGCGTACAGCAGGCCGTTCGGCCCGGCCGTGACATCGGTGAGGGAGACGGTGCCTTTGGAGGGGAGTGGGGGGAAGCTGATGACCACGAGGGATTTCCCCGTTGATTTGTCAAACCCCTTCAACTGGTCGAGATCGGCCACATAGAGGGTCTGATCGACGACCGCCAGGCCTTTGGGGGCATGCAGCATGACATCGACAATCCCGCCTTGGATGAACTTGAGATTGAGGACCTTCCCGTCGGCATCGACTTTGGTGATGAATCCGTTATTATCGCGCGCGTCCGGTTCCCCATTCACATTGGAGATGAAAAATTCTTTGCCCAGTTGGTCGCCGACGAAGCTGTTCGGCCCTTCGAGTCCGGTAATTTGGGCTGCGTGGACGAGCCCCGACGAACCTGCGAGCGCACAGCAGACGAGTGTGGCCCTCATGAGGGTGCCGCGAACATTGTAGGTGGATGATGGGATGTTCAAGCTTGATTAATCAGTGTGAAGACAGGCGTGCATCGTAACGAACGGGTGAAGAGACTGTCAAGGAATGGGTTGGGGAGAGATGCATGAGTCTGACCGGGCGATGGGCCGGTCAAAAGTATCGACTGCGCGACGCGCGGCTTGCTTCTCGATGGGCAGGCGTTGAGTCAGGCGTTGACTTGATGAAAAATGCCCTGCTAAGGTGCCTACGGTTTTGAAGGCCAACCGCTTGAATTCAGGGAGGGAATTGTGGGAGCACGACTCATCGACGGGAAGGCATTGGCGCAGCAAGTTCGCGATCGGCTGGCAATTGATTCAGCGGCGGTTCTGGCAAAGACCGGGGTCAAGCCGGGTCTCGCCACGATTCTAGTGGGTGACGATCCCGCGTCGCATCAGTATGTGAAGAGTAAGCAGAAAGCCTGCGAGGCGGCAGGCATCTATATCGACGACCACAAGTTACCTGCCAGCACGACGCAAGCAGAGTTGTTGTCCTTGATTGAGAAGATGAACGCGGATCCCAAGATTCACGGCATCTTGGTTCAGCTCCCGCTTCCCAAACACATCGAGAGTCGCGTCGTGCTTGAGGCGGTGTCGCCGGACAAGGATGCCGATGGATTCCATCCCTATAATTTCGGCCGGCTGGTCGAAGGGAATCCGGTCTTTGAAGCCTGCACTCCGAAGGGTGTCATCAAGATGATCGAGTCTACCGGTGTCGGCATTGAAGGGAAGCGCGCGGTGGTTCTGGGCCGTAGCAATATTGTGGGGAAGCCGCTGGCGCTCATGCTGTTGCAGCGCAACGCCACCGTGACGATTTGCCATTCGAAGACCAAGGATTTGCCCGGAGTCTGCCGTGAGGCGGATCTCTTGCTGGTCGCGATTGGGAAAGCCAAGTTTGTCACGGCTGATATGGTGAAAGAAGGCGCGGTTGTCATTGACGTCGGGACCAATCGGTGGACGGACGGAAAACTCTGCGGCGATGTCGATTTTGAACCAGTGAGCCAGAAGGCAGGCTGGATCAGCCCGGTGCCCGGCGGCGTCGGCCCTATGACGATTGCCATGTTGCTTGCGAATACGGTGGAGTCGGCGAAGCGAATGGCGGGGATGTTGTAGGAGACCGGAGGCTCTCTTGCTCGCTGCCCGCGCACGATCAGAATGTGCTCGGTCAATGCGCGCAGTGGAGAGCCTCCAGTCCTCCTACAACAGGGTAAGGGATGAAGTAGGGGAGTGGATAAGGGTGAGGGAGATGCATGAGTAAAGAACCGCGGCGGTTGAGCGAGGTCTTGAGTAGCGGGCAGTTTGCCGTGACGATTGAGTACAATCCGCCAAAGGGCACCAACATCTCAAAGGTGCTGGAGAGTGCCAAATCACTGGTCGGGCGTGTGCATGGCGTCAATGTGACCGACAACACGGCCGCCGTCGTGCGGGCCGGGTCGATGCCGGTCTGTCGGTTGCTCTATGAATTGGGCCATGATCCGGTGATGCAGCTGACCTGTCGCGACCGGAACCGGATCGCCATGCAGTCCGATCTCATGGGCGCCCATATGCTCGGCATCCGCAACATTCTTTGTCTGACCGGTGATTATCCCACTGTCGGCGATCACAAAGAGGCTAAGCCGGTTTACGATCTCGATTCCGTGCAGGTCATGCAGTTGGTGCAGGGCCTCAACAACGGCCATGATATGGCGGGCAATAAGTTAGATGGCTCGACGGCCTTCACGATCGGCGCCGCAGTGACTCCGGAAGCTGACCCGGTCGGGCCGATGCTGGCCAAATTCGACGTGAAGGTCAAAGCTGGAGCGCAGTTCTTTCAAACGCAGGCGATCTACAATCCTGACTTGTTTGCGACCTTCATGACAGCCGTGCGGCCCTACAAGGTCAAAGTGTTGGCGGGCATTCTTCTCCTGCGGAATCACAAGATGGCGGAGTTTATGAACGCCAATATTCCCGGCGTGTCGGTGCCGCAGGAGATGATCGACGAATTAAAAGCCGCCGGCGACAAGGCGGAAGATGTGGGCGTGGAGATCGCCGTGCGGACCATCAATGCGGTGCGCGCGCATTGCGACGGAGTTCACATTATGGCGATCAAGGGCACCCATCGCCTCGCAGACATCATTACGAAGGCTCAGCTCGGCTGATGACAATTCCTGAATTTCAACAGCACAAGAGTCAGGGCAAGAAGCTCACTGTCGTGACCGCGTACGATGCGCTCTTCACTCGCATTGTGGAACAGGCCGGCATCAACGCCATTCTGGTCGGAGATTCGCTGGGCGTGGTGGTACAGGGGCAGGCCAATACGATCTCCGTCACCATGGAGGAGATGCTGTACCACACGGGGCTGGTCGCCCGTGCGGCGCAACAGGCGCTGGTGATCGGCGACATGCCCTTCATGTCCTATCAGGCGAGCAAAGAAGATGCGCTGCGGAATGCCGGACGCTTGATTCAGGTCGGCGCGCAGGCGGTGAAGCTCGAAGGGGGACAGGCGATGGCCGACCGGGTCGAGGCGATGACCGCGGTGGGCATCCCCGTGATGGGGCATATCGGTATGACGCCTCAGTCAGTGAATCAGTACGGCGGTTACAAGGTGCAGGGAAAAGCCAAGGATCGGGCCACGGAGTTGATGGCCGACGCGAAGGCGTTGGAAGCTGCCGGAGCATTTGGAATTGTCCTGGAGGCCATTCCGGCGGCGCTGGCGAAGGGCATCACGGCGGAGCTGTCGATCCCCACGATCGGGATCGGAGCCGGTCCGCATTGTGACGGACAAGTATTAGTGCTCTACGATCTCCTCGGTCTCTTCGATGACTTCGTTCCTAAATTCGTCAAGCCGTATGCCCATCTGAAGACCGATGCGTTGCAGGCGCTGCGGCAGTTCAAGGAAGAAGTCGAACTCGGGAGGTTTCCGAGCGACGCCGAATCCTATCACTGAGTCCTCTGTTCGGAGCGTGGCCGTACAGCATTCCCGATTCCCGGCCCTGCCCTATCTGTTTCGATCAGTCCGCGCGGGGTTGAGTCGTTGTCGTCGAGCCCTGCCGATCGGTGCGGGCGCAGGAGCGGTTGACCGATTCGATTGGAGTGAGGGATGACGTCCGACGAGCTTGTACAAGAAGGGCACACACTCGCGAGGCCTTGTGTCCATCTGACTCGTGACGGAAGCGACTATGCCGGAGTCTGGGGCGGGATGGGCGTCGTTCCTCTGCGGGATGCTCGATTCCGCCACTGGCTCTCTGTCTCGTGTCGGGCCGTGCCTGGAGAGCATGGATTGACCGGCTGTATCAGCGTCTATACCAATCAAGAAGATCGGACGACAGGGCTGGTTCTGGTCAATCAGCAGGCTGCGCTGCCGGCGATCCCGGACGGGATCAAGCTATACGCGCAACCGGCCACCTGCTTTCCGCCGCTGGACGCGATCTTCCGGTATGGGTCTGCTGCGGTTCAAGCGTGGCTGCGCGCGAATCAATGGCAGCCGGAGTGGGGCTATAGCTCGCAGTTCAGAGACCATCGGATCACGGTGGCCTGCGCCGCGGCGTATCAGGAGCAATTAGATTTGGAGGGCCGCGCCATCGATGCGGTGCTGGGCGGCTGGCCAACGCCCTGGCGAGTCGGAGACTGGGATGAGCGGCCAGATCGTCAGTTGCTTCTCTGGACCTGGCGGGACTCTCCGCCCTGGATTGAATTGTGGCACGATCGTGGACAGCTTCGTGTGATCCAACGCGTCGTGGAATAAGACGGTCTCGTCGTTTCTCCTCACAAATCCGATAGCGAAGAGCCTGTCCGGAGATGCTGTAACGGCGTCTTCTGGAACCTATACTCTCTCGAAAGAGGGGGGGACGGGTAAAGGGTAGTCTGCTACAGTAGCCCCTTACGACTGGAAGGGGCTGTCCGGATGGAATGGATCGAGTGGTTGTTTAGCAGAGAGTTTCGTCAGTTCATTCTCGACAATAATCTCTTTTTCCCCCTGCTGTTCCTCGCACGAGTCGTCGGCATTACGGCAATTGAAATCTGGAGACCGGCCAGACCTGTGGCCTATCGCAAGGTCTTTCCGTACGACTTGACGGTATTTCTTGTGTATCAGTTTGTCGTGTTTCCGGTCGCGAACCAGATCAATGAGTGGGTCTATCTTCGGCCGCATCTTCCCGACGCGATATTGACGCTGCCTCTCGTGTTGCGCGTGGCCTGCTACCTTGTCGTTGCCGATCTCGGACATTATTGGATTCATCGCCTCATGCATCACAAGGCGCTGTGGAGGATTCACAAGTGGCACCATTCGCCGACGTACATGTACTGGCTGGCTGGTGTGCGGACCACTATCCCGCAGCAGGTCCTTGTCAATCTTCCCTATATTTTTGCCTATTCTTTCTTAGATCTGCCTCCCTGGTGGATGTATCTTGCCATCGGGGCATTTAACTCATTCCAGAACGATTGGATGCACGTGAATGTGACCTGGCGGTCCAATTGGCTGGAGTGGTTCGTCGTCACCCCGCGATACCACCACATCCATCACAGCGATAGCCCCCTTCATTACAAGGCGAACCTCGCGGCGCTGTTTACGGTATGGGACCGGTTATTTAGGACCTATGTGGATCCTGATAGCATCACAGAACCGTTGACCTTCGGGATCGGAGAAGAGGTTCCGCTTGTGCGGCTTGCGGTAGGGGTGTGACGTTGGACAGATCGATGGCCGTTCACGGGTGCGGATAGTCGTTGGTAAGCCTCAACTCTAAGAGGATGGGAGGAGCCTGTTCGGTTGTGATCTGTGCGGTAAGTCGGTTCCTGAGGTCAGCAATGTCGAGCCCCATATAGAAAAGGGGCATTCCATAAAACTTTTGATGGCTCGTGCGTAAGAGGTTTTCTGCCGCACTGAGATGGCGGGTATGTCGTTTCAAGTTCGCCGCTGCCAGTTGAATCAGTGCTTGGAAGAACAGCCCCTGTTCAGTCTTTCGTCCCACGGTATGCCAAAACCCTTCAAAGACCTCATGACATTCCCACCAGTACGCGAAATTATATAAATCGATTCCAAAACGATAGTCTTCAGACTGGGACCATTCCTCTGGGCCGCAGGGCGTTGGACTTGGCTCGGGACATCCAAACGAATGGCCTTGTGGATTCCGTCGCGGGTGGGGACTGTTCCCTGGAACGAACCGATAGGCGGGGAAGGGGTTGGATGAATAGCGAGGCCAATTCGGGTTGGCGGGGGATGGCTCAACTCCGGCCACGGTCATCCGCATACTCCACCTGGAACAGGGTCCGATCATTCAGCCGGATCGCCGTCAATTGCCGGCCCCACACACAGCCACTGTCCAATCCCAAAATATTGGGTTCGATGTGCAAGCCGAGCGCGGCCCAATGGCCAAAGAGAATCGTATGATCGCTATTGCGCCGGCTCGGAATGCGGAACCAGGGAAGGTGTCCGTGTGGGGCGTCGTCCGGAGAGCCGGAAAATCCAGACAAGACGCCTTCCTCGGTGCAGGT
This sequence comes from Nitrospira lenta, assembly GCF_900403705.1. Lineage (NCBI taxonomy): Bacteria > Pseudomonadati > Nitrospirota > Nitrospiria > Nitrospirales > Nitrospiraceae > Nitrospira > Nitrospira lenta. The sequence goes on along the minus strand of NZ_OUNR01000001.1, from coordinate 623,568 downwards.
ACGCAGCCGGGTGAGGGCGCGGGTGACGGCGGCCAGCCGTTCATAGCCGGTCAATGCCGCACTCCACTGTGGAGTGTTCCCCTGAAAGAGGGCTTGAAGGAAAAGTCGCGATTCCGGTCCGGCCAGCGTGTGCTCGACTTCCCTGGCTAAGCGGGCGGCCTCGTCGATCGACCATTGCGGCAAGAGGCCAGCGTGGACCATGAAGTAGGCGCCTTCATGATGGTGCAACGGTTGTTGCCTGAGCCACGCCAACAGTTCCGTGCGATCCTCGGCGGCCAGGATGTCTTGGATCGTGTCTTTCGGCCGCAGGGCCACGAGTCCTTCAGCGGCGGCCAGCAGGAACAAATCGTGGTTGCCCAGGACGATTTGTGCGGCGGGGCCAAGCTGTGTGAGATAGCGAAGGACGCCAAGGGAATCCGGACCGCGATTGACCAGATCGCCGACGCACCAGAGGCGGTCTACGGACGGATCAAACCGGATGAGATCGAGCAATTGCTCCAGGGAGCGCGCGCAGCCGTGGATGTCACCGATTGCGTAAATGGCCATGGTGCAGAAGTGAAATCGAAGATCGCGCGAGAGTATCGTGAGCGGCCTCGAAATACAAGCTGGCGTGCGCGAATCGTAGGCGCGGCCGGGCGCTATGCGGCCGGCCGCTCGTGAGTGGCTTTCGCGCGGAGGTCGCGGATCAATTGCTCGACAAGGTCGGCCGGCAAGGGATGGCTGAAGAAGTACCCTTGAATGGCATCGCACCCTTGGTTGCGGAGGATGTCGAGTTGCGGCTGAGTTTCGACTCCCTCGGCCAGCACGCGAAGCTTCAGTCCGTGCGCCATGGCGATGATGGCAATGGCAATTGCAGCTTGTTCGGATTCTGACGCGAGGTCTTTGACGAAGGCCCGATCGATCTTGATGGTGTCGATGGGGAAGCGCTTGAGGTAGGCCAGCGAAGAATAGCCGGTGCCAAAGTCGTCAATGGACAGGCTGAACCCCATGGCTTTGAGTTGCTGAAAAACGACGACTGCATTTTCCGCGTCGTGCATGGCGGTGCTTTCCGTCAGTTCCAATTCCAAACCGGCAGGATTGGCCCCCGTCTCACGGACGATTGTGCGAATGGACTCCACAAGATCCGCTTGCTGAAACTGAACTCCCGACAGGTTGATCGCGATAGAGATCTCGCTGAGACCGTAGGCTCTCCAGGCGACCTGCTGCGCACAGGCGGTGCGCAACACCCATTGTCCGATTTGGTCGATCAACCCGACTTCTTCGGCCAGCGGAATAAAGGTCAAGGGCGATACCATGCCTCGTACCGGGTGCTGCCAGCGGATGAGGGCTTCGACGCCGACGACCTCCCATCGGCGAATGTCGACTTGGGGCTGGTAGTACAGCACAAATTCGCTGCGCTCCAAGGCCTGGCGAAGGTCCGACTCCAGACTCAGCCGTTCTGCCAGGGCCACGTTCATCGATTGGGAATAGAACTGATAGGTGTTTCGTCCTTTCTCCTGCGCCGCCTGGACGGCCGCGTCCGCGTTGCGGAGCAGCGTGTCGACATCGTCCCCATCCTGCCGGAGTAACGCAATGCCGATGCTGGCTGTGACCACCACCTGGCGTCCGTCGATGTGATAGGGCTCACGGAGAGATTCCAGAATCCGCTGCGTGACCTTCGCGGCACTCTGTGCTGAAGCCAGATGGGTCAGGAGCACGGTGAATTCGTCCCCGCCCAGCCGGGAGAGGGTGACAGGCTCCTGATCCTCGTGCCAGCCCACTGAGTCGGACTGGCGGACGCAATGGAGCAGTCGTTCGGCCACTTCGCGGAGAATCGCATCACCGTATTTTGGGCCGAGGGTATCGTTAAAGCGTTGGAATCGGTCGAGATTGACGAGGAGAATGGCGTCGTTGGTGTCATGACGTTTCTGTATGGCCAGGGCTTGGGTGACACGATCCTGGAACAGTTGGCGATTGGGTAGTTGGGTGAGGCGGTCGTAGTTTGACAGAAAATGAATCTGGGCTTCGGCTTTTTTCTGATCGGTAATATCTTGAATCGTCCCGACGACGCTGGTGGCTGCGCCGCCTTGTTCGAAGGCTACCTCGGCATAGTGATGCACGATTCGGGTATCGCCTGTGGGCATGTGGACGCGATGGTCCTGGCGAAATGGGGCTCCCGTGGCAATCGCTTGGCGGATGCCGGCCTCGACCGCCGGCCGATCCGCTTCGTGAATATGGCTGACGAATTCCTCAAACGACAGCGTTGTGGAATAGGGGTCCGCATGAATGCCCAGAATGCGGAACGTTTCGGTAGAGGCGATAAACCGGTTCGTCGCCAAGTTCCAGCGCCAGTTGCCCAGGCGGGCGATCCGCTGGGCTTCAGCCAGGCTCATCTCTCGCTCCAGGAGTTCCGTCACGGCTTGGCTGGCTCGCAGCATATAGCGGACCCGGTGGCTGAGCACGAGGGCGTTCCACGGCTTCGTCACAAAGTCGGTTGCGCCGGCGTCGTACGCCGTGGTGATGGACTTCACGTCGTCGAGGCCGGTCATGATGAGAATGGGCACGGAGGCTCCGCATGGCAGTTTCCGAAGGGCCGCGCAGGTAGCGAATCCGTCCATCCCCGGCATGACGACATCCAAAAGGATGATATCGGGTGTCTCTCGTTGAAAGGCGTCGAGCGCTTCTTGTCCCGTTGCGGCATCTTCAACGCGGCACCCGGCTTGTTCCAGCGCTTCCCGCGCGAGGACGCGCAAGGTGATGTCGTCGTCAACAATAAGGGCTAGTGGGGTAGCATTCATTTATGCGGCTCTCCTCTGTCGTTCATTTTCAAAGATGGTGCAGGTCGCGGTGAAGGTCTGTTGTAGCTGCTTGGCCGTCCGTTCGGCTTCTGGCCAGGCTAAGGTTTGCTCGCGAGCTCCCGTTTCCAACTGTTTGCACAGCTCCGCGACCTGCCAGGCTCCGAGCGTCGCACTGCGCGACTTCAAGCTGTGGGCGGTGTCCCGCAGAGGGGCGAAGTCTTTCTCTGCCGTGGCCGCTAGTATCTTATCGACCAACGCTTGCGAATCCTTGAGATAGAGGCCGATGACTTTGGCCAGCAGATCAGGCTGGCCGGGGCGCTGGAGGTTGGTGATGCTGTCCCAGCTCTTTGGATCTACTGGAGATTCAGTGGGTTGAAGGGCCGGAGCCGGTGAGGACGCGAGGGGGGGGTGCGGTGAATCCGTTGGAGTCGATTGCGGAGAAGTCGGTAGCCATCGATGAATCACGGTCCTCAGCTGTTCGATCGTAAAGGGTTTACTCAGATAGTCGTCCATCCCGACCGCAAGGCAGAGCTCCCGATCGCCTTGCAGGGCATGGGCGGTGAGGGCCACGATTGGAATCCTCCTGCCGGTATTCTCTTCCTGTTTACGGATGACCCGGGTGGCTTCAAATCCATCCATCTCCGGCATTTGGCAATCCATGAGGATGACGGAAAAGGGCTGGCTCGCCAGCAGGCTGATCGCACGTCGTCCATTCTCAACGGCTGTGGCGGTGCATCCCAGCACCTCTAGCATGCCCAGTGTGACCTCTTGGTTCACGGCGTTGTCTTCCGCGAGGAGAATCGAGCCCTGAGGTGTGGCGGGTGTCCGGTCATCCTGCTCATGGGGATGAGGGGACGTGGGGACCAAGACGGTTTGGCCGGAGAGGGCTCGGTGAAGGTCGGAGGGCCTCACGGGCTTTGTGAGGGTGGCCGCGATCAGCCCGGTGTGGTCTTCCGCGACGTCCACTCGCTCGACCGGTGTCATGAGGATCACGCGGGGGCGATGGCGCTGAAGTGTGTCGTGGATGGCGCGAACGGTGTCGAGTCCGTTCATGCCGGGCATGTCCAAATCGATGACGACCGTATCATAGGGGCGGCCATCTTCTATCGCTTCTGCCAGCAGGGGCAGAGCGACGGGGCCTGACTCAGCCACCGTAGAGGGGATGCCCCAGCTGCGCAGTTGGCGGTCCAGTGAGAGGCGGGCGGGGCGGCTGTCATCCACGACCAGGACGCGCTGGGTTGGCAGGATCTGGTGTAAATCTGGCGTGCCGATGCCACTCAGGTACGAATGGGCGAGGTGCACGGTAAAGAAGAAGGTCGCCCCCGATCCGACCTGACTCTCAGCCCAGATTTCTCCTCCCATAAACGCCACGAGTTGTTTGGCAATGGTGAGGCCGAGTCCCGTGCCGCCGTATTTTCGCGTCGTCGATCCATCGGCTTGTGAAAACGGTTGAAAAATGTTGTGCAAGGCATCGGGGGTGATGCCGACGCCGGAGTCTTTGACTGAGAAGCAGAGGACGGATTGGTGGTTTCCTTCCGCAATACTGACGATATTCACGATCACTTCACCCTGAGCCGTGAACTTAATGGCATTGCCGATCAGATTGATCAAAATCTGGCGGAGTCGAGCGGGGTCTCCCTTGACGAAGACGGGGACGCTGTCGGCGCTGTCGGCAATGAGCTCCAGATGCTTCCGATGCGCGGAGGGCGCAAACAATTCGAGTACGTCGTCGACCAGCATGCGCAAGTGGAAGTCGGTGTGTTCCAGTTCCAGCTTGCCCGCTTCGATCTTCGAAAAATCGAGAATGTCGTTGAGGATGTCCAGGAGCGAGTTGCCGGATCGTACAATCGTGTCCGTCAAGCGTTGCTGCTTGGGGCTCAAGGGCGTTTGTCGCAAGAGCGCCGACAGCCCGAGGATGCCGTTCATGGGGGTTCTGATTTCGTGGCTCATATTCGCGAGAAATTGCGATTTGGCGATATTCGCGGTCTCTGCCGCTTCCTTGGCCGTGATCAGCTCGCGTTCAACGATCTTCAGCGAGGTAATGTTTGAGGCGATTCCTAAAAACGAGGTGATGTGTCCGTCTGCATTTTGAATCGCGGTGATGTTCAGCAACACCGTCAGGCGAGTGCCATCCTTCCGGATATAGGTCCACTCATGCTCATTGTGCAGACCCAGCCGGCTCTTTTCGACCAAGACGTCGAACCCCGGTTCGATCGAGCGGTTGAGTTCTGCCGAGAAGAGCCGTGCGCGCGCGGCGACTTCCTCGGGGTCATGAAACAAGGCGGGCGTCTGTATGCCGATCAGTGCGTCCGCGCAATAGCCGAGTAACGATTCAGCCGCAGGATTGAAGAGACGAATAATCCCCTCGGGCGTGGTGGAAATAATGGCATGCCCGGCATTGTCCAGCATGGCTCTCTGGAATGAGGAGAGGTCGCGGAGTGCCTGCTCGGCCTTGCGGCGATCCGTGGCTTCCAAGACCAAGGCCACCGTATTCGCCACCGAGGTGGCGAATTGCTGTTCTTCCGCCGTCCAGACTCTGGCGGGTCCGATATGTTCATGGCAGATGACGCCGACCATCGTGCCTTCAGCCCAAATGGGCATGTCCATCATGGAGGTGATCCCGAGCGGGATGAGATAGTTGGTTGTGAATTCGGATGTGATGGGGTCGGTTTGGGCCTGGTTGGCGACGATGACCTCTTCCGCCGCGAGTGCTTCAAAATAGCGAGGGAAACTGGTCGCGGGCAGTTCGAGTCCGTTCGAATACGTGTCGGTTGCTTGTTCGAACAGGTCGGCGCAGCGAATGGCGGCGTGCCCCTCCGTAAAAAACCAGATGCTGGCGCGGGCCACGCGGAGGCTCTGTGACGCGACTCGCGTAATGACATGAAAGGCGTCGGAGCGTTCTCCGCGATAGAGATCTGTATTCGTGGCTAATTCCAGCAGCCCGGCCTGCACCCGCCGGAGCAGCGATGCGCTCTCTGTCCGCTGTTCGTCCGCCTGCTTTTGAGCGGTGATATTCCGGAATACCAGCACGGCGCCGTTCACCACGCCTTGGGTTGAGACAGGTGTGACTGCGAGCGAGATCGGCACCATCTGGCCATCGTTCCGCAAGAGAATACCGCCATCGGTGCGGAAGGGACGGCCTTGTTCGAGCGGCGGGATCGAGGTATCCGTGATGAGACAGTCGTGACTGAACTCTTCGGGACCCGGCGAGAGGAAGCGGTACGCCGGCTGCCCGGCCAGACTCGCCAGGGGTGCGCCGAATAATTCTTCGGCTTGCGGATTCATGAGGACGATCTTCCACTGGGCATCGACGACGCAGAGCCCGTCGCCGAGTGAGTGGAGCACGGCTTCGAGTTTCGTGCGCTCTCCTGCCAGCTCTGTTTCTCCGGATCGCCGGAGGTCTTCGTATAGGTCCTGCATCTCCCGAGAGGTGACGTCGAGGGATTGTTCCAACAGGGCTCGGCCTTGATCGTTTTCGGTATAGCTGAGGCTGACGCGATCGAGCATGGCGCGCCAGCCTGCCGAGTCCGTGGGGCCCGTCACCGGGTCGAGCCCCAACCGTTTGAGTTGTCGTTGCAGGAGCGGGTGCATACTCGGTCTCAGGCGGCCTCTGAAATTGTCGTCAGGGTCATGGTTTGATTGTGGAGATCGCAGTGTCCCGTGCTGTAGGGAGAGATCTCGCCATACGAGTAAAACCCGATCTGTGCGGCCCCTTTCGGCAACATGTCGAAGACCGCTTCCACTTCCTCTTCGGTTCGTTCTCCCAGCACGAGGCGCCGTCCGACACAGCTGATGGCAATCGACAGAGTTGGCGTGGAGTCGCCTCCCGGTATCGCCGCCAGGGTGGCGGCATCGGAGGCGCCTTGAATCAAGCGGTCGAAATTGGCGCGCATGAATTGGGTATAGGCTCCTTCCGGCATATCGCCCGCGAATGTCAGGGACTGAGCGTCTTCGTCGATGGCCAGGATGGTGCGGACCAGGCGTTTGGTCTCGTCTCGGGTGTGCCGGATCGCCAGCGGAAAGTGGAGGGCGGTGCCGGGCAGCCCGCTGGCGAGTGTGCCCAAGTAGTCTTTATAGAGCTGAAGCGCCGGTTTTTGGTTCAGTTCGTAGAGGACATTCCCGCGTGAACGAGTGATGAGCCGTTCCGGTCCGAAGAGGTCCCATCCGCCTTTGGAGCCATGTGTAAGCCGGATCGCGGAGCCATAGAATCCTACCGCGGTGATGTATCCAGAGACGGGCAGCCCGTCTTTCACCACCCACGTTTGTTTGAACCGGCTGCCGTCGCCGGCCAAACCGCCCGAGACCACGACATGTGGCGGGAGTACGGTGTTCAGTCCACGGATCAGTTCGCTGCCGTTGACACCTAGTCCATCGGAGAGCACCAAGACGCCGCGGAGCGCCGGATCGATAAGGCGGGTTGCCAGAGCTTGCGCGGCTTCGAAGGAATGGCCGGGAGTGGTGACATGGGCAGACGCGGTTCGGACCGTGGTGGAGCCGAACTCTAAGAGTCCGACGACCAGAGTGTCATCCTGAACCTGCGTGCCAAAGATTTCCCCTGAACTGGAGCAGCCGATGGCTGCGGCGCCGGGGTAGGCGGCCAGGATTGTTTGAATGGGAGCCGGCGTATTCAGCAAATGCGACGGGCCGAACAGAATGACAAGTGTGCGAGCCGGATCCGTGAGCGGGTAGGTCTCGACCGGGGTTTGACGGGATGCCGGATAGGTGAAGGTCGAGAGTTTCATGCAGCCTCCTTAGATGATGCCGTCAGTTCACGGCGAAAAATGGCACAGACCTGCTGATATTCTTCGTCGATGCGCGCAACCAGCCGATCGGTGTGCTCTACGTGATTGGTTCGGCACGCCTGTTCCAGTTGACTTGCGAGGTTGGCCAGGTTTGTTGCTCCAAGCATGGCGCTCGATGATTTGAGCGTGTGGGCCTGAGTGATCATGGCTTGAGGACTCCCGTCCTGAAGCGCCTGACGGAGCCCGTCGATTTGGGCCTGGGAACTCATGAGATAGAGACCGATCGTCTTGTGCAGCAGATTCGGCTGATCCGGTCGCTGGAGCGCGGTGATCGTGGCCCATGCGGTGCGGTCAACGTGTGTCGTCGGCGATGGGTGTTGCTCGCTGGCTGTTGGTGTTGCCATCGGTATGCCAGCCGGAGATGCCTGCGCCTGGTTTCGGGAAAGGCACCAGCGAGACAGCAGATCTCCCAGGGCCTGTTGAGAAAATGGTTTACTGAGGTAGTCGTCCATGCCCGCTTCCAGGCAGCGATCCCGATCACCGTCCATGGCATTGGCAGTCAGCGCGATGATCGGGGTTCGCGCGAGAGGCGTCTGTGCTTCTCGCGCGCGAATCTTTGCCGTGGCCGTGAATCCATCCATGATCGGCATCTGGCAATCCATGAGAATGAGATGGAAGGACTGTGTGGTGGACGCGGCGATGGCCTGCTGGCCGTCTTCGGCGACGGTGACCTGATAGCCCAGGAGTTCGAGCATGCCGGTGGAGACTTCACGATTGACAGGATTGTCTTCGACGAGAAGTACGTGGCCACGGAGTGGGGGCGAGCCGGCCTGCGCCGGTGTCGGCCGGGGTGCCAGCGTCTGAACAGCTGGGAGCGCGGACTGTCCCTGCTGTCGGCGGCGCAGGCAGTCCTTCAGGAGTGATTGCCGAACAGGTTTTCTGAGCCAGGCAGAAAACTCCGGCACTGCGCCGTCCCTGCCGTAGGCCTGGCTGTCGATGGAACTTAGTGCGAGCAGATCCACCGAGCGGATGGTAGGATCCGCCTTGATGGCTTGGGCGAGCGTGAAGCCATCCATGTCGGGCATGTGAATATCGAGAATCGCTAAATCGAATGGTGTCTGGTTGCCGGCCTGCTTGCGCAGGTGGGCCAGCGCGACGGTGCCGGATTCGGCCGTAACGGTCTCGGCCCCCCAGGCTGTGAGGTGGGACTCCAGGATGTAGCGGTTGGTCTCATTGTCGTCGACCACCAAGATTTTCATGTGGTCTAACACGCGGTCGGGTATCTCGACGGGGGGGTACTGGGCGGTCCAGCCCAGGTGCGTGGTAAACCAGAACGTCGATCCCTGTTTCGAGGAGCTCGTCAGGCCGACCTCGCCGCCCATGAGTAGGACCAGTTGTTTGACAATCGCCAGGCCCAGGCCGGTGCCTCCAAAACGTCTGGTCGTGGAGCCGTCGGCTTGGGAGAATGCGGTGAAGAGCCGTGATTGGACCTGAGGGGGGATGCCAAATCCGGTGTCGGCAATCTCAACTTTTAGCAGGAGCGTCTCATTTGCCTGCCTCAGGAGCGCGACGCGGACTGCCACCTCGCCATGGGGAGTGAACTTCACGGCGTTCCCCACGAGGTTAAGGAGGACTTGCCGCAGCCGGACGGGGTCGCCGATGACATTGTCTGGAATGTTGTCGGGAATGTAGCAGGTCAACTCCACCCCTTTTTCGCCGGCCGGTTCGGCGAAAAGCTCGACGGCTTCCGCGATCGTATCCCGGAGCCCGAACTCGATCTGTTCCAGCACCAGCTTGCCGGCCTCGATCTTCGAGAAGTCCAAAATGTCATTGATGATGCCGAGTAAGGCGGTCCCGGAGCGGTGCACACTGTCGGCAAGATGCCGCTGCCTTTCGGTCAATGACGAGTTCAGCAGCAATTCCGCCATGCCAAGGACGCCGTTCATCGGGGTCCTGATCTCGTGGCTCATGTTGGCAAGAAACTGAGATTTGGCAAGACTTGCGGCTTCGGCGGTTTCCTTCGCCTGGCGGAGGGCGGTTTCTATCTGCTTTCGCTCCGTCACATCCATGATCGTTGCGATGATGATGAGTCCGGTTGCGGTCTGCACCGAGGTCAGTCCCACTTCAAGGGGAAACTCTGAGCCGTCTTTTCGCCGTCCCTTCAGTTCACGTCCCGTCCCCATTGCCCGTGAGCGGGGCTGAGCCATAAATGCGGTGCGATCTTTGACATGTTGGCGGCGGATCGCTTCTGGAACCAGGACTTCAATGGGCTGGCCCAAAAGTTCGGTGCGGGGATAGCCGAAGGTTCGTTCCAGTTCAGCGTTCACCATGCGGATGATGCCCGAGTGATCGACGAGCACCATTCCGCTTGGCGCAGATTCCACCACGATGCGCAGCTTTTCTTCCCATTGCGTTCTCTCGGAAATATCTCTGATGAATCCGCTAAAGGTTGTCCGCGATGTCAGTTTGAGTGGGGTAATCGCCAGTTCAATTGGAAACTCGGTCCCATCCGCGCGCAGGGCGACTAATTCCAGCCGTTTCCCTAGCGCCGGGCCTTTGCCCGTGGCCAGGTACTGTTGTAAGCCTTCACGGTGAGCCTCGCGATATTGCGGGGGAATGATCGTATCCGAGAGTATTCGCCCAAGCACTTCACTTTTGGTCCACCCTAGGATCTGTTCGGCCTGTGGATTCCAGTCGATAATCCGTCCTTGATCGTCCATGACGATGATGGCATCTAGCGCGTTGGCCACAATGGAACGGGTCTGCTCTTCGCTATCCTGAAGGCTAAGCAGGAGAGGCGCGCTCACCCGGCGGTTGATCAACCAGCCAACGAGGAAAATTACGCCGATGAGGCCAAGGCCCAGGCTTCCGAGAAGATACGTTCTAGCGGTCAGGACGGTATGGGCGTCTTCTTCGGCTTGGCGGCGTTGGCTGTCGGCGAGCTGGACGAGGTTCGTGATTGCCAGGCGGTGCTGTGCAAACTGATAGCCGAGAGGACCGAACACGAGATCTGTCATGGCGCGGGTATCCCCGCGTTCAAGGGCGGGGAGGAAATTGCGATGCCAGTGTTCGTAGAATTCTCGTGCCCACCGTCCAGACGATTCGGCGAGGGTGTCTCGTAACGGTCCTGGGGGCAGGCGGGTGTGCCATTCGGATTGCTTGGTCAGGAAGGCTTGCTCGAGTTGACGGAATTGCTCCACGAGCACGGTGCGCATTGAAGGGGAGGCGCTCAGCAGCTCCAGTGTCACGAGATAGGAATCGACGATATACAGTGTGGGGGGGAGTGCATTCGCCGCCAGATCTTTGCTTTCGACGATTTGCGTATAGAGCGGTCCGCGAATTTGCACGGTCTCAATGGTGTCGTAGACGGCGAGGGTAAATCCGCCGGTCGCGAGAATTGCAGCACCCATGAGCATTCCAAGCCGGATGGTGAAGGATGAAGGCGTTTGTATTCCCGTCGACGGTTTCAGCGATGGCGTCATGCGGTTCCCCGATAAAAACAAAAGATGGGAGCGGCGACCGATCCCTCTCCTTCTTATCGGCAGGTGGCCGAAGGGGCTTAATCTGCAAGACTTCGCGGGGTTTTAGCTCACCGGCCCATCTGAGACCGGTTTCGAGATGTTTGATACGAGTGTGTTGATGACAAGAAGGAAGAGGGCGTCGCTAGGGAGGAGCAGAGGCAGAGAGGTTTTGATGTTTTATGGGTATTTCGCTTCGATTTTGCTCGACAGGCCTCCGCGCGCGGTAAATCCGCCGGTGACGGTGGCCCAGACGGGCCGGCAGGATGCCACGACATCGTGGAGGATCCGATTGACGGCGTTCTCATAGAAAATACCGAGATCTCGGTAGGCGTGGATATACATCTTGAGGGATTTGAGTTCGAGGCAGGCTTTGTTGGGCATGTAGTGAATGGTCACGGTGCCGAAATCCGGTAGGTTGGTTTTGGGGCAGATCGCGGTGTATTCGGGAATCTCAATCGTGATTTCGTAGCCCTTATACTGGTTCGGGAATGTTTCGATGCTAGGTAATGGCGCGGTGATACCGCTTTTCGCATGCCGTTCGTTGTACCCCAATTTTGTCGTTTTCGATGTGCGTCGCGCTGATTCACGTTTCACGAGTCACGCCTCATGTCTTCTAGAGTTGTTTCATCCAATCGGTCTGCCCGATTTTTTCGAGTTCAATAAACATCGATACCCAGGGACATTTCATGTCCGGATAGACTTCGCAGAGTCCTCCTTTGCGCACGCCTCCGCAGGGGCCATGGGCCATGAATTTCGGACATTCGGCCTTCAACGTGTTATCCGGGATCGGGGGGCGTTTATGCACACCGCCGACATGGGTTCCGGCATCGTCTTCGCCGGGAATCAAGACTCGATTGAGCATAGTGTTCCCAGTCTAACCGGATTGGTGGTGATCGGCAATGATCAGGCGTAGTTTCGAACAGGGCGTTGATCACTTCTTCTGGATCGACGCTTCCAGGAGGTTTCTTTTTGGGGCGAATGGCCTACCTCACCGGCTTGGGCCTAGGCCTTCTTTCGAATGTCGTGGGCCTTCTGAGAAGTTGCGTTGAATATCAGGACGTTCTAGTATTTCACAGTGCTGGCAGTCGAGGGGCGGATCCGAATATATAATTGACAGTCTTTTTTCAGCTTTGCTAGGATGCCATGGCGCAATTGATAGATCAGACTCGGTTGTGCGTAGTCCATCCTCATCGTCCTACAAGGTCTCTTCGTTTATCGTGAGAGTGTTGAACCATAGGCAACGGTTTGCCGTTGCAGTGACATAAGGGAGGTGCCTGATGAGTCTCGATTATGTGAAGTTTACAAACGGCTTCGAGAAGTTCATGCCGAAAGAATATCGGGATATGGTCGAACATGGTCCGTTCGGCAAGAAGGTCTCTGTCTCCCAGATGGGAAGCTTCAAGGAAATTTTGGAAGAGCATCCGATGTGCGCCGGTTGTGCGATGACGCTGTTCATCCGCCTGGCGATGATTGCCGTTCCGAATCCTGAAGACACGATTATGGTGGGTACTGCCGGATGTGGTCGCTTGGCGATCTCGCAGGCGGCGATTCCTTTCGTCTACGGCAACTATGGCGACCAGAATGGAGTGGCCAGCGGGTTGTCCCGCGGTCTCCGCCTCCGGTTCGGCGATAAGCCGAAGGATGTGGTCGTGATGGCCGGCGACGGCGGCACGGCTGATATCGGATTCCAGCAAGTGTTGCACTCCTGGTTCCGTAAGGAACGATTCACCACGATCATGTTGGATAACGAAGTCTACGGAAATACCGGTGGCCAGGAAAGCGGTATGACGAGCCGTGGCGCGGTGTTGAAGATGGCCCCCTTGGGCAAGAAATTTGAGAAGATGGATATGTTGCAGATGGCGAAGGTGGCTGGATGTGCCTATGTCGCTACCGTCGTTCCGAACAATCCCCGCCGTGTCGAGAGTGTCATCAAGAAAGCCGTCCTGATTGCTCGCGAAGTCGGCTCCGCGTACATCCAAGCCTATACCTCCTGCAACATTGAATATGCGATTCCGACCGACAAGGTCATGGAAGACGCCAAGACCGTTGAGAACGATCGGTATCAGTTCACAGAGTATGTCAGCGAAGAAGCGAAGCAGTACTTGGCTGAGCGCTATGGCTACAAGGAATTTCTTCCGAAGCCGGCCGCTCCCGCTGCTGCCATTCCCAACAAAGCATAAGCCTGACCGGTAAGGAGGACTGCCCATGGCAAAGCGTTTCAACATTCGGATGGCGGGCGTCGGTGGACAGGGTGTCGTGACGGGGTCGCACATCCTCAGCACTGCGGTCATCAATGCCGGCGGGGAAAGCACAATCGTTCCGTTCTACGGATCGGAAAAGCGCATGGCGCCGGTAGAGAGCTATGTGCGGGTTTCGGATGAGCCCATCTACGAGATCGGCGAAATTACGTTTCCGCACATCATCATCATTTTCCACCCGCAGGTCATTACGCACGGCAAGTCTTATACGATGCCGTTTTATTTTGGCCTGAAGGAAGATGGGATTGCGCTGATCAACAACGATGGCCCGATGAACCTGCACAAGGACCAGGCCCGCGAGTTGGAAGAGCGCCGCGCGAAGCTCTACTACTTCCCGGCTACGAAGCTGTCGTTGGAAGTGGCCGGGATGGACCTTGCCACGAACATGGCCTTGATGGGTTGTATCGGAGCGATCACCGGGTTGACGAATATGGCGGGGTTGGAGCAGGCCGTGAAGGATCGGTTCCTCGGAAAAGGATTCGTCGTCTCCGGTGGAACGGCGGCCTTGGATAGCGTAGTAGAAAGAAAGTTCAAAAAGAAGCAGGAGCTGATCGATAAAAACGTGGCCGTCATGCGGGCCGGCTGGAACTATGCCGTTGAGCACGGATGGGCTGCTCCCGACGTGAAGCGTATCGAGACGCCAGTTGCCGCAGCTGCCAGTGCGTAATAGCGATACAGAAGGAGTTTTCCATGTATCTCGTAGCTGATATCAATGTTGAAATTTGCGCCGCGAAGAGCTGCAAGCTCTGCACGCAGTATTGCCCGGAAGCCAATACCATCCAGTATAGCGAAGAGATGGGAAAGGATAAGGGCTTTAAGTACGGCTCCGCATATGTGGCCGTGGATCGCTGTAAGGGTTGCGCGCAGTGTGTCTGGGTCTGCGACAACATGGCCAAGAACAACGCCATTAAGATGATCATGATCGATCAATTACCGCTCGCCGCCATCACCGACAATATTACGTATGGCGACAAGAGTACGACGGCTGTTTTGGTAAGCCCTAACGTCTGATCATTCGGCAAGAAAGGGGAACGGGCGTGGCAACAACGCAAGATAAGAGAGAGAGAATCATCGTTCCGGGACCGGCTGGATTTCATCCTCCATCCGCTGCGCAACTTGGTGTTTCGCTGCCCGATCCAGGCGAAGGCTTGTTTTACGGACTGTTGGAACCCAATGAAGATAAGGTCATCGAAGAGATGGCCAGGAAGATGTTAACCAGTCCCAATGCGACGCTCTTCCCGGGGCCGATGGTGTTGTGGGCCTGGAATGAACATGCCATTGAAAAGGCCAAGGCCACGCTGGAAATTGCCGCCCAGATTCCGAACGTGATGATTATCCCGATGCCGGACTATCGGCCCAAGTATCCGAAGATCGACCCGGAAGAGGTGATCAATCCCAACCACCCGAATCTGACGATTTGGGGCAATAAGATTGAGGCCTGTATTTTCATCGGCGTACATTGTCACTATGCGAATCTGACGTTGAAGATGATCCGTGCGGGGACGAATTGTTGCACGATGGCGATCTGCGCTGAGCAGGGCCACGAAGATGCCATGTTGACGATCCGCGACTCGGATGTGCTGAAGCTGAAAAAAACCGCGCAGATCTTCAAGAAGATTCGTGAAGAAATGGGGATCAAGTTGCCGGAGAACGGCGAGAATGTTCGGTTTACCGGAACGCAGTCCAAAGTCCACGGTGGAAAGACCCACACCAATCCATTGACCTTCATGCCATCCGTCGACGGAGTCGGCAGCGCGGGTACGTTCGGCCATTCGGCTGAACAGATGAAGCGCGAAGGGTAAGGATCGGGATCACGGGCGATATAGCCAAGAGGTGCAACAATGAGCGAAGCTGAAGTCAAAACGAATCCCCCGGGTGCTCCTGCGGCCACGGTCGCGCCAGCAAAGAAAGACCCGCACGCTGAAGCCAAGCGGCAAAAGGTCGTCACTCCTGAGTATCTGTTTCACGAAGCTCCCAGGACGAAAGAGTTTATTACGGGAAGCGAAGCGGCCAAGGAAGCGATCCGACGCTCGAACGTCGATTTGGCCATTGCCTATCCGATTACGCCCCAGAGCGAAACCATGCAGCTCGTGGGTGTGCTCTACGGTGAAGGTTATGTGAAAGAGTATTACCGTGGCGAGGAAGAAGTCGGCGTCATGGCCGCCATCGCCGGAGGATCCCGCGCAGGCGTCCGTTGCTATACGGCGACTGCAGGACCTGGAACGTTGAGAGGCCTTGAAGGCATTGCGTCATGGCCCGGCCATCGGTTGCCGGCCGTGGCGATGTTTACCTGCCGGGTGGTCAATGCTCCGCTCGCGATTCAACCCGATAACATCGAAGTGTCGTATCTCTTGAACTGCGGCATGATCGTGTTCCATGCTGAAAATCAGCAGGATATGTTCGATTTTACAATGGCCGGGTTTATCATCAGCGAGAAGAACGATGTGACCCTGCCGGTTGGTGTCTGCTGCGACGGATTCTTTGTCACGCACGCGCGTGGCTATGTGCGTATGCAGGATCGCAGCATGAAGCTCCCCCCTCGGGAAGCCTGGCGTGGAGCGGTGCCTGTCCTCGATGCGGAGAATCCTCCCGCGCGTCTTTCGCGCGACGCCCCGGTTCAGAAATCAAACTTCATGGCGTACAACATTCACGCCGTTTGGCAGCAAGAAGTATGGGCTGCGGTGGAACGGTCGCGGAAGTATATCAATCAGTATATGGGCGGGTTGCTCACAGCTGAGAATGTGGACGGTGCCGAGGCTGTCATCATTGCTTCGGGAAGCGCGGCGGCTCAGTCTCGGGAAGCGGTTCGTATTTGCGCGGAGAAGGGCATTAAGATTGGTCTGATCAAGGTGCGCTCGTTGCGGCCATTTCCCACGAAGGAACTGCGGGAACTCTGCAAGAATGCCAAGTTGATCGTTGTGCCTGAATTTAACTATGTCGGTTGGCTGGCCAAGGAAGTGGCGACGGCGATTTATGGCTATTCCAATGCCAAGATCATCGGTGGACCGAGGGTCTATGGCGGTCAGTCTATGCCGGTTGAATTGATCGTGGACGAAGTGGAATCCGGTCTCACTGGCAAGAAATCCACCAACGTTGCGATGTCTTCTGTCATGGGCGGGGCCGTCAATCAAGACGACGTGTCCCATTTCATGCGCAGCATTTAATTGACGCTGGTATAGTGCAATGAAAAGGCCCGCCGGGTGATCCCCGGCGGGCCTTTCGATTTCTGTAGAGGGCAGGCTCAATCAATGTGTCGGTTGTTATCCCTGTAAATCGTCCTCGATCAGTTCCTCACTGGCGGGCATGCCGTGAGCGACGTATTTGGCATAGGATAAATAAATCGACGCGCTGTCACGCATGGCTTTCGTGCCGTTTGCCATTCGGTGCAGTTTATCGGAGCCGGTCGGCTCCGTTGCGCGAAGATGATCGACATGGTCATGCAGAACGAGCGTGAAACGCTCCATGGCCATTTCGACCTCTAGGTAGGCTTGCAAAAGTGGATTGCTCATGATTGTTCTCCTCGTGAAGTGAGCATACACTACGTCGATATGGCCTTCAACCAACGTCAGTCAGTCGCCACCCTCTCGCCGATCATGCTCAGGTCGATTGAGCAGGTCGCTGCCAATTCAGCTCTGCTCAACCATGATCACATTGCACAGGCCGTGGCCGATCTCTCCAGGCTCTTTACGAAAGATCGTGCCTCACTGAAATCCGACTATCTCGATCATCCGGCACATGCAGTCGCCTATCTCAAATACTTTCTGCCGGTAAATCTGTCCAAAGTTCAAGCGCTGCTCGACGAGATGCCGCCAGGCTGGCCTGATCAAGCTTCTGGTCGCTCGATCCGCATTCTTGATGTGGGATCGGGACCAGGCGTCGGGGCGTTGGCCGTACGCGATTGGCTCCATCAGCATTGGCCAGACCGAATCAAAGATCTCAGCGTTGTGGCAATCGACATCTCAGCCGGGGCTCTCAAGCAAGCCAGGCAGCTTTGGGATGCCTACAGCCGAGAATCTGGAGTCACAGGTGGACAGCTGATGGCTCATGAGGGGAATGTGGAGCGCTCGCCGAATGGGGCGTGGCTAAGCCAGGTTGACCAGCAAGCACCTTATGATTTGATCATCGCGGCGAATTGCCTGAACGAACTCTTTTCTCGAACCGCCGATCCCGTCGAGTCGAGGGGCAAACTTGTCACACAACTTCTGGCGAGGTTGGCTCCGACCGGCACGCTTATGATTGTGGAGCCGGCGTTGCGCGATACCTCAAGAGCGCTGCATCAGTTGCGAAATCGATTAATTGAGGAGAAGCATTGCACGATCTATAGCCCGTGCCTCCATGAAAACAGTTGCCCCGCATTGGTCAATCCGTTCGATTGGTGCCATGAAGAGCGGGGCTGGGAACCGCCGCCAGGGATCCAAAAGATTGACGAGGCGGTGGGTTTCATTAAAGACGCGCTGAAGTTTTCGTATCTGCTACTCAGGAAGGATGGGCGGACCATCGTCGAGCATAGACCTGATGTCTATCGCGTAGTCAGTGAATTGCGCGAGTTGAAAGGCGAGAAGCGGGCGTGGCTTTGCAACGAGTTGGGACGGTCGGAAATCGGACGTCAGGATCGATTAAGGTCTGACTCAAACGCATCATTTGATGACTGGCATCGCGGTGCTCTCGTGCAGATTGAGCGAGTCATGCGAAAAGAGCGGGAAGGAAAAGTGTCGGCGGTGGGACGAATCGATGGCGATGGGAGGGTGCGGATAATTCGATCAGCCTGAGGGGATATTAATCCGCTTCCGGTTCGGAGCTGCCGTGCTGATGGCTGACGCGATCCTCGTCGAACATCTCCGCCATTTCGGCGGCGATCATGTCGCGATCGTTAGGCACGGAAATGAGGGGGATTTCCTTGCGGGCCTTCGGCGCCGATTCTGAGTCTGGTTGTTTGTTTTTCTCATCCATAGTTTCAGTATACACCCGTGAGTTGACGAAAGGGGAGTTATTCAAAGGCCTCCAGCGACGATTGCTCGGGGAATTTGGTGTGGCAGCCGAGGCAGGTCACAAAATAGATCGCTTCTCGAACCGACATGGTAATACGAAAGTCCAAGGTAACTCCGCGGTGCTGGCAGACTCGGCAGGCGATTTCTTTGAGGCGATAGGGAATATCCGGCTGGGTACGCTGGTAAAACTCCATGTCAGTGTAGACGGGAAAGCTGTATCGGCATTTCATGCAGACACCCCGCCACTCACCGTCCGGCTGCATGAAGCGGCGGTCGATCCCAAACCGATCTCCCTTGCAAATGGCGCAGTGGACCGAAGTCAGCCTTTGTTCAACTTCTTCCGGTGAGAGCGATGGCATGCAGTTCCCCTTTTCGTCATCTAAATGGATGGATGAGTATAGCGAGAGGTTTCAGCAGACTGCAACGGTGCGGCAACGGCCGAGCCAATCCCTCGTGATTTGCTTGACCCGTTCCCGCTAATACGATACTAAGAGCATCATGCATTTGATTACAGATGTGTTGATCCTAGGCAATATCGATGATGCCAGGGATCCGATGCCGGCTATAGCAGGACTGTTGTTGGTGGCCGAAGAGTTTACGGTTCAGCCGGTTCCGTGGCTGGACTATGAGCATATTCCATTCAAGGAATTTTCTGCCGTTGATCCTGCGCGTCTTGATCGCGCGGTGACTTGGCTGGAAGCGCGTGCTCCAGGAACCAGAACGCTGGTCTGTTGCCGTGCCGGGATGGGGCGGTCCGCGTCCGTTCTGATTGCCTACTTCTGTTGTAGTCAGGGAATGTCTTATGAAGAGGCCGTGGCATTTGTAAAGTCTCGACGGCCGGGAGCCATGCCGCTCCCTAAATTGCACGAGACCATTGAGAAAGTGCTCAAGCTGCGCGCCCATCGGATGAGCCGAAAAGCCCGCTCGACGCATACCCCGCGAGTCGCCTAGCGTATCTTCTTGAGAGTTCTCCAATATTGCGTTTCCCCCCGTTCGCATGGCGTAATGGTTCCCGCCGGTGCATCATTTCTTTTCATCGCGTACAGGGTTCTATGCCTGAATTACCTGAAGCCGAAGTCGCGGCTCGTCAGATTCGCGCGCGCTTGATTGGCACGCAGGTTACCGGGGTACTCGTCGGGAGGTCCGACATCGTTCGCGAAGGCGGCGATACGGATTGGTGGTATCCCGGGAGTGTCGTGACGGCGGTCGATCGATACGGAAAGAGTGTCGCGATTGAATTTGAGAAAGCGGGGGACAGGCGCTATCTCGTGGCTGAGCTCGGGATGACCGGACTGTTATTGTTCCCGGCCGTGTCGATCAAGTTTCCCCAGCATGTGCACTACACGATGCAATTTGACTCCTCGTCGACCGGTTCATTGCGCTATTGGAACCCGCGCCGGTTCGGCCGTCTCTCATTACTGGATCGTGCGGGGCTTGATCGCTATCGTGCCAGGCGGTTTGGGTGCGATCCGCTTCACGTCACCTGCGAAGAGTTTACTCGGCTCCTCGGCCAGTGCCGCCGTCGTTTGAAGGCGCTGCTCATGCACCAGCAAGTCATTGCGGGTATCGGAAATATCTATGCAAATGAAGCGTTGTTTCGAGCCGGTTTGCATCCGGATGTGATAGCCAGTCAGCTCGCCCCTTCTGCCGCCGGGCGCCTCCACTCTGAGATGCAATCCATCTTGCGGCAGGCCATTGTGTGCGGGGGATCCAGTGTTAAAGACTTCTTTGCTCCGGATGGTTCCGAAGGAATCTACAAGCAGCACCATCTGGTGTATGGCAAGGAGGGAATTCCTTGTCCTCGAGCATGTGGGGCCGTGATCAAGCGCGTCCAAAGTGAGCGAAGTTCATTTATTTGCACCACCTGTCAGAAGATTCGGACGCGCCGTTGAGACTATCCCTAAAATTATGAGGGCATGAAGCGCGGTATCGCCGCGATGTTTTGAGTGTCTGTTCTAATAATTCAATACGTTAGATGACGGGTGCTGACCCGGGTCACGCTAGCGGACTAGGCCTTTTGAGCCTTAGCGAGTTAGTACCTCTGGTGTATTGAGTCATCCTCGTGATTTCGCTACAATCCGGCTCCCTTATCGCTGGTTTCCACTACGCTGAAGGAGTGTCGCCATGGCCAAGGTGCTTGAAGGTCCCGGAATGGGGCTGATGAAGAAGTGGGGGATCAATGTCCCCAATTACGTCGTCGTCACATCCGTTGATGAGCTGACAAAGCTGGGGCAAGCGAATGAATGGCTGAAGAAGTCGAAGCTTGTCGCCAAGGCCCACGAGGCCCTTGGGTCACGATTCAAGCTCGGTTTGGTCAAGGTTGATTTGGATTTCAAGGCAGCGGAAGCCGCGACCAAGGAAATGATCGGCCGCCAAGTCGGAAGCATCACGGTGACGCAGGTCATCGTGTCAGAAATGATTCCTCACAAAGAAGAATATTATTGCGCAGTGAAGTCGACGCGCGAAGGCAGCGAGATTCTCGTAGCCAATTGCGGAGGAATTGAAGTCGAGTCGAATTGGGAGCGGGTCAAGCGACTCGATCTCGAAATCGGACAGGCCCCTTCTGCCGAGGCGCTCGAAAAGCTCTCGAAAGAAGCGGGATTTACCGGTCCGCTGATCAAGAAAATGGCCGAGTTTGCCGGGAAAATGTTTGTCTGCTTCGATAGTGAAGATGCGCAGTATCTCGAAGTCAATCCCGTTGTGACTCGCGCGAGCGATGGCGAGTTAGTGGCGTTGGATGCCGTGACCTTGCTCGACGGCGACGCCAAGTTCCGTCACCCTGATTGGAATTTTGCGTTTGCGGCAGAATTCGGCCGGGCCTACTCCAAGCAGGAAGAGGAGGTCATGGCGGTCGACAGCAAAATCAAGGGGTCCGTCAAGTTCATTGAAATCCCCGGTGGCGATACGGCAATGCTTCCCGCCGGCGGCGGCGCCAGCGTCTATTATTCTGATGCCGTTGTGGCGCGGGGCGGCAAACTCGCGAACTATGCCGAATACTCAGGCGATCCGCCCGATTGGGCGGTTGAAGTATTGACGGAAAAAGTCTGCTCGCTGCCCGGAATCAAGAACATCATTGTCGGCGGCGCCATCGCCAATTTCACCGACGTGGTGAAAACGTTCGGCGGCATCATCAACGGATTCCGCAAGGCTAAGTCGGAAGGCAAGCTCAAGGGCGTGAAGATCTGGGTGCGTCGCGGAGGTCCGCGAGAGAAAGAAGGCCTCGACGCGATGCGCGCGCTCAAGGACGAAGGATTCGACATCAGCGTGTTCGATCGCAACACGCCGCTCACCGATATTGTCGATAAGGCGCTCCAAGCGAAATGATGCGTATCGAGTGACGCGTTGCGCGTGACAGGACTTCTGGGGCATCAACCCTCCACGTCACGTGTCACCCGTCACTCATCATGGTTTATTAAGAAGGGGAGATCCCGATGAGTATCCTGGCAAACAACGATACCTATGTAGTCATTCAGGGCGGCGTGGCTGGCGTCAACGCCGCGCGCCGAATGGCCGAGTTCTGCTACCTGATCAAGCGTTCGCTGAACGTCCTGGCCTTTGTCTATCCGCCGGATGCCGGCAAGACGCATGAGATTCCCTACGGCAGCGGCCTGGTTGCGGTCCCTATCTATAAAACAGTTGCCGAAGCTACCAAGAACCATCCTCAGATCAACACCAGCCTTGTCTACATCGGTGCCGACCGTGCCATGAAGGGCGGGATGGAAGCTCTCGACGATACGCACATCAAGGTTGTGTCGATGATCACGGAAGGCGTGCCTGAGAAGGATGCCAAGATTCTTGGAGCCCATGCCAGAAAGCTCGGCAAGGTCTTTAACGGCCCCTCGTCGATTGGTATCGTATCAGCCGGCTCCTGTCGTCTCGGTGTGATCGGCGGCGCATTCGACAACCTTGTCCTGTCCAAGCTCTATCGCGAAGGTTCCTTCGGAGTCATCACCAAGTCAGGCGGTCTCTCCAACGAAATTATCTGGATCTGCTCACAGTTCGCCGACGGCATCACGACGGCCATCGGCATCGGCGGCGATGCCTATCCGGGAACGGACTATGTGAGCTATCTCGAAATGTTTGAGAATGATCCGCAGACGAAAGCCGTCGTCATTGTCGGCGAAATGGGCGGCGATCTCGAAGAGCGTGCGGCCGAGTGGTACGGCGCGAAAAAACGCCGCGTGAAGTTGATGGCCGTCGTCTCCGGCTTCTGTCAAGAAAGTTTGCCAAAGGGAATGAAGTTCGGTCACGCGGGCGCGAAGGAAGGATTGAAGGGCGAAGGGTCGGCCCGTTCCAAGTCCGATGCCCTCAAGAAGTCCGGCGCGATTGTGCCGGCGACCTTCGGGGCGCTCGGCCCGGCGATCAAGGATGTTTATCAGGAGCTGTTGAAGTCCGGCCAGGTGAAAGAACCGGTCGAGCCTGCGACATTGCCGAAATTGCCCAAGAGTATTGAAGCGGCCATGAAGGCCAATGAAGTCATGGTCACCCCGCTGATTCGTACCACGATCAGCGATGATCGCGGCGATGAGCCCTGCTACGACGGGTATCCCGCTTCCGAGCTCATCAACAAGGGCTACGAAATTCCCCATGTCGTCGGACTCTTGTGGGACAAGCGATTGATCTCCAAGCAGGAAGCCGAAATCATCAAGCGCATTATGATGCTTTCCGCTGATCATGGCCCTTGCGTGAGCGGAGCGTTGGGGACGATCATCGCGGCCTGTGCCGGGATCGGCATGTCTCAGTCGGTAGCCGCCGGGCTCATCATGATCGGCCCGCGTTTCGGCGGTGCCGTCACCGATGCCGGACGGTTCTTTAAATACGCGGTCGATAATAAGATGACCGTCGATGAATTCCTGACCTATATGAAGAAGAACCATGGTCCGGTGCCTGGTATCGGCCATCGTGTGAAGAGCTTGCGCAATCCAGACAAGCGGGTGAAGGAGTTGGTAGGGTATGTGAAGAGCTTGCCCATCAAGACCCCCTGTCTCGATTTTGCGTTGCAGGTCGAGCAGGTCACGGCGGCAAAGAAAGATAACTTGATTCTGAACGTGGACGGAACGATGGCGGCCGTGTTGGTCGATATCGGATTCCCGGTCGATAGTTTGAACGGCTTCTTCATCCTCTCGCGGACGATCGGATTGATCGGTCACTGGGTGGATCAGAAGCGTCAGGACAGCCGCCTGATCAGGTTGTTCGATTATCTGGTGAACTACGCGGCCCCCAAACGGCGCGAAGTGCCGCCGTTGAAATAATTGCGGGAGGTTCCGCGGCTGGAATAGTCGCGGGAAGTGCCGCTGCTGAAGCTGTGTGAAACGCAAAGCGTGGTTCGTGAATCGCGATCAGGTCTGCGAGAGACGCTTTACGGGACACGAACGACGCCATTAATAGGAACGGAGAGACGCCATGTCGATGGATTTAGCAAAAAATCTGTATGCCAAGATGCCGGCCGTGTTTGCCAAAGCCAGAAAGAAATTCGGTCGCGGCCTGACGCTGGCTGACAAGATTTTGGTCTCCCACGCGGATAACTTTGATACGCAGACCTGGGATCGCGGCAAGGCGATGCTGGCGTTGCGCCCGGATCGTGTGGCGATGCAGGATGCGACGGCGCAGATGGCCATGTTGCAATTCATGCAGGCGAATAAGGCGCAGGCGGCCGTTCCGAGCACCATTCATTGTGATCACTTGATCCGTGCCGAAATGGGTTCCGAGAAGGACCTGCTGCGCGCGATGGACGAGAACAAGGAAGTCTATAACTTTCTCGCGTCCGCTGCGAAGAAGTATGGGATTGGATTTTGGAAGCCAGGCGCCGGCATCATTCACCAGGTCGTGCTGGAGAACTATGCATTCCCCGGAAGTTTGATCATCGGGACCGACTCCCACACGCCGAACGGCGGTGGATTGGGCGGATTGGCCATTGGTGTCGGCGGTGCGGATGCCGGCGAAGTCATGGCCGGACTGCCCTGGGAAGTGCTCCATCCGAAGTTGATTGGTATTCGCCTGACCGGCAAGTTGAGCGGCTGGGCCTCGCCCAAAGACGTCATTCTGTATCTCTGCGGTCTGCTCACGGTCAAGGGCGGCACCAACAAGATCGTCGAATACTTCGGCCCCGGTGCCGAAACCATCAGCGCGACCGGCAAAGGCACGATTTGCAACATGGGTGCGGAACTCGGTGCTACCACATCGGTATTCCCCTTCGATCAAAAAATGGTGGCCTACCTGAACATCACCGATCGCGCGGACCTTGCCAATCTCGCCATGGCGAACAAGGAATTACTCGTCTCGGATCCGGAAGTCGCGCAAGCGCCGGAGAAGTACTACGATCAGATCGTCGAAGTGGACTTGTCGAAGCTGGAGCCGCATGTGGTTGGTCCGCATACGCCAGATCTCGCCAGGCCCATCTCCAAAATGGCTGCCGAAGCGAAGGAAAAGGGCTATCCCATCGAAGTGAAGGCGGCTCTTATCGGCAGCTGTACGAACTCCTCCTATGAAGACATCAGCCGGTCGGCGCATATCGCCAAGCAGGGGATGAAGGCCGGTCTGAAGGCGAAGGCGTCGTTCCTCGTGTCGCCGGGTTCCGAGCGGATTTATCACACGATGAAGCGCGATGGATTCCTGGATACTTTCGAGCAACTGGGCGGAACCGTGTTGTCGAACTCCTGCGGTCCCTGCATCGGGCAGTGGAAGCGGGCTGATGGAGTGAAGGGCAAGGCGGATTCGATCGTCAGTTCCTTCAATCGGAATTTCCCCGGCCGCAACGACGGCATCAACGAAACCTTGTCGTTCCTTGCCAGCCCTGAAGTGGTGACGGCGTACGCGTTGTCCGGTGACTTGGGGTTCGATCCGGTCAATGGCACTCTCAAGGGTGCGGACGGAAAAGAATTCAAGCTGGAACCACCACAGGGAGAAGAGCTTCCTGCCAAGGGCTTTGCGAAGGGTGAAGAAGGCTTTGTGGCCCCGGCTGAGAATGGCGATGGACTCACCGTCGATATTCCGCCCACCAGCGAGCGCTTGCAGCTCTTGCAGCCGTTCCCTCGTTGGGACGGGAAGGATTTCGAGAAGTTGCCGCTCTTGATTAAGACCAAGGGGAAGACCACCACCGACCATATTTCACCGGCCGGTCCCTGGCTGAAGTTCCGCGGCCACCTCGACAAGATCAGCGACAATATGTTCTTAGGTGCCAATAACGCGTTTTCGTCTGAGCCTGGCAAGGGGACCAATGTCCTGACCGGCGAATCCAACCTGACCATGGCGCAGATTGCCCGGGCTTACAAAGCCAAGGAAATCGGCTCGATCGTGGTCGGCGATGAGAATTACGGCGAAGGCAGCAGCCGCGAGCACGCCGCGATGTCACCGCGGTTTCTGAACGTCAAAGTGGTGCTGGTCAAAGGCTTCGCGCGCATCCATGAAACGAATTTGAAGAAACAGGGGATCTTGGCGTTGACCTTCGCTGACCCGAAGGATTACGAGAAGATCGAGCAGCAGGACCGCATCAGTGTGACGGGGCTGAACAGCCTGGCTCCCGGCAAGCCGGTGCAGGTGACGATACACAAGGCGGATGGCACGGCGCTCACCATCCAGGCGAACCACAGCATCACGGAGCAACAGATTGCGTGGTTCAAGGCTGGTTCGGCGTTGAACGCGCTGAACTAACAAGTAGGGAAAAGAGGGAGAATCATGAGCACGAAAGCCGACAAAATTATCTACACGAAGACCGATGAAGCGCCGATGTTTGCGACGTATTCGTTCTTGCCGATCATCAATGCCTTCAGCAAGGCGGCGGGGGTGGCGGTCGAATTGCGGGATATCTCGCTGGCCGGCCGAATCATCGCGGTGTTCCCGGAGTTTCTGACGCCGGAGCAACGGCAGCCGGATGCGCTGGCTGAATTGGGCGAACTGGCGAAGCAGCCGGAAGCCAATATCATCAAGTTGCCGAATATCAGCGCCTCGCTTCCCCAGTTGCAGGAGACGATCAAGGAGTTGCAGGGCCAAGGCTATAAGCTCCCGCTGTATCCTGAGAATCCGAAGGATGACAAGGAAAAAGACATCAAGACGCGCTACGATAAAGTCAAAGGCAGCGCAGTCAATCCGGTGTTGCGCGAAGGCAACTCCGACCGCCGTGCGCCGCTTTCAGTGAAGGCTCATACCAGAAAGCATCCTCATAAGATGGGTGCCTGGAGCGCGGACTCCAAGACGCATGTCAGCCACATGAAGGGCGGCGACTTTTTCTCGAACGAGAAGTCGATGACGACGGCGGCGGCGACGGATGCCAAGATCGAATTCGTGGGCCAGGACGGCAAGACCACCGTGCTGAAGCCGAAAGTGGCGCTGCAAGCCGGTGAAGTGATCGACGCGACTTTTATGAGCGTCAAGGCTTTGCGCACGTTCCTCGAAGAACAGATTCAAGACGCGGCCAAGCAGGGAGTACTGTTCTCGCTCCACATGAAGGCCACCATGATGAAGGTCTCGGATCCCAAGATCTTCGGTCATGCCGTGACGGTCTATTACAAGGATGTGTTCGCGAAGCACGGCGAGACGCTGAAGAAGCTGGGCGTCGATCCGGACAACGGTCTTGGCGATCTCTATACCAAGATCAAGGCCTTGCCGGAGGATCTGCGTAAAGCAATCGAAGCCGACATCCAGGCGGTGTATAAGCAGCGGCCTCCGATGGCGATGGTGAACTCTGACAAGGGCATCACCAATCTGCACGTGCCCAGCGATATTATCATCGATGCCTCCATGCCGCCGGTCATTCGCGACAGCGGCCGGATGTGGGGGCCTGACGGCAAAGCGGCGGACGCGAAGTGCGTCATCCCGGATGCCAGCTACGCGCCGGTGTATCGCGAAGTCATCGATTTCTGCAAGAAACACGGTGCGCTCGACCCGAAGACGATGGGCAGCGTGCCCAACGTTGGCCTGATGGCGCAAGCGGCCGAGGAGTACGGTTCGCATGACAAGACCTTCAAGGCGCCGGGCAACGGCACAATCCGCGTGGTGGATGCCTCCGGGAAAACATTACTGGAGCACCAGGTTGAAGAAGGTGATATCTGGCGCATGTGCCAGGTGAAGGATGCGCCGATTCGGGACTGGGTCAAGCTGGCAGTGACGCGCGCGCGCGCGTCCGGAGCCCCGGCCATTTTCTGGTTGAACAAGGATCGGGCGCACGATGCGCAATTGATCGCGAAGGTGAATCAGTATTTGAAAGATCACGATACGAACGGGCTCGACATCCGGATCATGACGCCGGCCGATGCCACGCGCCTTTCGCTGGAGCGGATCAAGGAAGGCAAGGATACGATCTCTGTCACGGGGAACGTGTTGCGCGACTATCTGACGGACCTGTTCCCAATTCTCGAAATCGGAACGAGCGCCAAGATGCTCTCGATCGTGCCGTTGCTCAACGGCGGCGGTCTCTTCGAGACCGGTGCGGGCGGATCCGCTCCGAAACACGTGCAGCAGTTCCAGGAAGAAGGCTATTTGCGGTGGGATTCGCTTGGGGAATTCCTGGCGCTGGCCGCTTCACTGGAGCATTTGGCTAAAGTGGCCAACAATCCGGCGGCAAAAATGCTGGCGGATACCCTCGATCAGGCCAATGCCAAGTTCCTGGAAAGCAATAAGTCGCCTGCGCGTAAGGTCGGCGAGATCGATAACCGCGGCAGCCATTTCTATCTGGCGCTGTATTGGGCGCAGGCCTTGGCTCAGCAGACGCAAGATAAGAATCTGGCGGCACGCTTCGTCAAAGTTGCCAAGGAGATGGCGGACAATGAAGCGAAGATCGCCGGGGAGTTGATCGCGGCTCAGGGCAAGCCGGTCGATACCGGCGGCTACTATCATCCCGATGATGCGAAGGCCGCGAAGGCGATGCGCCCGAGCACGACGTTGAACGCGATCATCGACGCGATCGCATAGAAGACGGTTCTTTTTTGTAGTGAGCGGAACGTATACTGTGTGAGCACGCAACGAGGGGTAAGGTACGAGGGTCTCTCTCGCCTTGCCCCTCCTGCTTCACCCCCTCACCGGTTTGAGGAACATGGCACAAGAAGACACCAACGTAATCGATCAACCTGAGGTGATGAAGCCACGAATGGTCTCGATTGAGATCTCCGGCAAGAAGTACGACGTGCCGGAAGGGATCACCGTCATCAAGGCTCTCTGGTACACGGGACAGGAAGTGGTGCGGGGCGCCGGTTGCCTTGGCGGGTTCTGTGGTGCCTGTGCGACCTACTATCGGACTAAAGACGATCCCAAGGTGCGGACGTGCCTGGCCTGTCAAATGGCCGTGCAGGACGGCATGTCGTTCACCATCATGCCGCCGTTTCCCGCGCGCAAGGCAACGTACGATATCCACACGCTCAAGGATCCCAAGCAGGACCTCTTCAATCTCTATCCGGAAGCGCCACTCTGCCGGAACTGTAATGCCTGCACTGAAGCCTGTCCGCAGAAGATCGATGTGCGGGAAGGTGTCTGGAAAGCGGTCTTCGGTGATTTCAAGAGCGTGTCCGAGATGTTTATGGACTGTGTCATGTGCGGCATGTGCACGCCGGTTTGTATTGCCGACATTGCGCCCAATCTGGTGGCGCTCTATGTGAGCCGCGCGCAGGGCGCGCACTTTGCCGAAAAGCCGTTGGGGCTGGATGTGCGGATCAAGGAAATTCAGGACGGGCGTTTTAATGAGGAGTGGAAGAAGATCCTCGCCATGAGCGAAAAGGAACTTGCCGACCACTGTGCGACCGTAAAATAGTTTTATTGCCGAGGCTACCCGAGATGGATATTCACGCGCTCCAACAGATTGTGCACAAAACTCGGGATGCTCGCCGGAAGCAAACCATTCCCAAGTTTTCTCCTGCCGACCGCGACCAGCTGATTCATAAATATCATCCTGACTATCGGGCCAGTGCCTATCGCCCGATTCGGTTCGGTCCCAACATCGATGAAAAGACGGTCGTCGAGTTAGCCACGCTGCTCGAAGGGGACAGCCTGATTCAGGATGATGTGGATCTGACTCCGGACTACACCACCGACGTGCTCGTGATCGGTGGCGGCGGAGCCGGTTGCGCCGCGGCGCTGCATGCGCATGGAGCCGGCGCTAAAGTTATGCTGGCCACCAAACTCAGATTGGGCGATTCCAACAGCGTCATGGCACAGGGCGGGATGCAGATCTCCGTGGCGCCTGAGGATTCTCCCGTCACCCATTTCCTCGATACGCTTAAGGGCGGCCACATGCACAACGACCATGACCTGTTGAAGGTCATGGTAGATGACGGTCCTGCGATCGCTAAGTGGCTCATCGCGCTCGGCGTGTTATTTGACCGGCAGGCGGATGGCAATCTGCACGTGAAGAAGGGGGGCGGCAGTTCCAAGCCGCGGCTCCTGACCTGCTCCGATTACACCGGCCTTGAAATCATGCGGGTGCTCAAGGATGAAGTGCTGAATCAGAAGATTCAGCTGCTCGAATTCTGCGCGGCGGTGGAGTTGCTCAGCGATGAGAACGGCCAGTGCAGCGGCGCTATTTTCAAGGATCTGGACAATCACCGGTTTGTCGTCGTCGCGGCGAAGTCAGTGATTCTCGCGACCGGCGGCATCGGCCGGCTGCATATTCAAGGTTTCCCGACTAGCAATCACTATGGCGCCACCGGAGACGGGCTCTGCCTCTCCTACCGCATGGGCGCGAAGCTGGCGCATATCGACACATTCCAATATCACCCCTCAGGGGCGGTCTTCCCCGAACAGTTGGTCGGACAGTTGGTCACCGAAGGCATTCGCTCAGAAGGCGGCCATCTCGTCAATGCCAAGGGCGAACGATTTGTGAACGAACTCGATACCCGCGATGTCGTGTCGTCTTCCATCATCCGCGAGTGTGAAGAAGGCCGCGGTATCCGTACGATGTCCGGGCGCGTGGGCGTGTGGCTGGATACGCCCTTGCTCGATGCGGAGCACGGACCCGGTACGGTCGAGAAACACTTCCCTGCCATGCTGATGCAGTTCGATCGGTTTGGCATCGATATCAGCAAAGATCCGGTGTTGATCTATCCGACGCTGCATTATCAGAACGGCGGCGTGAAGATCGATACGAATTCGGAAACCAACGTGAAAAATTTGTTCGTGGCGGGCGAAGTTTCCGGGGGCCTGCACGGACGCAATCGATTGATGGGGAATTCGCTGCTCGACCTAATGGTGTTCGGCAAGCGCTCAGGCTTGACGGCCGCCGGGCGCGCCGGCTCCATGAAGCAGGGCAAGCTGACCGTGCAGCATCTGCAGCGGTTCCGGGCCGATGCGAAGAAACACGGCAACCTGAGCAATGTCATCTCGCCCATGGTCCTCCCGGCCTACACCAGAAAAGAGAGCTAAGAGGGGTACAGCATGAATGTGCATGAGTTTCAGGCGAAGCAGTTGTTTGCGCAGTTCGGAGTGCCGGTCCCGCGCGGGAAAGAAGTCACGTCTCCGGAAGCGGCGACGGCTTGGGCCACGGAGCTGAACACGCCGGTGTTCGTCGTGAAGGCGCAGATCCATGCGGGTGGGCGCGGCAAGGCGGGCGGCGTCAAGATCACCAAGGATAAGGCGGCTGTAGCAGGTCTGGCCAAGGAATTGATCGGCAAGACGCTGGTCACGCACCAGACTGGTCCCAAGGGCCGTCAGGTCCATCGGCTCCTGCTCGAAGAAGGCGCGAACATCAGCAAAGAATTGTATCTGAGCATTCTGGTGGACCGCGATTCCGGATGGCCCGTATTCATCGCCAGCACCGAAGGCGGGATGGAAATCGAAGAGGTCGCGGAAAAAACACCCGAAAAAATCATCAAGGAATTGATCGATCCCGCCGTGGGCTTCCAGGCCTACAACGGCCGCAACGTGGCGTTCGCCCTCGGTCTCAATGCGATCGAGCCGGCCGTGATGAATCCCTTCATCCAGATGATGGGGAATCTCTATCGCATGTTCATGGAGAAGCATGCGGCGATGGTGGAGATCAACCCGCTTATCATCACCAAAGAAAAGACGATTGTCGCGCTCGACGGCAAAGTGTCCTTCGATGACAACGCGTTGTTCAAGCATGCCGATGTGCAACAAATGCGCGATCTCAACGAAGAAGAGCCGCTGGAAATCGAAGCCGGCGCGAACAATCTGAATTACGTCAAGCTGGACGGCAACATCGGCTGCATGGTGAACGGTGCGGGTCTCGCCATGGCGACGATGGATGTGATCAAGCTGGCGGGCAGCGAGCCGGCGAATTTTCTGGATGTCGGCGGCGGCGCGACCAAAGAGACGGTAGCCGCTGGGTTCAGAATTCTCCTCAAGGATCCGAACGTCAAAGGCATCTTTATCAACATTTTCGGCGGAATCGTGCGCTGTGAGCGTATTGCCAACGGCGTCATCGAAGCGGCCAAGGAAGTCAAGATTACAGTGCCGTTAGTGGTGCGTCTCCAAGGGACGAATGCCGAAGAAGGCCGCAAGCTATTGGCGGAGTCTGGTCTGAAGCTGGAAGTGGCCAATGATTTGTGGGAAGCGGCGCAGAAGATCGTGAAGCTGACCGGAAAAGCGGCGTAAGCAAGGCGAAGATTTGCTCCTGTAAAAAGCGTCGGCTCATGGGCCGGCGCGTGTGTGGAAGGTTGTGTGTAGACAATGCCTTGGGCAATCCTGACAGTGGTTCTTCTGGCGATGAGCACTTCCGGGTGTATTATGGTCCGGGATGGAGCGCCATCGGCGGCGGGGCAGCAGCCGGCGCAGTCGATTCAGCCGGCCAAGAAGTCCATTGCGCTCCATGTCGCAGGGATCGGTCCTCAGGGCAAGGAAGGACTTGGCGATTCTCGTGAGCAGGCTATCAAAGCCTATCTTGATTCTGGTTTGTTTTCGTCCGTGATCACCAACGGCGCCCCTGCAGACCTTCATGCAGACATTGCCGTGCGTGAGGCGGTCGATGATGGTCTTTCCTGGTCTGCGGCCGTATCTGCGATTACGTTTACCCTGATCCCAGGATATGTCGCCCAAGACCTCGCGCTGCGAACGAGTTACAAAGACCGCCAGATGATAGAGACCGGAGCCATTGAAAAGCGCGAAGGAATGGGGTTCTGGATTCAGTTCTTTTTGATGTTTGCGATGCCGTTTGTTGACAGTCCCGCGGCAAAGCTGAGTGCTGCGCAATACGACATGCATCGAGTCACCATTGAGGATGCGCACCGAAAGGGCCTTTTTTAGAAACGGGAGCCTGTGAAGGGACGAGACTATGTCAATTTTGGTGAATAAGAACACGCGGGTAGTGGTGCAAGGGATCACGGGCAAAGAAGGCTCGTTCCATGCGACGCAATGCAAGGCGTATGGCACAAAGGTCGTGGCCGGTGTGACCCCTGGGAAAGCCGGGCAGGAAGTCGAAGGCATCCCCGTTTTCAATACAGTGCGGGATGCGGTCAAGAAAGAGGGCTGCGACACGTCGTTGATTTTCGTGCCGCCGCCTTTCTGCGCCGATGCCATCCTGGAAGCCGCCGATGCCGGCGTGAAGCTGATCATCTGCATCACCGAAGGCATTCCAGTGAACGACATGGTGAAGGTGAAGCGGGCGCTCTATGGCCGCGATGTGCGATTGATCGGCCCCAATTGTCCCGGTGTCATCACGGTGGACGAAGCGAAGATCGGCATTATGCCGGGCTTCATTCACAAAAAAGGCATCGTCGGGGTTGTGTCTCGCAGCGGGACCCTCACCTATGAAGCGGTGCATCAGCTTTCGACTCTGGGCCTTGGTGAAACCACCTGTGTCGGGATCGGCGGCGATCCGGTGAATGGAACCGGCTTTGTCGATGTGTTGGCGCTGTTCGAGAAAGATCCCGAGACCCAGGGGATTGTGATGATCGGTGAGATCGGCGGCGATGCCGAAGAGAAAGCCGCTGAGTTCATCAAGAAGAATGTGAAGAAGCCGGTCGTGAGTTTTATCGCCGGTATCACGGCACCGCCAGGCCGCCGTATGGGCCACGCCGGCGCTATTGTGTCCGGCGGGAAGGGCACGGCTGCTGAAAAAATGAAGACGCTTGAATCAGCCGGTGTGAAGGTTGTAAAAAATCCGGCCGAGATCGGCAACGCCATCAAGCAGGCATTGGGCCGCTGACAATTCTTTCCGTGATGTGGTTGGTGATCGGGGGTGCCGAGCGTCGCTCGGCACCCCCGATCTCTATCCGGCCCCTGGTATGCAGTGTTCGACTGTCATCGCAAATCAGGGCAGTGCCTGAACTATTCACTTCCACCAAATCGAGTATCGTGCTAGTCTTACCCTAAGGATTGCGTTCCCTCATTGCACCCTCTGCTCTTTCCACCGCATCCTCTAGTATTCGAGCACTCAGTGGTCGTCGAGTCCGAACGAAGGAGTTTGTCTGCGAGTTTTTCTCATCCACGTCCGTGACCCTCAGTTCTACGCGCTCCCGGCAAAAACCCGCGCGAAAAACGGCAATATTCGTGTCATGGGTTTCCCGCCCATCGGCATCATGTCGCTTTCGTCTGTTGTCAAGCAGGCCGGCCATGAGTGCGTGATGTTCGATCAGGCTAATCCCGACACGCCGAACGATGTCATCATCGATCAGATCAATCGTGAGCAGCCGGATCTCGTCGGCTTGAGCTTCCTGAGTACCACCAGTTATCCCTACGCCAAAATTCTTGCGCGCCAGATTCGCGCGACGAATCTCAAAGTAAAGCTCGCTTTCGGCGGCGTCTTTGCCAGTCTCAATGCGCCGCTGGTCAAAATGCAGTGCCCCGAAGTCGATTATATCTGTCGTGGCGACGGTGAGCAGTTGTTGCTTGATTTGCTTGCAAACTTCGACAGTCCGGAAGCCGTGGCCAGCCTGACCTGGATGAAGGACGGCAAGGTTGTACACAATCCAAACCGTCCGATGGAACGGCATTTGGATCAGTGGCCTTTTCCTGATCGAGAGAGTCTGAAGCTCGACTTCATCGAGTCGATGCCGTTGGATGTGCCGGCGGTCCTCTCGATGGAGCGATTTACCACGATGCAGACCTCGCGTGGCTGTCCCTGGCCCTGCGTCTTTTGCGACATCCCGATTTTCAACGAGGGCAAATGGCGAGCACGAACGCCTGCGCACGTCGTTGCCGAACTCAAATATCTTGAAGAGCATGGGTATGGGTCGATCTATTTCGTGGACGATCATTTCCTGCTCCAGCCGAAACGCATTGAAGCTATCTGCAACGGCGTCATGGATGAAAAGCTGACGATTCAGTGGGGGATCGAAGGCCGAGTCGATTCAGTGGCTCAGCATCTGTTCCCCGCGATGGCTAAAGCTCACTGCCGTACGGTTATGTTCGGGATCGAGAGCGGCAGCCAGAAAATTCTCGATCGCCTGAAGAAAGAGCAGACGCTGGCGGAGGTGACGACCGCGGTTAAAAATGCCAAGAAGGCTGGCATCGAGATCGTGCACGGGTTCTTTACGGTCGGCAATCCTGACGAGACCGTCGAAGATATGAAGGCCACATTCGATTTTGCGGCCAAGCTGCCGTTGGATACGTTCGGGTTCAACCGGCTCTGTGTCTACCGCGGGACCCCGCTGTGGCAGGAATATGTGAAGCGCGGGTTGGTGCAAGAATCGACCGATTGGTACAAGTACTTCAAATGCTCTGAAATCGATCCAACCTGCCTGCCCGGCGAGACGATCAATCGCGTGCGGCAGAAGGGGCTGCAAAAGTTGTTCATGTACAAGCTGTTCTGTTACCCGATCCAGACCATGCGCTTGCTCCGCCGATTCTTGCGGTTTATGCCGTTGCGCGACGTGGTGTTCCTGATTACTAAGCCGTTCATGGGGCAGAAGAAGGGCGCGACGAAATCCGAAGTGCTCTCGCGCGCGGTGGAACATGCCGACATGAAAGATGCGGCGGCGCAGATGACGCAAATGACGGACGAAATGCTGCACGACGTCTTGGAAGCTTCCCGCGCCGAACGGGATCGTATTCAGCGAGAGGCGGAAGGGTCACGAGAACTTCCCATGTTTTCCGCCCGATAAGCCTTACAGCGCAACCCCCCAGTAGTTCTTCGCCACGATGCCGATGCCATAGCTGATACTGACCGCCACGGTGATGATCACCAGGTTGAGTAGAATGCGTCGTTTGATGTCCATGCCGGATAAGAACGAGAGGACCGTCGAGACCAGTATGACCATAAGGCCGGCCGTCAGAATGGAAAACCGCGGATCCGTGGCGCCCAGCAGTACAGGGAAGACTGGGACGATGGCGCCCAGCAGGTAGGCTGAGCCGACGACCAGCGCCGATGACAGCGGTGGCTCTTCCATCGGGGTGACGTCAGAGGCTTCACCTAAAAAAACCTTCTTCGCGACGTCGGTCGATTTCACTTCCTGCTCCGAGTTCAGCGCCAGGAACGCCCCGGCGCCCATCGACAAGGCTCCGGCGACCGCGGTTGTCGAGGCGGCGATCAGCACCATGGTCGCGCTGCCGAAGGCTCCGAAGAATCCACTGACGGCCCCGAGAATTTCCACCAGGCCGTCATTCAGGCCAAGAAAAATATTGCGGATTTTTTCCGGATTGATTTGTCTCTGCGTCAGGGCCGTGACCAGCACATCTTCATGCTTGAACTCGTCCATGAGAATCCCGTGCAAGGCTTCCCCAAGCGGTTTGCCCTGATGTGCCTGCCAAACAGCGAGGTACTTCCGCACTCCGTGAACTTCGATCGCTTCGAGGACCAGGTGTACCGCCATCGATCCGAAAATCCTACAGACCATCGTCATGATGGATAATTTGATCCGTCGGCCGAGGTCCAGTTGCTCCAGGTTGAGATTGAAAAAACGCTGCCAGAAGGCAAGGTGGGCGGTTTCAATCTTGATCAATTCATCCAACGTGTCGTGGATGTCCGATTGAGTGATGCCTCGAAGCGCTTTGTAGAGCGACAGATCGAATAACTCGTCGAGGATCAGATCCCGTGCCAGGTGAGGATCATAGGCTGAAGCAGCCTGCATAGAAGGGATTTCCAGAAGGTGTTGTAATTAAACGATACGCTGGGTACCCAATTCAGTCAATGGTCAGCGGATGATTAGGTGGCGTTCCTCCCTTGTTGATGGGGTTTCCTACGACATAGGCTTCGACGCAGGATCTGATTGCTGAGGCACTTCGCCTGTTAAAGGGAATGCAGTTGAGGCATAAAATGGTAGAGCCATTTCTTTACTCCCGCGACCGAATAGCTCTAGCGTGATCTGCTTGGTCGGCATACAATAATTCGTATCCTTTCATTTCCTCCATCATCTTCCCCGCACTCATCTTATTTTCGAGAAGTCAGTCAGTCCAACCTGTTAATCGAGGAGGGTCTATGATCCGACGAAGATTACTTCCGGCACTCGGAGTGTTTCTCATTTCAATGGTCGGTCCACTGTCGGTTGTTGCGGCGGATGACGCCGTCGAAACCGGTCGCCTTCTGGCGATCTTGCTGGATGCCGGGCGTGGGGCCATTGCGGCCAACCAGCCGTTGATCAATGATGCGGGCAAAGGGGACAAGGGATTGACGCCCGATGTCTTTGCCCAACAGCTCACGGAAAAGTTCAAGGGTCGAACAGGAGTGGATTTAGGTAATCTCAAAGGGGGTACTGTTCCAGAGCGAGCGCAAAAGCTTCTGCCGGAATTGGTCGCCGCCGCAAAGCAGACCGTGGCCGACAATCAGGCGACCATCAATAAGTCAGGGGTCGGGTACAAAGGTTTTACGCCGGCACATTTCGGCACCCAGACGGCGGCAGGATTCAGCGCGAAGACCGGCATCTATCTCAAGCAGACGACGACAGACGGATTGCTCAGAAACCAAAAAAATAAGGCCGATGAGTTTGAGTCAGCCATGATGAAAAAGCTTGGCGATCCAGCCTATCCCCGTCAGGGAGACAAGATCCTGAATGAGGCGGTCGGGGGAGATGTACGGATTATGCTGCCTCTGTACTATGGCAAAGGCTGCATGGGTTGCCATGGCGAGCCAAAGGGTGAGACCGACGTGTCTGGGTATAAGAGAGAAGGTGCTAAGGAAGGTGACTTGGGAGGTGCTGTCAGCGTCAAGCTTCCTGCCAAATAAAGAGACCTTCCCAAATCGCGGTTTCTGGGGGGCGACGGTTGTCGCCCCTTTCCCATATCCGCACCAGACATTGTCAGAGGCCGGCCGAACCAATTGTGATGATGTCTGTCAGTAGCGACAGCACCTACATCCCAATATGGCATTTCTGGTTCTGCTGATCAGAGGCACGGTGATCGCATCGCAACGTAGGTTATGCAAAACGTAATGTCGGATGGTTGGTCTAGTCAACGATCGCGCGCCGGGTCTCGTCCAAGTGCTTCTGAAGATAGGCCATGAAGGGCGTGCCGCCCGTCCCGACTGCACTGGGGTTGCTGGCGTGGATTTGATGTTGGCGATGGATGTAGCTATCGGCGTAGCCGACATGGATGTCGCGAAACTGCGCCAGCAGGTCGACGCAGGTGCAATAGGCTTCCCAGAGTTCCGGATGGCGTGAACTCTGATCGCGGATATATGCGGAGAGCAGTGGCCTGTCATTCCCATCAGTCGTCTGCTGGATGGCGTAAAGAAAAGCCTGGTGTTGGGGAGGCATGTACTCACGCATCTCCTGTAGATAGACCGTGAGAGGATCGGGTGCATGGACGATGCCCAACCCGGCATCGAGACAGGGCACGATGGAACTCTGCGCGCCGGTTTCCCCGCGGAACTGTTGCGGCTGCCCGGCATAGGCCGTCACCCCTTCATAGACCAGGCCACTGGGGAGTGCGGGGCTGTTCTTCCAGGCATGAATGTAGGGACGCACGCGATTGTAATATATGTAGGGATCGCACCGCTCCTTCATGCGCAGCAACGTATCTCGCATCGCGGTTTGTGCTGCAGCGAGCGATTGAAGCCCGGCGAGTACTTCGCCTGGTTTGTCACCGGCCGCTCCGTTCATGGCCTGAATAAGCCCGGCTAAGCCTGGCCCTGTCTGCCGCTCGATTTGAACGTGGATGACCACAAACCACTCTTCATCCAGGCCGCCGAGGAAGTTCTGGAGGAGCACGATGTTGTCGAGCTGAATAGGCTTGGCGGGATCGAGCCTGCGCCAGTTATCGAGCGCATAGGAGGCATAGGAAAGCACCGGGGGGCCGACCCAGTTTCAGCGCGACATCGTGCCAGGGTTGTGCGAGTTGTGGAGGCAGTGTCGCAGCCGGCCGCTCGGGGACTTCCCACACATAGGCATGACCGGCGAACGACAGAATTCGCATCGCGGCCCGATAGTCCTGATCGCGCCATGCTACTGAAATGGAGGGGAGTAGCTGTCGTTGCCTGTCGATGAATCGCCTGATCATACGAGCGCTTAGCAACTTCGGCAGTTCCTGCCCAAGATGGTCGAGCATCGGCGAGTCCGGCAGCTGTTCAAGTGGATTTGACGGGAGAAATCCCTGGTCAGGGGAAATGCCGTAATCAGAGAGGTCGAGAGGAGTGACGTTCGTCGGTCTCATAAGAGACTCCGATCTATAAGACCTCAGCGCCTGCGTTCACTGTATCACACTGGGTTTGAATAGTGAGCGTTTCAAGGAGGGAGAAGTCTCAACGCTGGCGCCGTCTGTTCTGTGTCTTCGACATTCTATTGGCTATTAATCCGTGGGACTTGCCTGGGCGGTGAGTTGGTGCAAATTGAATAAACAAAAAGGCCGCCTCAGATGAGGCGGCCTTTCTTCTTTTCCTCTAACAGGTGCGCGGTGAGCGAGCACTGAGAGTGCTCGCCCCGCACCATGCGTTCTATGTTCCCATTTCCCAGGAGGCCAAGTACTTCTCCTGCTCCTTCGTCAGCTTGTCGATGTCCACGCCCATGCCGGCGAGCTTGAGCCGCGAGATTTCTTTATCGATGACGGCCGGGACCGGGTACACCTTCTTCTCGAGCATTTTGTAGTTCTTGACGATGTACTCGGCGCTGAGTGCCTGGTTGGCGAAGCTCATGTCCATGACGCTGGAGGGATGGCCTTCGGCGGTGGCGAGATTGACCAGCCGGCCTTCGCCGAGGAGGCTCACGCGATTGCCGTTTTTGTAGGTGAATTGCTCGACGCCGTCGCGGACGACTTTCCGCTTCTTGGCCAGTTTCTCCAAGGCCGGAATATCCAGTTCTACATTGAAGTGGCCGCTGTTGCAGACGATGGCGCCGTCTTTCATCTTGGCGAAATGCTCGCCGCGAATGACTTTCAGATTGCCGGTCACGGTGACGAAGAAATCGCCGATCGGGGCGGCTTCTTCCATCGGCATGACGCGATAGCCATCCATGACGGCTTCCAGGGCCTTCAATGGATCGACCTCGGTCACGACGACATCGGCGCCCATCCCCTTGGCTCGCATGGCGATGCCGCGTCCGCACCAGCCGTAGCCGGCGATCACGAAGACGGAGCCGCAGACCAACCGGTTGGTCGCGCGAATGATGCCGTCCATCGTGGACTGGCCGGTGCCGTACCGATTGTCGAACATGTGCTTGGTATCAGCGTCGTTGACGGAGATGACCGGGAACTTGAGGACTTTCTTCTCGGCCATGCTGCGCAGGCGAATCACGCCTGTCGTCGTTTCTTCCGTTCCACCGATTACGTTGCGCAACAGATCTTTCCGCTTGGAATGCAGGTGCGAGACGACATCGGCGCCGTCGTCCATCGAGAGGTGCGGACGATGGGCGATGGCGGCTTCGATATGGCGATAGTAGGTGGCGTTGTCTTCGCCCTTGATGGCAAAGGTGGGAATCCCTTCGTGCTGAACCAACGCGGCGGCGACGTCGTCCTGCGTGCTGAGGGGGTTTGAGGCGCAGAGGCGCACGTCGGCTCCGCCGGCTTTCAACGTGATTGCCAGGTTGGCGGTTTCCGTGGTGACGTGGAGACAGGCTGTGACCCGGACTCCCTTAAGCGGCTGTTGCCGTTTGAATCGTTTCCGGATGAGTCGCAGCACCGGCATGGTGGCTTCGGCCCATTCGATTTTTAACTTGCCCGCGTCTGCCAGCTTAATGTCTTTCACATCGTAGTCCACAGAACCCTCCCGCGTGATGAGTGAGATGCGTGATTGGCAAAGAAACGTCAGAAAAAGAGGGGGCAGGTGTTTGGTGCCTGCCCCCTCTTGCCGTATCGGTCGGAAACTATCTCACCTAAAGGCCTGCATCCCGGCGCAAGGCCTTGGCTTTGTCGGTCTTTTCCCAGGTGAACTCCGGTTCATTGCGGCCGAAGTGCCCGTAGGCCGCTGTCTTGCGGAAAATCGGCCGGCGGAGCTTGAGATGATCGATGATGCCGCGTGGGGTGAGCGGGAAATGCTTGCGCACGAGTTTGTCGAGGTTCTCGACGGCCATTTTCTCCGTGCCCTTCGTATCGACCAGCACCGAAACCGGATCGGCCACGCCGATTGCATAGGCCAGCTGGACTTCGCATTTGTCGGCGAGCCCGGCGGCCACGATGTTTTTGGCGATGTAGCGGGCCATGTATGAGGCCGAGCGGTCCACCTTTGTCGGATCCTTGCCGGAGAATGCTCCGCCCCCGTGACTGCCGTGGCCGCCGTAGGTATCGACGATGATCTTGCGGCCCGTGAGTCCGGTATCGCCCATCGGACCACCGACGACGAAACGGCCGGTCGGGTTGATGTGGTGCTTCACGCTGGTCGGGTTGTAGAGCCCCTTCGGCATGACGGGCTTGATGACCTTCTCCATGATGTCGCGTTCGATCTGCTTATTCGTGACGTCGGGACTATGTTGTGTGGATACGACAATCGTATCGATCCGCACGGGTTTCCCGTTTTTGTATTCCACGGTCACTTGGGACTTGCCGTCTGGACGGACCCACGGCAGGATTTTCTTCTTCCGCACTTCCGCCAGGCGCTTGGTGAGCCGGTGGGCCAAGACGATCGGCATTGGCATCAACTCGGTGGTTTCGTTGGTGGCGTAGCCGAACATCAATCCCTGGTCTCCCGCGCCACCGGAATCCACCCCCATGGCGATATCGCCGGATTGCTGGTGGATGGCCGTCAGAACCGAACAGGTGTGGGAGTCGAATCCCCAGGA
Organism: Nitrospira lenta; assembly: GCF_900403705.1. NCBI lineage: Bacteria > Pseudomonadati > Nitrospirota > Nitrospiria > Nitrospirales > Nitrospiraceae > Nitrospira > Nitrospira lenta. The sequence goes on along the minus strand of NZ_OUNR01000001.1, from coordinate 582,264 downwards.
GGCATCGTTATAGCCGACATCTTTAATCACCTCGCGGATGATATCGGGAATTTCCACATAGGCCTTAGTTGAGATTTCACCGGCGACAAAGGCGATGCCGGTCGTGAGAATCGTCTCGCAGGCGACGCGTGAATATTTGTCTTGGGCCAGGATCGCGTCCAAAATGCCGTCGGAAATCTGGTCGGCAATTTTATCCGGATGTCCTTCGGTGACTGATTCGGAAGTAAATAGATAATTGTTTCTCATGAACCCCCTCTAGTTTCTGGTTTTCGAAAACCGTCTGTGTGGTGTCTGGCCAGGTGAGCGCTGTGCCCGCGACGGGTTCGTTTCTGTAGAATTGGCCGAATCTTAGCGGACTAAGGTGCTTTTGTCTATTTATTCGAGAGTCCGGGTCTGCCATCTCTGGGAGGGTTCACGTTGCTTGACACTCGGCAAAATCCACTTGTAAGATGACAAAATTTTCGCGCACTTAGAAGTGCTTCTGGCAATCCAATACTTCGGCCGCGACGTAGATCAGGCGGAGATGCCGAGGACATCGGCAGTAGATTGGTTGGGAGATCGTCCAACATTCTCCGTACGAATCAGTCTTGTCCTGGCCGAAGACGAATATAGAGCCGCATGAATAGCCAACCTGACGTCCTCCCCAAAGAGCCTTCAATCCGTCCGTCGACTCCCGGTCTCGGCTGGGATGAGTTCTCGCGTGAACTCGTCGAGTTCTTTGCATCCGTCAAACTCGCGATCTTCCTGTTTTTATTTATCGCGATTACCGCGACGATTGGGACGGTCATCCAGCAGGGTGAACGGGCCGAGGTCTATGTTCAGGAGTACGGGGAGAGCGCCTACCGGTGGTTCCTTCGCCTGGGGTTTACCGATGTCTATCACACCTGGTGGTTTACCAGTCTTCTCGGCCTGCTCTGTGTCAATTCGCTGACCTGCTTCTACAAGCGGTTTCCCTCCGTCTGGCGCTCCATGAAGCAGGACAAGGTGGGCGTCACGATGGCGTTCATCAAGAACCTCAAGCAGCAGGCTGAAATTCCCCTCGATAACACGAAAGAGGCGGTGGCCCAGCAATTAGTGCATTACTTCGTGACAAAGGGATACCGCGTACTGGCGAAGAATGAGCCGGGAGAAGTCACCGTTTACGCCACTAAAGGGGTGATGGGACGTGTCGGCGCCCACATGGCCCATTTGAGTGCGACGGTCATTATCTTCGGCGGGTTGCTTGGGACTTATTATGGGTTTCAGGAGTTCGGTGTCTGTCTCGAAGGCCAGACGTATCATATCCCTCGCGGCAACTTCGACTTGAAGGTCGATAAATTCTGGATCGACTATCACGAGAACGGGTCGGTCAAGTCGTACAATAGCACCTTGACGGTAGTGGACGGCGGACAGTCGGTCGTCACCAAGACGATCTCGGTGAATGATCCGCTGGTCTATAAGGGAATCTGGTTTTATCAATCCAGCTATGGCGACGCGTGGGACCAGGTCGAAGTCGCGCGGGTCAACATTAAGGATAAAGAGACCGACAAGGTGGTGAAGACGGTCGATCTCGAATGGCAGAAGGAACAGTCGCTGCCGGATCTCAATGTGAAATTATCGATCACGGACTTTGTCGCGGATTTTGCCTTCAACTCCACAGAGAAGAAGGTCTATTCGAAAACCATTGAGCATGCCAATCCTGCCGTGAAGCTGGTGATTAGTGAACGGGATTCGGTTCAAGCCACCCCGTGGATCTTTCAGCAATTCCCCGATCTCTTTAATATCAAGGATTCCAAGTATCAATTCGAGCTGGTTGGATACAAGCCGCGAAAGTTCACCGGGCTTCAGATTGCCAAAAATCCCGGGATCAATATCGTGTGGACTGGCTGTACGATGATCGTCGTCGGCATCACGCTTTCGTCGTTCATCTTCCATCGCCGTCTCTGGGCTAAGATTGTGCCGAGCCAGACGGGGGTGACGGTTCATCTCGGCGGGACGACTCATAAAAGCCAGATCGATTTTCAAAAAGAGTTTCGTAAGTTGACAGAAAAGATCCGGACCTTTCAGGCCTGAGCCGGTAGCGACCGGCCTCGTCCTTGGGTAAGATGCCGTAGCGTAGGACGCTGCGCAGCCGATAGACGGAGGATGTGATGATGAAATCCTTGTTCCTGTTCGATATGACCTTCTGGCTGTATCTGGCCGCCTTGGTGCTGTACATCGGGTATTTGTTCGCACGGCGCCCGTCGATGGCGCTCGCTCCGGCGGGCCATGCCCCCGACAATTTCGATGAGCGCGACGGCGTGTGGGCGACGCAGCTCGGGCAAGTCGCAACGCTCGTGACGATTTTCGGGTGGATGTTAAACACCGGCGCACTCTTCACCCGGGCATTCGAGCGGATGGAACATTCCGGGACCTTCGCGCCCTGGTCGAATCAATTCGAGGCGATGGCGTATGTCTCTTGGGCGATTATTCTCGGTTACGTGCTCCTGGAGATGCGCTACAAGATCAAGGCAATCGGGGCCTTCGTCGTTGGCATTGGCTTCATTGCCATGGGCGCGGCCTCGCTCCTGCCCTATCGGTATCAGACGGCGGAGCCGCTGGTCCCGGCGCTCAACAGCTATTGGATTTACATTCATGTGTCCGTGACCCTAACTAGCTATGCCGCATTTGCGACGGCGGGGGGCCTGGGCGTGATGTATCTGTTCAAAGAGCGGGCGGAGCGTCTTGGGAAAACAACCGGTTTCTATGCCGCATTTCCCGATCTCGAAACCATCGATGAGTTAGGGTACAAAGCCATCACCGTCGGGTTTCCCATGCTGGCCTTCGGGATTATTCTCGGAGCGATGTGGGCGAATTATGCGTGGGGCGGCTATTGGAGCTGGGACCCCAAAGAAACCTGGTCGCTGATCGTCTGGCTGATTTACGGTGCCTACATTCATGCCCGAATGACTCGCGGCTGGGAAGGGCACAAGGCGGCGGTCTATGCGGTGTTCGGATTCTTGATGGTCATTTTCTGTTTTTGGGGCGTGAATTTCTTGTTGTCCGGCTTACACGCGTACGCCTAGCGCAGGATGCTGAAAATGGCTGCCAACTTCGTTCTCGGTCGTCCGTTCCCCTCGACGTACCTCTCAGTACGCCTCGGGGCCCGTACTCCCTGCGGCCTCGTTGACAGGCCATTTTGATCATCCTGCAAGACTTTACTCGATGGAGGATTCGTCTTGGCTGATCAGGTCACGTCTTCTCAACCCACCAATCAAGAGCGGCCGAAGGGCGGCTCGCGGCTGTTTATCCTGGCTGCCGGCGCAATCGTGCTCGTGGTGACGTTTGCGATTGTCTGGTTGCAGAGTTCGAAGTACGAGCCGCTGGTGGTCGGCAAGTCTGCGCCGGATTTCTCTCTGACCGATCTGAACGACAAGCCCCACCGGCTCTCCGACTTTCGCGGGAAAGTGGTGTTTTTGAATTTTTGGGCGACCTGGTGCGCTCCCTGTCGGGATGAAATGCCTTCGATGGAGGTCCTCAATAAGACCTTTGAGAAAGACGGATTGGTCGTACTTGCCGTGAGCATCGATCGAGTGACGACCACGAAAGATATTCCTCCGTTCGTCAAAAGCCTGAATCTGACCTTCCCGGTCCTCATCGATTCGTGGGGCATCACGGACAAGCCCTATAAACGGCTGGGAGTGCCTGAGACCTTCATCATCGATCAGCAGGGCATTGTACGAGAGATCATCATCGGCCCGAAGGACTGGACGAGGATCGACAATCTCAAGACGCTCGCAACCTTACTGAATGTCACCCCCCAACCCGCATTCCCTCAGGACCGTGGTACGATGAAGCCAGGAAGTTCTGAAGGGGCATTATGAAGCAGTTAGTGGTCGCGGTGTTGCTGAGTGGTCTTGGTCTGCTAAGTGCGGCTGCCGGAGTCTTGGCTTGGACTCGTGGTGAGGCCGGCCCGCGTTCTTTGCCGCTGGCCCTGCCGATGGCTGATCGCGGGGTCGTCAAGGTAGGCGATGAAGCGCCGAATTTTCAGTTGCGCGATCTGAATGGAAACGTCGTGTCGCTTGCCCAGCTGCGGGGGAAAGTGGTGCTGGTGAATTTCTGGGCGACCTGGTGCGGCCCCTGCCGCATCGAGATGCCGGCGATGGAGCAGCTGTACCGGAGTTACTCGCGAAAAGACTTTGAGATTTTGGCGGTTTCCACCGATCCGCAGGGCGCGGCGGTGACCCGGCCTTTTCAACAGGAGATGGGGTTCACCTTTCCGATCCTGCACGATGCCGAGTACCGTATCGGGCTGATGTATGGGGCCCGAAGCCTGCCCATGACATTCATGGTTGATCGAAACGGCATTGTCCGGCAGAAGGTGCCGGGCGCCCGTGATTGGGGAGGTCCTGATGCGCGCGCATTGATTCAGGCCCTCATGAAATCCTGACGATGATGCAATCCATTCCACAGATTTCGCTGCTCGCCGCATTTACAGCCGGCCTGTTGTCCTTCGTGTCGCCGTGCGTGTTGCCGCTGGTGCCGTCGTATATTTCCTACATCACCGGGCTCTCGATCGAACAACTGACGGATGCCAGCGAACGGAACAAGTTCAAATCGGCCATCATTCTCAATGCGCTCTTGTTCATCGGCGGATTTTCGACGGTGTTCATCGCGTTCGGCGCCTCTGCCAGCTTTCTCGGACAAATCCTGATCACCTACCAGGATCACATCCGCCGCATCGGCGGCGTGATGATCATCGTGTTCGGCCTCTACCTGCTTGGCATTCTGAATCTCAACTTCTTGAAGGTGGAACACCGGTATCAGTTCCGCAATCGTCCGGCCGGGTATTTAGGGTCGTTCTTCATCGGCGTCGCGTTTGCCGCCGGATGGACCCCCTGCGTTGGCCCGGTGTTGGGCACGATTCTCCTGTACGCCAGCACGACCGATTCGCTGTGGAACGGGGTGGTCTTATTGGCCTGCTATTCGCTGGGATTGGGTTTGCCGCTGTTTCTCACGGCGCTGGGAGTTGATCGGTTCCTGGCGTATTTTAAAGAGGTGCGGGCCTATCTCTGGGGTGTCTCAACGGTGAGCGGCGTGCTGCTCATTGTCGTGGGCGTCATGATCTACGCCAATTCACTCACGATGATCACCAGCTTTCTTGAGCGGTACGGCATCGGCTGGTACCTCAATCAATAGCGGCACGGTGAAAACGACTTCCAGCGTCGCTCTCGGCTCATTCAGTCCATTAACGTACCCCAGAGGGTACGCCTCGGTCCTGTCCTCACCTGCGGCCTAGCCGACAGATTGCTTTAAACATCCCGCAATTGCCTTCGCTGTTCTCGTCGTTCGATCCGCCAAGAACCGCTAGCGATTACTAAACATGAAGATGTTTGTCGGGTCGCTGTAGATCAGCACCAGGCGCCGAGGCGGCAGGCGGTGAAGGATTGGCCCAGCGCATTCGCGCTGAATGAGGAGGCTGCATTGGGGATGGTGGAAAGATCGGGGCTGTTGCTGGAAGGGGTATAGGAACGCGTATCCGAAAAAGGCGTGGCGCTTGAGTCTTTGGCGATCAGCGTGTCTGATTTCTTGGCGCCGAGTGTGGCCAACAATGCCCTTCCGTCGGCGGCCACTTTGCTGGTCGGATATTTCTCTGCCAACAAGGTCAAGTTGTCAGTGGCCCAATCGTCCGCGCCCAATTGATGATAACTCATGGCCAGGAAATAGAGCGCGTCAGGGGCCACGGGTTTATCCGGATAGATCTTGATGATCTGTTCGAACCGATGCGCGGCCGCCAGGTAGGACTCGCGGCGATAGTAGAACTGTCCGACGAAGAGGTGCATCTGCGCGAGCCACTCGTGGCATTCCTGGATCTTTTGTTGGGCTTGAGCATCATAGCGGCTGCCAGGAAAGTCCTTGCGCATGCGTTCGAGCGCCGCGATGGCTTTGGTCATCGGTTCGGGATCCCGATCGATCGATTTGGCCATTTTAAAGTGGGCCTCGCCGATTCGGAAGGCCGCATAGGGCGCGAGCACGTGGTTCTTATGAAGATCGAGGAAGTGGTTATATTCAACGAGGGCTTCGGCGTATTCTTCTTTTTCGAAAAAGGCCTCGCCCCGCTTCATAATGACATTCGGGTCGTAGTTCTTCTCGATAGTGTCGCCGAGGAAAATCTGCTCATCGGTGCCCCCGACAGCCTTGTTCCCTGCCACAGTTGTATCCTTGGGTGTGCTTGAGCACCCGACGGCGAACAGAACGATGAGCAGCAGACTGCTTGTCAGGACAGGAGCCCGATGATGCAGAAGGTGCTTCAGTAGGCGTGGCAACTGGTCGATTCCCTTCATAGATAGTTAAATTGATAACAAGAACCAGGCCTAAAAGCAATGACAAGCCTGATTGGTTGACCGGCTCTCCGCTGCCCCCTATAATCCGCCGCGCATCAAATGGAGCTAATACGGACAGGTCGCCTGGCTGAGATGTATCGATTGCCATGAAACGAATGCGTGTCATCGGAACCGGGAGTTATCTTCCCGAGCGAATCGTTACGAATCATGAAGCCGGGGAGCCGCTTGGACTATCCTCGGCCACGATCGAGCGACTGACCGGCATCCGCGAGCGGCGGTGGGCGGCTGAGGGCCAAGCGTCTTCTGATTTGGCGATGGAGGCGAGCCGGCACGCGCTTCAGGCCGCCGGGTGCTCAGCGGGTGAGATAGATGCGATTATCCTGTCGACCACCTCGCCGGATATGGCGTTCCCCTCGACCGCCTGCTTTGTGCAGCGAGGCTTAGGTTGTCGCGGAGTGGCCGCATTCGATGTGTCGGCGTCTTGTTCGGGGTTCCTCTACGGGTTGTCGATGGCCAATGCCATGATCCTGAGCGGGCAGGCGACCACCTGCCTGGTCGTGGCGGCTGAAGTGAAGTCGAGATTTTTGGATCCCACCGATGCGGCGACGGCGGTCCTCTTCGGCGATGGGGCCGGGGCCGTCGTGGTGCGGGGTGAGGAAGATCTGCGTACGACCCCGCGCGGAGTGCTCGGGATTCGGCTCTATTCCGATGGGGCGAAACATGATCTGATCCGCGTGCCCGCCGGGGGATCGCGGGTCCCGGCGTCGGCGGAGACCGTGGCGCGGCACGATCATGCGTTGCGGATGCGGGGCGCGTCGCTCTTTCGCATTGCCGTGAGGCGGGTCGAGCAGGCGGTGCAGGGCACGTTGAAAGAATTCGGCGTGCGGATCGAGGAGCTCAGTCAGGTCGTGCTCCATCAGGCCAACGGCCGGATTCTCTCGAATGTGGCGGACCGGCTAGGCATTCCGGCCGACTGTCTGACGTCAGTGATCGATCGCTACGGGAATACCTCGTCGGCTTCCGTGCCGATTGCGCTCGATGCGGCGGTCCGGTCCGGGGAAATTCGCGCGGATGATATAGTGCTGCTGGGAAGCTTCGGGGGAGGTTTGACCTGGGCGACAGGATTACTGCGGTGGTAGCCGGGAAAACGGCGCCGGTCGGTCATGCGGGTGTCGCGTCGCTCGCGGACAGAGCAGCGGACAGCCATTCACCATTCAGGAGCGCGGACTGCGATGTTTAGTCTCATGCCAAAAGAAGACGCCTTTTTCGACATGTTCAAAAAGGCTGCTCACAATATGATCGAGGGCAGCCGCCTGCTGAAGAACATGATGGACCAATTCGGCGATCTTGCGGCGCAGGCCAAGCACATTAAAGATGTCGAGCATATCGGCGATGGCATCACGCACGACATCGCAACCAAGCTCAATCAGACCTTCATTACGCCCATCGATCGTGAAGACATTCACGACCTGGCGAGCGCCCTGGACGATATTCTCGATGCCGTGGAAGCCGTGGCCGACCGGTTCGTCATCTATAAAATTACCAAGCCGACTGAGGCGGCGATTCGCCTGGCCGACATTCTCTATCAGGCGTCGGTGGCGGTCGGCCAAGCGGTCGATCGTGTGGGGATGTCGCATGCGCAGATCAACGAATGCAGTGTGAAAGTGAACAGCCTGGAGAATGAAGCCGATCGCGTGTCGCGCGACGCGATTTCCGGCCTGTTTGAAAAAGAGACCGATCCGATCGCCGTCATTAAGTGGAAAGAAATTTACGAGACGTTCGAGGCGGGGACCGATCGGTGCGAGGACGTGGCCAATATTCTTGAGCGGATCGTCTTGAAACATAACTGACGCGCGCGTTTCCAATCGTTCCCTGAAGGATCATGCCTGATTTAACCGGAATGCTCTTAGTGACCGTTGTGCTGGCGCTGCTGTTCGATTTTTCGAACGGGTGGCACGATTGCGCGAACGCGGTGGCGACGGTGGTGTCGACCCGGGTGATGAGCCCCTTGGCGGCCGTGATGTGGGCTGGCGTGCTGAATGTGGCCGGCGCGTTTTTCTCCACGGCCGTGGCGAAGATGATCGGCGGTGGAATCGTCTTTCCCGAGGCCATCACCAGCGTGGTGGTGGCGGCGGCGCTGGCCGGCGCGATTCTGTGGAATCTCGTCACCCTGATCCTGGGCTTGCCGACGAGTTCGTCGCATGCGTTGATCGGCGCGCTGGTCGGATCGGCCGCGGCGCACGGAGGCTGGTCCGTGGTGCAGTTCAAAGGGCTGCGGGCGGTGCTCGAGGCGATGATTTTCTCTCCGCTGTTCGGGTTCTTGATGGGACTGTTGATTATGGTGGCGGTCAGCTGGTCGTTCTTCAAGGTGCCGCGGGGCGTGGCGCAGAAAGTCTTCAGCCGGTTGCAGTTGCTGTCGGCGAGTTTTATGGCGTTCAGCCATGGCGCCAACGACGCGCAAAAGGCGATGGGGATTATCACGCTGGCGCTGGTGGCATCCGGCCAGCAGACGTCGTCCGATGTGCCGACATGGGTCGTGGTGTCCTGCGCGCTGGCGATGGGCGCGGGCACGATGATCGGAGGCCGGCGGATCATGCGCACGCTCGGGATGCACATTGTGAAGCTGGAGCCCGTGCATGGTTTCGCCGCAGAAACCGGCGCGGCGAGCGTGCTGTTGTTTGCGGCGCACTTCGGTCTGCCGGTGAGCACGACCCATACGATTACGTCGTCGATTCTCGGGGTTGGCGCGACCAAGCGCCTCTCGGCGGTGCGCTGGGGCGTCACGACCAAGATCCTCTCCGCCTGGATCTTTACCATGCCGGGGGCCGGAATTCTTGGCGCGCTTGTCTATGCGATTTTGTCGTCTTTCGTGTGAGCGGAGAGTCGCGTCTGGCGAGTGAGCGGCAGACGGACCACGAAGCGGCTTCCCTGCAGTGTATGAGTGTCGACCCAGACCTGTCCTCCATGCCCTTCCACAATATGTTTCACGATGGCGAGACCGAGCCCGGTTCCTCCCATTTCGCGTGAGCGGGCTTTGTCGACCCGATAGAAGCGTTCGAAGACCCGCGGGCGATCCTGCTCGGGTATCCCAAGGCCTGTATCGCTCACGGTGAGTTCAATCGTCTGGTCGGGCACGTGTCTGGCCGTGACGGTAATCGTGCCTTTCTCCGGCGTGTACTTCACGGCGTTGTCGAGGAGGTTGGTCAGGACTTGCGCGAGCCGGCCTTCATCCCCGGCAATCGGTGGGAGCCGGTCGTCGATGCGGGAGACGAGCTGGTGCCCCTTTTTATCGGCCAGGGGTTTGATCATCGAAAGCGTCCGTTCGATCAAGCTGCGGAGATCCAGCGGATCTTCTTTGAATGAGACTCGCCCCGACTCGATTTTGGATAGCTCCAGCAGATCCTCCAGGATCAGGTTGAGCCGGTCGCTCTGTTTCAGAATGATCGTGAGAAAACTGACGGCCGTGTCCGGATCGTCTTTCCCTCCATCCAAGAGCGCCTCGACATAGCCTTTAATCGACGTCAGTGGCGTGCGCAGTTCATGCGAGACATTGGCGACGAAATCTTTGCGGATTTTCTCTAGACGGCGCAGTTCGGTAATGTCGTGAAAGACCAGCACGGCGCAGGCTTCGCTTTCGCGTTCGCAGCCCGCCACCGAGGCTTCGATATGGAGGCAGCGCCCGCCCGGCGTGAGGGTAATTTCAGCTTCCTGACCGGCCCGATTGGCAAGGATCGTCGTGATGAGGCTGTTTAATTCCGGATGGGCCAGCACCTCCGTACTGATGTGCCCGCGAATATCGGCACGGCGGACGTCGAACATTCGTTCGAGCGCCGGATTGATCTGGAGAATGCGCCCGCGGCAGTCCAAGACCATGACGCCTTCGACCATAGAGGTCAACATGGCGAGCAGCTGAGCGCGGTCTTCCGAGAGTTCGTCGATCTTGGTGCGGAGCTGATCGGTCATGTGATTCAACGTTTCGCCCAATAGCCCGACTTCGTCTTGGGAGTGGGTCTGGATGCGAATCGTCGCATCGCCGGCCGAAAGCCGACGCGCCACGCCGGCGATGTCGGAGAGCGGCTTCGTAATGCTGCGGGCCATCCAGAGGCTGAGCAGGAGGGCCATCAGAAAGGCGACTCCGAGGGCAATGGCCAGGTGGCGCTGAAGTTGGGCAGTCTCCCGCTCCAGCAGCGTCATCGGAAGGCCGAGGCGGAGAACCAGCGGAGCGTCAGCGTAGCGCAGCTCCGTTCGGATCGCACGATACATGGTGCGGCTGCCGGTGGTGTGGCTGGCACGAATGTCCCGGCCTTCCCCCGTTGCCAGCGCCTGCTGGATTTCCGGTCGTGTGAGATGATTCTCCACGGCGGAAAGCCCGGCATCGTCCACGGCGCTGTCTGCGATGACGGTGCCGTCGGTCGTGACGATGGTCACCCGAGCCAGCGCTCTGGTGCCCAACTGGCGGACGATGTCTCTGAGAGCGGTGTGTTGTTCCGGGGAGGGCGGCGCGGCGAACGCCGGCCGGAGGCTGTATTCCACCAGGTTGGTCCTGGCCTCCAGCACGTCGTTCAGTTGCGCGATTTCTTGTTGCTCGAGCGATTGCATCGCCAGCAGCCCGGCGACGGCGAGCCCGCAGGTGACGGCGAGGAGACTGCCGAGAGTCACCTTCCAGCGGATCGAGAGCCTCATCCCGATCCATCCGCTTCTTTGAGCTTATAACCGAGCGACTTCACGGAAAGAATGGCGTCATCCAGCAGCGGAAGCTTTTGTTTGAGCCGCCGGATGTGGACGTCGACGGTCCGGGTCGTTCCGTAATACTCGTACCCCCAGACGGCATTGAGCAGCACGTCGCGCGTCAGCACGCGTCCGGGATGGCGGAGCAGATGTTCTAAGAGACCGAATTCTTTCGCCGTAAGCGGAACTTCTTTCCCCTTCACCGTGACTTCGTGGCGGGTAAGATCCAGGGCGAGGGTGCCGTAGAGAAAACGGGTCGGGCCGTCTTCCGGTTTGCGTTCAAGCCGGCGGAACAGCGCTTTGATTCGCGCGACCAGTGTTTTCGGGCTGAACGGCTTGGTCACATAGTCGTCGGCGCCTAACTCCAAGCCGATGATGGTGTCCGACTCTTCAGCCTTGGCCGTGAGCATAATGATCGGGAGCATGGCGGTGTCGGGGGCCGAGCGAAGGCGTTTGCAGACCTCGAGCCCGTCGATTTCAGGGAGCATCAGGTCGAGCACGAGCAGGTCGGGCTTTTCACTGCGCACCTGAGCCAGCCCTTCCGACCCCGTCGAGGCCGTGACGGTCCGGTAGCCTTCTTTCTCCAGATAGAGTTTGACGAGCTGAAGAATGTCTTTCTCATCTTCGACGATGAGGATTTTCTTGGCGGATGAGCTGCTCATAATCGCGGCCTCAGCCTACGGGGCAGGGGAGGCGCTGTCAAGCTGAAGAGAGTCAGGCATCCCGCCGGATTCGCGACTGCTTGTGAAGCGGTCGGGAGAGCTGGGTTTGCTCGATCGCGTCACTCAAGAGGTCTCGCCGCACCGACAATCTCGGCTCGGTCACGACGCGCTACACGTATGGACCGTTTGGCGCGACAAGTGGGAATCTGTTCCAATTCACCGGACGGGAAAACGACGACACCGACCTCTACTACTATCGAGCGCGGTACTACAGCCCCACACGTAGCCGGTTCTTGAGTGAAGATCCGCTGGAGTTTGGTACGGGTGACATGAACTTGTATGGGTAGGTCTTCAACAATCCGACGAACCTTACGGATCCGACCGGAGAAATTGCGTCCATCATTGCCGCTGCCGGGATCGCCTGCCTCCGTGGCGCGGCGCAGAGTGTGGGCCAAGATCTGCTCATCGGCCTAGCTCAACGAAAAGTGGACGGGGGCGGAATCAATATTGATTGAATACAAGCGGCCAAGGGTTGCTTGACGGGTGGTTTCAATGCGGGGAAGAATGCTTTCAACGCAGCTAGAAATCTCGCGAATAAAGCCCGTAATGCGAAACTGCCAAAACTGGATACATCCGGGAAGGTGCATGGGCAAACCCCAAACCATGTGCCGCCGAAAGCAACGCGTGACGATCTTAAAGATCTTCAAAATGACCTAAAGAAAAGTATTGAAACTAGGAAGCTCGAGCAGACTCATTTAGGTGAAGATGGTCCGCATCGCAATCGCATTCGTGAAGAGGAACGCTTCTTGAGGCAGATAAATAAAGCACTCGGAGGGTCATGATGAATCATTTAGGTGATGAATTGATTGACAAAGTTTTGTCAGGTAAGGGAGATGCCCCCCCTTATGATCTGTTAGCCGCGTTCCATGCTGGCTACCCCGTAGCCAATCTTAGACGAGTGCTGAGCAGTAAGAGCGATCATGCCCTAAAAGCTGGAGCATGGCTCGCCTCTGAACTTGGGTTGGATGCTTTGCCTATCCTGGATTCCCTCTCGCCCTTGCTTCGACATCCGTTACGGTACGTTAGATTTTTCAGCATAGACGCTGTGCTGGTATGTGCAGGAGCTGGACATGCTCAAGCACTTTCTTCAGTAGTAGGTCTACTGAGAGATGATGATGAAGCAGTGAGATGGAAAGCTCTTGGAAGTATATCAAGGATGACCCAAGAACAATTAATTGAAAGCCTTCTCGCTCAGAACGACAAGGAGTTGGGCGAACGAACAGCTTGGCTGCTCCGTATTGAAGAATCTCAAAGCGCAGCGGATGAAATAGCAAAAACTCTTAATGGAGGATCAGCCGTGGGCCGGATTTTTGCCGTTGCCGCAGCGGCGCGGATTGCTGACAAAAATCCTTCAATTCTTGTCCTGGCGGCTAACTCTGAAGATCAGGCTATCAAGGCTTTTGCTCTAGAGCAACTCAAGCTACGTACTCTCTAGGAGAGATGGTGAGAAAGAGATGGGGGCGGTTCTTGACTGTACATTCAGCAAGACAAACGAAGATGGTGCGATCCAAGTGAGCCACGAATGAGCCCAACTCGGTGACGAAAGACTGTCGATGAAGCAGCTGGCGTTCTCAAAAGTGCTGATTGGCTGAAGGCAGGGGCTAGTTCTTGACCTCGCCCGTCCGCCCGCCACGCAATAGGAAGAGGGGGCAAACTCAAGAACTGACCTTGGATTCCATTTCGCGGAGGACTGAAATGCCAAAGTATGCTGTTATGCTCGAAGGGGAAGGATGTCTGATCAAGCTTCAAAAGCGTCCCCTCGGTAAAGTGCGAGCTCAAAAACTTGAGCGCAGAGGATTCTTCACTACAAGATTTGTTGAGGCCTCTGATGAGACGGAGGCTCGAAAGGAAGCTGTGAGGCTGGTACGAGACGAGATCGATAGTTTGATCTGTAATGAGCCAAATGATCCTTGGAAGCTTTCGATTGATGAGGTATGGGAGGACCCAGAAGAATTTGATGCACGAGCACCAGGAAAGGGGTGCACTTGGTACTAAGAGCAATTAAGGGGAGAGGTGAGAAGAAAGATGGGGGCCAGCTCTTGACCGCGTCTGCCCGCCACTCAATAGGGAGAAGGGGTAAACTCAAGAACTGACCACGAATTCCACAGATCCATTTCGATGCTAGAGCTCTCTATCCTGAGGATGTAAATGGAAAAGGCGATCAGGAAAGGCCTCGTCCAGTTTCTGGGATGGATGTTCTTTCTGTTAGGGACAGTTATCCTAAGTTTATTTATCTGGGCATTGTTCGTCCAGCAACAATCAATTGCTGCGGATTTCATTATTCTTGGCTGCTTGATGCCCACAATAGGAATTATTCTCGGCTTACTTCTCCTATACAGGTTTGCCCATGAAACATTCGTTACTGCCAATGGGGTGACTTTTAGCTTTCCCCTTGGGGCCCATGTGGCTAGGTGGGAGGAAATAGTTTGGTACAGATACGTTGCTCGCCGTTGGAGAGTGGTAGACGAAAGAGTCACACTGCTCACACTTTTTAAGATTGTTGGGCCAAGTAAGCGGTCGCGACTGGTACTTGCAGAACTAGTTTCGCTTCAGACCCGTCGAGGTTGGCGAACAAGGAACTACACATCCGAGTTGAATTCCTTCTGTCCCTTGAAGGATAGGACTAGGAGATGAAGCTACGCAGGGGGGAATAGAGAGAGCCCGGATTCCATTTCTACTGAAGAAAGATTCCCGCCCCATTTTATCCGCTCGGAGCAGTGATTGGATGGCAACGCCAGACGGAATCAGCGATCGTGATTGGGGCAAGGTCCATACCTTAGCCCTTCTGCTTGTCACGGCAAGCGTAACATCCAAGAAGAAAGCGAATAAAGCGTATAGTCAGAAGCTTTTGCGGTATCTGAATCGGCTAGAGGTAAAGTACGGTGAACTTCCAAGCATCCTCGCGACACGTGCTTGTTACATTGTTGGGAATAAACGAAAAGAAACCCTATTGTGTCGTGCCTATCGCCTTAGTATGCAACGGAATGACCTCCTTAATCAGGCAGAGATCGCGCACTCACTCTCAAGTCTTTATATTGAAAATTTGAGGCGATATCGAGAAGGGATCAATTGGTTGGGAAAATTGAAGGCTCATGCTCGGAAGGCAAAAGATAAGTATTTAGAGCAAGAGTATGATCGTCTTCGCTTGGAAGCGCAGAAAATCAAGGCTAAGTCCGGGAAGCCGGCCAGCTCTATACGAGAGCATGAGAGAGGTGGGGTTGGTTCTTAGCGTTGCATTCAAAAAGACAGACGAGGATGGTGCGGCCCAAGTAAAGCACGAATGAGTCCAACTCGGTGATGAAAGGCCTGGTTCGTAACGTCCTCACGACGCCAACCTCTCCATCACCGCCACCTTCCAGATTTCCTTCGCCACCCGCACCGGCGCGACAGCAGTGACCGTGACGGTGACAACGTTATTGGAAGGGGCTCTTCCGATGGGGCTCTTCTGTTGACGACATTGGACGATCTGACGTAAGGTGAAACGCGTGCGGTGAGCCGGCCGGGGTCGGTCTGGTCTCGTCAACTATCAGTGAAGGAGTATGAATCGCCATGAAGATATACCTTGCCAATCCGCGGGGATTTTGCGCCGGGGTCGATCGAGCGATCGATATCGTGGATCTGTCGCTCAAGAAGTACGGCGCTCCTATTTATGTCCGCCATGAAATCGTCCATAGCCGCCATGTTGTCAATTCGCTACGGCAAAAGGGCGCGGTGTTCGTGGAAGAGCTCAGCGAAGTCCCCGAAGGGTCGGTGGTGATTTTCAGCGCGCACGGCGTGGCGAAGTCAGTTTGGGCCGAGGCGAATCAGCGCCGGCTGCACGTCATCGATGCCACCTGTCCGCTGGTCATCAAGGTCCACAATGAAGTGAACCGGGAATACACCCAGGGGTATGAGCTGATTCTCATCGGCCATGCGGGGCATCCTGAGGTGATCGGGACGCTGGGGCAGATTCCCGATAAGTTCCACCTGGTGTCTTCCGTCGAAGATGTCGAGAAGCTCCACGTTGATAACACACGAAATTTGTCCTATGTGACGCAAACAACGCTCAGTGTGGATGAATGTCGGGATATCGTGGGTGCGCTCAATAAGCGGTTCCCGAATATCAAGGGCCCGCACCAGGAAGACATTTGCTATGCGACGCAAAACCGGCAGAATGCGGTGAAGGAATTGTCTCGCCTGGTGGATGTGATTCTGGTCATTGGATCGCCGAATAGTTCGAACTCCAACCGCTTGCGTGAGTTGGGGGAGCAGTGCGGGATTCCATCCTATTTGATCGACTCCGCCAGTGACATTCACCCTGATTGGTTGAAATCAGCCAAGGCGGTCGGGATCGCTGCCGGTGCATCGGCTCCGGAGGTCCTGGTGACGGAAGTCGTCGCGTTCCTCAAGAGCTCCGGTCCTTCAGAGGTGGAAGAGTTGACCGTGATTGAAGAGGATGTTGAGTTTCTCCTGCCCAAAGAACTCGTTCAGATCGAATCGGCCAGTAAGCCCGCTGCGAGCGCTGCACGATAATCATTTCATCCTGAGAAATCCATACATCTAGTAGGGGGCGTAACGGCCCCCTACTACCTGGGGTATTTTATTTTGATTTCCTTTTGGCCCTATGTTACAAGGGCCAAGCTATTTCTCCGCTCGCCAATCCGGCTCCTCAACTAAAGGTGAATCGATGTATTTGAAATCGCTCGATATGCTGGGGTTCAAGTCATTTGCCGAATCGCGGATTGAGTTCCCGCAAGGAGTGACGGCTATTGTCGGTCCCAACGGCAGCGGCAAGAGTAACGTGGTGGACGCCATTCTCTGGGTGTTGGGCGAGCAAAGCACGAAGACCTTGCGCAGTGAGAAAATGGAAGACGTCATTTTTAACGGGACGGAATTGCGCAAGCCGCTCGGTATGGCGGAGGTCTCGCTCATCATCGGTGGGCTCGATCACACGGCCTTGCCGCAAGAGGGTGGGTCGGGGTTGCCGAGCGAATTGACCGAGTTCCAGGAACTCATGATCACGCGGCGGCTCTACCGGAACGGCGATAGCGAATATCTCATCAACAAGACGGCGTGTCGGCTCAAAGATATCCGGACGTTGCTCATGGATACGCGGGCCGGTAGTAAGGGCCATACGGTCATCGCGCAGGGGCAGATCGATCAGATCCTCAACGCCTCTCCTCAAGACCGGCGTGAGTTGATCGAAGAGACGGCCGGGATTATCCGGTATAAAAAACAAAAAGCCGAAGCCCTCCGCAAGCTCGACGCCACCCAGCAAAATATTTTGCGTGTGCGTGACATCATTGCGGAAGTGAAAAAACAGCTGAACTCACTGGAGCGGCAGGCGCGGCAGGCGCGGACCTATCAGACGTTGCAGCAGGAAGCGCGGGCCGTCGAGATCGAGCTGTTGACCAGAGAATTCGTGGCGCTACGGGCGGGTTTGAAGGACGTTGAAGCGGAGGTGCTGAATCTCGATCAGCAAGAATCCGAAAAAGCCGCCGGGCAGGCGCGGTTCGCGACTGATCTGGAGCAGTCCCGCTTGCGGGCGATTGAAATCGGCGAGTCGACCGGGCAGATCCGTGAGGAATTAGGGCGGATCGAACATCAGCAGGCACAGGCGCTGACGGCGTCTGAGGTCGAACGGAACCGCAGCCAGTTATTCGAGCAGCAGCAACAGCAGGAATCCCATGAGTTGGAAGGGATGGCGACTGCCCAGGAAGAATTGGCGCACTCGCTGGAAACCATCGAAGCGTCGCTGGTTTCGCTGGAAGAGGAGTTGCTGTCTCGCGAGCAGACCTTCGCATCGCTCGATGAAGATATGGAGCGCCTCCTGCATCAGCGAGCCTCTGCGGTTGCGGAGGAGGAGCGCGGGCGTCTCGACATTATGCAGTTGGCGGTTCTGGTGGCGAACACCGAGCAGTCTGTCTCGCAGTTGATTGCCAGAATGGGCGAAGTGTCCGAGCGGGGGACCAGGCTGGTTGCGGAACAAGAGGAGCTGGAAGGGCATCGCTCGACGGCGTTGACGCGCCACGAAGCGCTGCGGCAGGAGTACGGCGAGGCGGGACGCATGGTCGCCACGATTCGCGCGCAACAAGAGACTGTCCAAACTGAGGCCGCTAATGTGACGGCTGAGCAGCAGGAGCTCGATCGCGTCATCCTTCAGCGATCGGAAGAATTGGCGGCCGTCGATTCACGGTTGCAGGCGCTGCAAGGCGTGGTGCGCGAAGAAATGGGATATGGGCGGGAAGGGCAGGATGAAGGCACGGCGCTCAAATCCTGCGAAGGCGTTCGCGATGCAATTGCCGAATGGCTGGTGATCCCTCCCGGCATGGACCGGGCGGTCGAAGCGGTATTGGGGGAACGTGTGCATGGGTGGTTTGTCGATGAGCCGGCCGTGGCGCAGCGCGCGATTAGTTTTCTTCGTGAAAAAGAACTGGGGCGCGGGACGTTTATTCCGCAGCAGCCGCGTTGGGAACGCGCCGGATCGGGTGCACATGCCTGGTGGCAGGTGCTGGCCGATCAGGCCGGTGTGGTGGGCCGGGCGGTCGAGTTGATCCAAGCGGACGAGGCCCGCACGGCGGCGAAAGACTGTCTGTTCGATCGCGTGGTGATTGTGGAGTCGTTGGATCATGCGGTGCGGTTGTGGGAGCGGCAGCTCTGGGCCGGGGCCGAGGGCCCGATCTTGGTCACCTTGGCGGGTGAAGTGATGGATGCGTCCGGCGTCATCAGCGGCGGCCATGCCCATGCGGGGCAAGGATTGCTGGAACGCCGGCGCGAGGTGGTCAGCCTGGAGGCCAAGCGGAGCGAACTCACCACCGCGGTCGAGTCCGATAAACAGCGACGCCTTGAGTTGCAGGGTCTCGGTCAGAGTTTGAGCTTGCAGATCCGGCAGTTGGCCGAGTCGTTGCGCGATACGGAAATGCAGGATTTGTCCTTGCGGAAAGACGAAGAAAATCTCCGACAATTTGTGGCGGATCTCGACGTGCGTCTTGCGGGTATTGCCGCCGAGATACAAAAAGGCATCGTGGATCGGCAGCGGTTTGAGCAGGAGGCGCGTTCGACGCAAGCGCAGCTGGCGCAGTGGATCAGTGAGAAGGCCGGACAGGAGGCCAGTTTGGGGCGCGTGCGGGAGCGGCTGACGGCCATCGATCAAGAAGGCCGGGTCTTTCAAGAACGGGTAACGGAAGCGCGTTTGCTGTCCGAAAGTTTGCGCGCCAAGCAAGGGCATGAGCAGGCGAATCGTCTCCGCATCAGGCAACAGCAAGTCGAAAGCGAACAGCGCCGGCAGGCGCTGCAGAGTCACCTGGAAGGCTTAGACCGCGACATTCAACAGAGCCAGGAAGAACGCAGCCGTCAAGAAGCGCTGTGCCAAGAATTTGGCGGGGCTGCGGCGACGGTCAAAGCGCGGTTGATCGCCGCGCAGGAACAGCAGGCTCAGGAGATGGCGGTTGGACAGTCGTTAGAGGCCGGCCTGGATACAGTGCGTCGCGACATGTCGGCGGTGCGGGACGCGCGTATGGCGGTCGAAGTCCGGCGGGCTGAGCTGCGCACGCAATTGAGCGCGGTCGAGAGCACCTTATCGGGAACCTATCAGTTGGATCCGGTTGTGCTCGCGGATGGTCCGGCGCCGGGTCTTGAGCGTGCCGCCGATGCCGGTGTCGAAGAGGCCGTCGAGGTTATTGTCAATCCGCTGGCGCAGACAGCGCACGCGGAACTGAAGGAGCAACTGCACAAGTTGCGTGAACGGCTCGACCGCATGGGGCCGATCAATCTCGCGGCGATCAGCGAGCATCAGGAGCTGGATCAGCGGTACACTTTCCTGACGACTCAAGAGCAGGATCTTGCCGCGTCGATCAATTCCCTCAAGGAAATCATTCAGCGGATCAACAAGACGACGAAGGACATGTTCGTCACCACGTTCGCCGAGCTTCAGCAGAAGTTCACCGAAGTGTTCGGCCAGTTTTTTCCCGGCGGGCGCGCGGAGCTGTTGCTGGTCGATGAGCCGGTCGGAGAAAACGGAGAAGGCGGGGGGAATCAAGAGCCGGGCGTGGATATCGTCGCCCAGCCTCCGGGAAAGCGCTTGAAGAGCATCACCATGCTGTCCGGCGGTGAGAAAACTTTGACGGCCATGGCGCTGCTCTTCGCCAGTTTCCTGATCCGGCCGACGCCGTTTTGTCTGCTCGACGAAATCGACGCCCCGCTCGATGAAGAAAATATCGGGCGGTTCACCAGTGTGCTGCGGGAGATGTCGAAGAACGCGCAGTTCCTCGTCATCACGCACAATAAACGCACCATGGCGATTGCCGATTCGCTGTTCGGCGTGACGATGGAACAGCCGGGCGTGTCCAAGTTGGTGTCGGTGCGGTTGGGTGATCTCCAGCCGGCCTGAGGCAAGCTGCAAGGCTCGGATATCGCAGAAGACTTCTCACTCGCGTTGCTTGACTCACGTAGGGGTGTCTGTTATATCCCCCACCGATGGGCGGCTTGCGCTCGGCAGTGGGCCGGCGTCTCCAGAGCCGAGTGGTAGACCGCACGTCTTCCCCCCACCATCTGCCCTATGGTCATTAGGATTTCATGAAACTCTTTCGCACACTGTTTGACCGAATCTCCAGCAGTCTGCTCGCGACGATTCCCGGAAAATACAATCCGGCGATCGGATACGCGCAAGCGCCTCCGCTCCGGCTTGTCTCGGATAAAATTACGCCATTGGCGGCGCCCGATTTGTCCCGCCGGCCGTCGGCCCATACCGTGAGTCAGCCTGATGCGATCGACGATGCGATTCGGCGCAGTCAAAGCTGGTTTTTATCCAAGCAGGATCCCGCCGAGGGGTTCTGGGTGGCCGAACTTGAAGCCGATACGACATTGACGTCGGAATATCTGATGTTGCGGCGGTTTCTCGATTGTGTCGATCCGGTCAAGGAAGAACGCGCCGTCAAATATTTACGGACCATGCAGTTGCCCGATGGCGGATGGCCGATTCATTACGGCGGGCCCGCGGAAATCAGTGCCTCCGTGAAGGCCTACTTCGCGTTGAAGCTCAGCGGGGTTCCGGCAACCGATCCCTGCTTGCTGCGTGCGCATGAGCGCATCATGGTTATGGGCGGAGTTGTTCAGGCGAATGTCTTCACGAAAATCGCGCTGGCGCTGTTTGACCAGTATGACTGGGAAGGCGTGCCCCACATGCCGGTCGAGATCATGCTGCTGCCGAAGCGGTTCTATTTCAGCATCTACGCGATCTCCTATTGGTCTCGCGCCGTGCTCATCCCGTTGCTGATTGTCTTTGCGCATCAACCGGTGTGCCGCATTCCGCGCGAACAGGGGATCGAAGAATTGTATCTCGTTCCGCGCGGCCAGGTGCCGTATTGGAAATATCCGCCGTTCAACAAAGATCAAGCCTGGTTCACGCCGCACAATTTCTTCGTCATGCTGGATGCGGTGTTGAAGCTCTATGATCGGATGCCGCTGCTGTGGCTGCGTGAGAAGGCCATGCACAAGGCCGCGACGTGGATGCTGGATCACCTCAAAGGGAGCGGCGGCTTGGGTGCGATTTATCCGGCCATGGCCAACTCCGTACTCGCGCTCCGGTGCCTAGGGTACGAGATGGATGACCCGCTGGTGCAGAAGGCGCTTCGAGAGATTGAAGAGTTGGAAGTGTACGACACCGCGACGCTGGACGGCCAGAGGGTGGCGACTTTGCACCTGCAGCCCTGCCATTCCCCGATTTGGGATACGGCGCTGCTCATGAATGCATTGAGCGAAGCGGGCATGCCGCAGGACCATCCGGCGCTGGTGAAGGCGGGCGCCTACCTCATGTCTCGTCAGACAAAAGCGGTCGGCGATTGGACGATCTCTTCTCCGCAGGCTGAGCCGGGCGGGTGGTATTTCCAATTTGAAAATGAGCTGTATCCCGATGTAGACGACTCGGCCGTCGTGTTGATGGCGCTCGCGAAGCTGAAGATGCCGGAGCCGGCCGACCTGCGGGAATCCATTCGCCGCGGGATGCAATGGGTGCTGGCCATGCAGAGTTCCGACGGCGGCTGGGGGGCCTACGACAAAGATAACAATCGAGTCGTCTTTAACTACATTCCGTTCGCGGACCATAAGGCATTGCTCGATCCGAGCACGGCGGATCTTACCGGGCGCTGTTTGGAAATGCTGGGCGCGTTAGGCTATGACCGCTCCCATCCGGCGGCGCAGTCGGCGCTGGCGTTTATCAAGAAGGAACAAGAGGCGGACGGCAGTTGGTATGGCCGCTGGGGCGTGAATTACATTTACGGCACCTGGTCAGTGCTGGCGGGCCTTCGCGCGATCGGGGAAGACGTCTCGTCTCCCTACATTCGCCGGGCTGTGTCCTGGCTGGAGTCCAAGCAAAATCCCGATGGTGGATGGGGTGAGGCGTGCCACTCCTATGCGGAAGAAGCGCATAGCGGCAAAGGCCAGAGCACGCCGTCGCAAACGGCGTGGGCCTTGATGGCGCTGATGTCCGCCGGTGTGACGGAATCGTTGAGCATCGCCCGTGGCGTGCAGTTTCTCTTGAGGCATCAGCTCAAGGACGGCTCTTGGGAAGAAGTCATGCACACCGGCACGGGCTTTCCGCGGGTGTTCTATCTTCGCTACCACTGGTACTGCCAGTATTTTCCTCTGTGGGCGCTCGCGATGTATCGCAATCTCCGGTCGCGGGGCCGCATGCGGTCAGAAGAGCTTCAGGAACAGGTTGAGTCTTCCGGTTGCTATCGGTTCGATCATTGACGGACGCGCACGTTCCGACGACGGTGCCGTCTGCTCCTCCTGTCGCTTCTCCGGTCCCCATCAGCTTGGTGATTTTTGTCGCGACCGTCTGGGAGTTTGCCGCGGTGCGGGCCGCCGTTCCCGGAGGCCATACGGACAAGCTACAGGGGCGACCGCGGTATTGCGCGTCGGTAGGCGGGAATGAATGCTGGGTGATTCAGACCGGGGTGGGCCCGCAGCGGGCGCATGCCGCTGCGCGGGACGTTCTGTCTCAACAGGCCTTTGCCTTGGTTATTTCAAGTGGATTCGCCTGCGCGCTGGTGCCGTCCGCCATCGGCGATATTTTGATTGGAACTACCGTGGCGCCGATTCGTGACGGAGGGTCGCTCGACTATCTTGAGATGGCGGGAGACGAGCGGCAGCGGTGGTGCGCATTGTTCAGCGGAAACGAGGTCCGCGCCACCGCCGGCGCGTTTATCTCCGCGGACCGCATCATCTACCGCGCCGCGGAGAAAGTGGCGCTGGCGGAACGCACGCACGCGACGGGGTTGGATATGGAGAGCGCGGCGCTGGCGAGTGAGGCGAAGGCGGCTCAGGTGCCGTTCCTTATCGTGCGGTCAGTGTCGGACTTAGTTCTGGAAGAACTGCCTCTTGACTTCAATCTGTTTCTCAGGCCCACTGGGTGGGTGAAAGGCCTAGGGTCCCTACTTGTGCATCCGTCGAGCTTGTTAGGGCTTAACCGGCTGCGGCGGCAAAGCGCCGTTGCGGCGGCGACGCTCACGAACAGCCTGCGGACCGTGATCAATGCTCGATTCGGAGTCGGGCCGGATTCCCACAGGACGATGAGATCATGACAGTGCTCGCAGCAATAGGGCGGCCGATCTTGCGATCTGTCCGAGCGCGGATCGTGGCCGATGCTCGGTTCAGAGCCAGGCTCGATGTACACAGGACGATGAGATCATGACAGTGCTTGCAGCAATAGGGCGGCCGGTCTTGCGAAATGTCCGGGAAATGGGGCGGATGCTCATTTTTCTCGTGTCATCGTTCGGGTGGTTGCTGCGACCGCCGTTTCGGTTCTTCCAGTTCGTCAAACAGCTGCACTTCATCGGCTATAAATCCACATTCGTTGTCGTGTTGACGGCCGGATTCACCGGCATGGTGCTCGCCCTTCAGGGCTATTACACGTTGCGGAAGTTCGGTTCTGAGGGATTGCTCGGGTCCGCCGTGGCGTTGAGTATGATTCGTGAGCTCGGACCTGTGTTAGCGGCGCTGATGGTAACGGCTCGGGCCGGTTCCGCCATGACCGCTGAAATCGGCATTATGCGCATCACGGAACAGATCGACGCGCTCGATACTATGGCGATCAATCCGCTTCAATATCTGATTGCGCCAAAAATAATCGGGGGCTTGATCGGCGTGCCGTTGCTGGTGGCGCTGTTCGACGTCGTCGGGATTTACGGCGGCTATTTGGTCGGTGTGGATTTGCTCGGCGTCAATGCCGGATCCTACTGGACATCGATTGAGTCCGCTGTCGAATGGAAAGATATTTACGGCGGTATCCTCAAGTCGATCAGCTTCGGATTGATCATCAGCTGGGTCTGCTGCTACAAGGGCTTCTATACCCGGATGAGTGCCGAGGGATTGGGTTCGGCGACGACTGAGGCGGTGGTGTTGTCTTCGGTGTTGATCCTGGTGTGGGATTATTTCCTGACGTCGATCTTGTTGTAAGCATGCTCAAGCTTGTCGGTGTCAAAAAAACGTTAGGGACGCAGGCCGTGTTGCGAGGGGTTGACCTCACGATCCCTTCCGGAAAGTTGACGACGATTATCGGGCGCAGCGGAGAAGGGAAGAGTGTGCTGTTGAAGCACATGATCGGACTGCTCCAGCCGGACGAGGGACAGGTTTGGGTCGGGGATATCGATATCTCCCATCTGCGCGGCCGGCCGTTGAATGAAGTGCGGAAGCAATTTGCGATGTTGTTCCAGGGGGCGGCGCTGTTCGACTCGATGTCCGTCTTTGAGAACGTGGCCTTTCCCTTAAAGGAAAAGCTGCGGATGAAGGGTCCCGAGGTGGCGACGCGAGTGGACGAGATACTTGAACAGGTCGGATTAGCCGGCATGGGGCACAAATTTCCGGCTGAGCTCAGCGGCGGGATGAGAAAGCGCGCCGGATTGGCGCGTGCGTTGGTGATGCGGCCTGAGATTGTGTTGTTCGATGAACCGACCACGGGGTTGGATCCATTGATGGCGAAATCCATTCATGAGTTGATTACCAAGACGCAGCGGCAGTTTGGGTTTACGGCGGTCATGGTCAGTCATGAAATTCCGGAGATTTTCTTCTTCTCCGACTACGTTGCCATGTTGAAACAGGGACGGATTGCGGTGATGGCCCCGCCTGCCGAATTCATACGAACGACAGATCCGGAGATCCAGGAATTTATTTCAGTCGGGGGGCCGGTCGTGCTGTCCGGCGCCGCTGCAAGCTCGTAACGGGAGTATGGCGATGGAAAATACCAAGCTCGAACTGGTGGTCGGCGCGTTTGTCCTGGTCGGGATCCTGTGTCTGGGCTACCTCTCTATTAAGCTGGGGAAGCTGGAGGTGATCGGCGGCGATCTGTATGAAGTCACCGCGTTGTTCAATACCGCGACCGGCCTGAAATCGGGAGCAACCATTGAAATTGCGGGTGTGGAGGTGGGGCGTGTGAGGAGTATCGCGCTCAAGGAAGATCGCGCAATCGTCACGCTCGCCGTCGACAACGGGGTCAAGCTCTATACGGATACTATTGCGTCGATCAAAACGAGAGGGATTATCGGGGAAAAATTTCTGGCGCTGTCGCCCGGCGGCGGCGGAGATCCGTTGAAGCCCGGTGATACTATTCGGGATACCGAGTCCGGTCTGGATCTTGAGGAGTTGGTTAGTCAGTATGTGCATGGTAAGGTGAACTGATTTGGGCGCTCTTCCGTAAGGCCTTCCGCGGGGCCGTTTGCATAGAGGAGTTTTTTGATGACGACGCATGGTACGACGGTTCTCGATGGCGCAATGATGCGGCGGATTGGCCGGATGGTCCTGATCGGGCTGATGGGACTGTGTCTGTCGCTCGGGTTCACTCACTCTCAGGCCCTTGCCGGTCCTCCGACGGATTCGATGAAAAGCACGATCGACGAGGTGCTGCGCATCATTCGCGATAAAGAATTGAAGCAGGCGGCCAAGGCCGAAGAGCGGCGGTCATTGCTGGAGAAAGTGGTGGCCGAGCGGTTTGATTATCAGGAGATGTCGCGTCGCGCCCTTGGTGCTCCCTGGAATCAGTTGTCGGACAAGGAGAAGCAAGAGTTCGTGTCCTTGTTTCAGACGCTCTTGACCAATTCGTACGCAGAAAAAGTGGAGTCCTACTCAGGCGAAGGCGTGCAGTATGTGAATGAACGGACTGAAAAAGACTATGCCGAAGTGCGAACCAAGATTCTCTCCGGGAAAACGGAAATCCCGCTCGACTACCGTCTCCTTAATCATGGTGCCGATTGGCGGGTGTATGATGTGGTTGTCGATGGCGTCAGTTTGGTAAACAACTATCGCGGGCAATTTACCAAGATTCTTCGCGCGTCGTCCTACCCCGACCTCGTCGATCAGCTCAGGAAAAAATCCGATAAGCTTAAATCTCCGTAAGACCAGTCAGGCCGCCTGTTCATGTTTCCCCTGCATCGACTTGCTATTGCGATCATGTGCTTGTGGATTGAGATAGGCGGAGTGTGCCTTGTCTCTGCCTGGGCCGACACGCAAGTCATCCCCGTCCCGTCTGTGTCGACGACGCGCAACGACGGTAATGATCTCGGGCTGATCATGCCGATTCTCGTGACGGATCCCGACGGCGAGCTGAAATATCTGATGGCTCCGATGTTGATCCGGAATTCGATTGTCGGAACCCGAGGCGCGTTCAATTTCTTTCAGTACGAACCGGGCGGGCGGCAAATTCAATTTATCGGTTCGTACACGGAAAAGATCGAGCGCAAGCTCGTATTTTCCTATGTGGATCCCGCCTTCAGTAACGGCCGGTATTTTCTCCAGTTCGGCGGATCGTTCTTCAAGAACGCCACGTCCCGGTTTTTCGGTTCCGGGCAAGACTCGCTGGAAGCGAACGAAACCAATTACACCGCTCGTGAAATTCGGGCGAACTGGCGGTTCGGCGTCTATCTGAACGAGGTGACGCAAATCGCGCTGGCTCAGCGTGTCCGGGATGTGCAGCTTCAGCGCGGCGCCACGAATCTTCCCTTCACGGGCGAGCGGTTTGGCGCCGTGGATGGAGTCAAAGGGGAATCGATCATCGTCGGGCACCGCGCAAGCTTTTACTATGATACCCGCAATAACTTAGTGACCCCGACGGACGGGATGGCCGTTACGGCGTATGCGGAGTTGAATCAGAATGTGAGAAACGGTGAGCATCCGGTGTATTCGCGCTACGAACTCGACATCAAAAAGCTGTTTCCCAGCGAATCGAAGCGGGCCATTCTTGTCATCCGGGCGAATTTGCAGGCGACGATCGGCACGCAGGTTCCGTTTTACGAGCAAAGCTCGCTGGGCGGGCAGAATAATCTCCGCGGGTTCGGTGTCGACCGGTTCATCGACAAGCATTTGATTGCCGTGAGTATCGAGGAGCGAATCCATATCGCCCGCACCAGGCTGGCCGGGGTCATGGCGGACTTTGAAGTGGCCCCGTTTCTTGATACCGGGCAAGTGTTCGGGGATTTCAAAGATGTCAGCGTCAAAGATTACCGGATGACTCCGGGGATCGGCATTCGCGGCATTGTGCGGCCGAATGTCGTGGGACGGCTTGATTATGGATTCAGTCGTGAAGGCGGGGCCATTTTTGCCGGCCTTGATTTTCCTTACTAGGAGCGAGGCATAGGATGCCGTGGGGACAGTGTGTTTTTGCCATTCTCTTTATAAGTTTTGTCTTGGCCGGTGGGGGAAGTCCCCGGCTGGTGTTGGCGGAGGGGTTTGGACCGTTTCCCGTGAGAAACTTCCAGCCACTTCACCAGTTAGTGCTGGGAATGCCCGGTGATCGCGCGACGGTCTTGGCGCCTGGAGCGCTCGATCTTCGTATTGAACTCGCCAATACGGCCAACGTCTTTTCCGATACCACGCCGCAGGCGTCCGTCACGATGAAGTTTGAGAGTATCCGGTCAGGGTTCTTTCTCCGTTACGGAGTGACTGAGCGACTGGAGGTGGCCGTGGAAGTGCCGGTCGTGAACCGGTACCGGGGCATCATGGATGGCATGATCACGGCTGTGGAGCGGGCGACGACCGGTTTGGCGCCCGATCGGAAGGCACTCGATGGGACGGGATACGCCTATCACGTGACGTCGAACGGACGCAACGCGATCAATGCGCGAGAGGGTGTGGTCGGATTGGGCGATGCGTCGGTGATGGGAAAGTATCAGGTCTTGACGGAGACTAGTGTGTTGCCGGCGTTGTCGTTTCGCGCGGCGATCAAACTTCCGACGGGAGACGAGTCGAACCTTCTGGGAAGCGGGAGTCCGGATTACGGGTTGGGTGTGGCCATGGAGAAACATGTGGCCAAGAACTGGATGGTCTATGCGAATCTCAATGGTGTGATTCCGACCGGCCGCATTGCAGGATTTGAGTTGCAGCCGGTTATTTCTGGCCTGGTCGCGGTGGAGTATCTCTGGTCGGAGAACTTTTCCATCCTAGGACATTTCGACTACTTCTCCTCGCCGGTGAAAGGAACCGGCACGCATGTGTTCGACAAGGGCGTGACGGAAGGCGTCCTCGGTTTTAGTTATCGTCTGCGCCCGCAGTTGCTTTGGCAAGTCTATGCCGTTGAAAATCTCGACTTCATCGTCGGGAGTGCCGCTGACTTTACACTCTCCACGGTAATGACCTTTCAATTGGGGTCGTGACGCACTCGAGTTGTTCGGTGGCCCACCTAACTGCTTGACAGCAAAGGGGCCTTGTGTAAAACTGAAAAGTAATTTTACCTTATATGGACAGTGATGCGGTTGCATCCACGTCTTCTGCCCCGTAGTCCGTCAAAACCAAGCAGAGTGGCTGAGATACGATTCAAGGGAGACCATCCTATGTCGATCCTCAAGACAATTCAAAGTCCGGCAGATCTCAAGCGGGTGTTGCCAAGCCAATTACCCGAACTGTGCGAAGAAATCCGTGAGCAGATCATTGGTACGGTATCGAGCGTCGGCGGACACTTGGCGTCGAATCTCGGCGTGGTGGAACTCACGGTGGCGTTGCATTACCTCCTGAAAACACCGGCCGATAAGATCGTCTGGGATACCAGCAATCAGGCCTACACACATAAGTTGCTGACGGGCCGTCGTGAACAATTCCATACGCTGCGTCAGTACGGCGGGCTCAGTGGATTTTGTAAAAGAGAAGAAAGCGAATACGATTCCTTCAATGCCGGACATGCCGGCACCGGCGTCTCGGCGGCATTCGGACTGGTCGAGGCGCGGGAGCAACTGAAGCAGAAAAACAAAGTCGTGTGTGTCGTCGGAGACGGCGCGATGACGGCGGGAATGACGCTGGAAGGGTTGCACCACGCCGGCGGATTGGGCAAGGATTTTCTGGTGGTCTTGAACGACAATCAAATGTCGATCTCGAAGAACGTCGGCGCCATCTCCGCGTACCTGAGCCGAACCATTTCCGGTGAATTCTACGGGAAGATGCGGGAAGAAACCGGTCAACTCCTGCGAAAGATTCCCCACATCGGTGAAGATATGCAGAAGCTGGCTCGCCGGGCGGAAGAGCTGGCGAAGGGTGCGATTCTTCCCGGGCTGCTGTTTGAAGAGCTGGGCTTTCAATACTATGGCCCGATCGATGGCCACAACTTCGAACATTTGCTCCCGACCTTGGAGAACGTGCTGAAGATGAAGGGGCCGGTGTTGCTGCATGTGATTACGAAGAAGGGGCTTGGGTACGAGCCGGCCATCAATAATCCGGTCTGGTTCCATGCCTGCCCGCCTTTTGTGCGCGAGACAGGTGCGCCGGCTAAAAAAGCCGCTCGCCCCTCCTATACTCAATTCGCCATGGACTCATTGGTGAAGCTGGCTCGTGAAGATCAGCGTATCGTCGCCATTACGGCGGCGATGTGCGAAGGAACCGGACTCACCGGGTTCGAAAAAGAATTTCCGGACCGGTTGTATGATGTGGGCATCGCCGAACAGCATGCCGTGACGTTCGCAGCCGGACTTGCAACGCAGGGTTTGAAGCCTGTCGTGGTGATGTACTCGACCTTCTTGCAGCGCGCCTACGATCAAGTGGTGCACGACGTGGCCACGCAGAATCTCCCAGTCGTGTTCTGTATCGATCGCGGCGGCCTGGTTGCTGAAGACGGCACCACGCACCACGGGGCGTTTGACTATGCCTATCTGCGGCATGCTCCGAATATGGTGGTGATGGCGCCGAAGGACGAAAACGAATTGCAGCACATGATGAAGACCTGTATCCAGCATGACGGACCGGTGTCGATCCGCTATCCGCGTGGGGTCAGCCTCGGCGTTTCGATGGACGCCGTTCCCGCCGCACTCCCGATCGGGAAGGGCGAGTTGATGAAGGATGGATCGGATGTCGCCATCATGGCCATCGGAGTTTCGGTCTGGCAGGCGATGCAAGCGGCCGAGCGGCTTACCAAGGAAGGTATTTCAACTGCCGTGGTGAACGCGCGGTTCGTGAAGCCGATCGATCAGGATCTGATTGTCGATGTGGCCAAGCGGGTGCGCTATGTGGTGACGGTGGAAGAGGGCTGCAAGATGGGCGGCTTCGGTTCCGCTGTACTCGAAGCGTTGTCCGATGCTCGTATCACCGACGTGACGACCAAGATGCTGGGGCTCCCGGATTGGTATATCGAGCAGGGTCCTCAGGATTTATTGCGTGAGCGGTATGGGCTCACGGCGGAAGGCATTTATCAAAGCGTCAAGGAACTGGTCGGGAAAGCTCCTGTCACGAAGCAGGATCGGTTCGCCGTCGGCGCGTCGCTCGATCATCTCCCGCACGGGGACGAGCAGGGGAGCTGAGCGATCTCACACCATGCATATTGCCAGACGAAAAACCAGGCAGATTAAGGTCGGTTCTCTCAAGATCGGGGGAGACGCCCCGGTGTCTGTTCAGTCGATGTGCTCGACAGATACCCGCGATGTGGCCGCAACGGTTGAGCAAATTCGTCAGCTGGAAACAGCCGGCTGTGAAGTGATTCGTGTCGCGGTGCCGGATGATGAGGCGGCTGCGGCTCTTCCCAAGATTAAGGCGGCGATGACCGTTCCGCTTATCGCCGACATTCACTTCGATCACCGGCTGGCACTGAAGGCCGCAGAAGTTGTCGATTGTGTGCGCATCAATCCGGGCAATATCGGCGCTTGGTGGAAAGTCGAAGAAGTCATCAAGGCTGTGAATGAACGGGGCATTCCGTTGCGCGTCGGGGTCAACGGTGGATCGCTGGAGCGCCATCTGCTCGACAAGTATGGATGGCCTTCTCCGGAAGCTCTGGCCGAATCGGCATTGAATGCGGTCCATGCTTTGGAAGATGTCGGCTTCACCAACATGAAGGTGTCGCTGAAAGCCTCCGATGTGCACCACGCCATCGATGCCTATTGGTTGTTCGCCCATCAATCAGATTACCCGATCCATATCGGTATCACCGAAGCCGGGACGGCTATGACCGGTGCTGTCAAGTCGGCCATGGGGCTTGGATATCTGCTCTCGCAGGGAATCGGTGATACGTTGCGGGTGTCTCTCGCGGCGGACCCTGTCGAGGAAGTAAAAGTCGGCTTTGAGATTTTGAAATCGCTGGAGCTGCGTCATCGCGGGATCAACGTCATTGCCTGTCCGACCTGCGGCCGCGTCGAAATCGATGTGGTGAAGATGGCCAACGAGCTCGAAAAGAAACTCGGTCATATCAAGACACCGCTCAACGTGTCGGTGCTCGGGTGCGTCGTGAATGGCATCGGCGAGGGCAAGGAAGCGGACATCGGCGTGGCTGGCGGCGAAGGCAAGGGAATTTTATTCAAGAAGGGCAAGCTCGTTCGCAAGGTGCCCATCGAAGAGCTGATGGATACGCTGATCGAAGAAGTGGAGCTTCTCGCAAAAGAAAAAGAGGCTGAGGCGAGCGGTGAGATCGTGGCCTCTTCCTCTCACGAGGGATGGGAGTCGCTAGGGCCGGATCCCTCGCAGTCGACGACGTTAGGTAAAGAGATTCCTGTTTTGCCCAATCGCTAGGGCGATATTTCCGCGCCCCGGCATGAGCTCCTGCTAAAACGGTTGTTGAGATACCAGATGAAGGCCCGCTATAATGCGCACCTTCGTGAGGCGCCGTACCCAAGTGGTAAGGGAGCAGTCTGCAAAACTGCGATGCAGCGGTTCGAACCCGCTCGGCGCCTCCAATTTCTCTCCGCCCGATCCTCTCGTCAAGAGTCAGAGCCTGTGCAGATCCTGTACGCGACGGGTGTGGTTATCTGATCGAGGTCGCAATGGCATGACCGGAGCATTGCCGGCACCGTGATCTGCTCGCGCTGAAATTGACGGGGTTTGGGGTAGGTGTTAAAATCCGCCGGATTTCGTAATGCTTCCATGTCCGGCTGCAATCAGCAGCCGTCACCATATAACTTCGTCGGAAGGAGTGGGAAATGGCCGTTCCGGTTTCCCAAATGTATACAGTCGCGTCGTACGTGCTTGGCCAGAAGTTCAAGCGAGTGAAGCGCTATCCGCTAGTCTTGATGCTTGAGCCGCTCTTTCGCTGCAATCTGGCCTGCGCCGGTTGTGGAAAGATCCAATATCCCGACCACATTCTCGACAAGCGATTGACTCCTGAGCAATGTTGGGCCGCGGCTGAGGAATGTGGCGCGCCGATCGTGGCGATTCCCGGTGGTGAGCCTCTGATCCATCCTGAGATCGGGCGGATCGTCGAAGGTTTGGTGGCGCAAAAGCGGTATCTCTACGTGTGCACGAACGCCATTTTGCTGGAGCGGAAACTCAAGGAGTTTACACCGTCAAAGTATCTGACCTTCAGTGTCCATATGGACGGGCTGAAGAACGAGCACGACCTTGCGGTCTGCCGGGACGGGGTCTACGAGATTGCGGTGAAGGCAATCAAAGAGGCGTTGAAGCGCGGGCATCGGGTCACGACGAACACCACGTTGTTCGATGACGCCAATCCTGACCGCGTGAGAAAGTTCTTCGACGAAATGATGGATCTGGGCGTCGAGGGCATGATGATCTCACCGGGGTACAGCTACCAGAAGGCTCCCGATCAACAGCATTTCTTGAAGAAGGCGAAGACGCGCGACCTGTTCTCAAAAATCCTGGGTCGGCCGAAGGCGAGATGGAAGTTCAATCAATCGCCGCTTTTTCTCGATTTCTTGATGGGGAAGAAAGAATATCAGTGCACGCCTTGGGGGAACCCGACGTACAACGTGTTCGGATGGCAGAAGCCCTGCTATCTCCTGCAGGAAGGCTACGCCACGACGTTTCGCGAGTTGATGGAAACGACCGAGTGGCAGGATTACGGGACGAGTAAGAATGAAAAATGCGCCGAATGCATGGTGCATTGTGGGTACGAAGCTTCAGCGGTCAGCGACACGTTCGGCACGGTGTCAGGATTTGCTCGGACCGCCAAGCTCACGCTGTTGCCTACGTCGCGGTAAATAAGGGGCGGGTTGTACTATGACGGACACAAAGAGCCATGAGACTGGAGGCAGCGGTTCGCTTGAGGGGCGGGTGTTTCGCCCTGCCTCTACTAGTGAAACCGCGGAGGCCATCGACCTCGCGTTCGATTACCGTGGCGATGTGACGCTCGAACTTCGCGCCGGCGAATCGCTCAAAGGGTACATCTACAACAGGCTCGCGACGGGCGCCCATCCTGTCATCGAAATTTTCCCGACCGACAGTTCCGTTCCTAGGCAGATTCCCTATGCCGAGATCGCCTCCATCGCATTTACGGGGGCGGATACTGCCAGCGGCAATTCATGGGAAGCCTGGGCATTGAAAAAAGACTCGGAGCGGCGCGCGGAGGCTGATCGTGTTGAGGCCGATGCGCGCGCGC
This sequence comes from Nitrospira lenta, assembly GCF_900403705.1. Classification (NCBI taxonomy): domain Bacteria; kingdom Pseudomonadati; phylum Nitrospirota; class Nitrospiria; order Nitrospirales; family Nitrospiraceae; genus Nitrospira; species Nitrospira lenta. The sequence goes on along the minus strand of NZ_OUNR01000001.1, from coordinate 548,746 downwards.
GTGGCCTCCTCTAGCCGTTGCTACCCCATTCTTGCGAGCCGTCTGCCAGGTTTTTTCTGCCGGATTTCTCCGGCAAGCATAGCCGCTTTATTGTCGTCAACTGTCTTTTTATTCATTCGAAATTCATCGCGCGCACGGGCCATTCTTCCCCGTCCTGTAATTGACAAAAAATAGGGACCATGTTAGAAGGATCGGCCTCAAAATTGACTGGTGCAGTGGACGATATTCAGTGATTCGCCGCGCGTCGTAGCGCGCTATAAGTTGGGCCGGAATGAGAGGATTGGCACGGACGAGTGGAGTGGAAAACAAGAAGGAAGTCTGGCTTTCGGTGGATAGTCGTCGTCGCCATAGCTGGTATCTGCGCCTTCGTTGTACATCCAGCCGTTCTGTACGCCACTCATGAAGCAGACCATCGGTATACGGTCGAAGGATTCGTATGTAGCGCCGATGGGAAGCCGAGCGCCAATACCGAAGTTTTAGTCAAGGATACGCGAGTCTCATATGGGCAGACCGTCATTACGGATGACGGCGGGTATTATAGGGCGGCGTTTCACCTGCACAATGACAATCTAGGTGATCCGCTCCTGGTTGAGGCGAAGGGCGAGCAGCAGCATCATAAAATTCAGTTCGACCCGAAGGATCTTGAGAGCGAACGAAAGATCCAGGTCAATTTCGGGTCCGGTTGTGTGCATGATCGTTCGGCGCCTCCGGCCTGGTTGTGGATTGTTCTTGGGGTAGTCGGTGGGGCGGTGGCTCTCTTGGTTGGGGTGAAAGTCGTCCGGTCTCAGCGTAAGTCAGGTGGAAGGCGAGAGAAGGGGCAGGGTAAGCAGAAAAAGTAATCAGCCGGTCCGTGAGCATGATGGGCGCTTGCCGGAGTGGAAGGTTCGAGATGTTGGAGAATGTACAGCTGTGGTGTGTTGGGTGAACGCAGAATAGCGCTTTTGTAAGGGTTGGCCCCTTGCGGAGGCGTTTTTTTCTGCCTTGATGGTGAATGTGCCGGTCTTGAAAAGCTTTGTGGAACGCAGGAAAGGAGTGGAGGAAATTATATGAAAATGTCATGGCATTTGATGATGGTGCTGGGTCTGGGTTTGACGCTGGCTGGTTGCGGCGGAGGTGAGGGTGGTGGTGAAGGCCCGGTGGTTCCTCCTCCTCCTGCCCCTGCTGAGTACGCTGACAAGCATATGCCGGCCGGTTGGTGGGCGGATGCTGCCAAGCTCGAAGAGGGTCGGAAGTTGTTTATCGGCGAAACGAATCCCGATGTGAATTGTGCTAGCTGTCACGGTAAGGATGGCAAGCCGGTCAAGGCGGGCGCTCGCGATTTCCGCGTCAGCGATCGAATGAAGTTGTACTCCGATGCCGTGTGGTTCTGGCGTATTTCTGAGGGCGTGCCGAACACCAAGATGAAAGCCTGGAAGAGTAAGTTGTCGGACGAAGATCGCTGGAAGCTCGTGTTGTATGAGCGCAACTTCGGCTTGGCCGGTAAGGGCTGGGATGAAGGCAAGAAGGCGTGGGTTGATGCGGCGGCTGTGTCGGCGGCTCCTGCGGCGGCGGCACCAGCGGCACCTGAAGCGGCACCGGCTGCCCCGGCTCCGGCTGGCAAGTAGGATTCACTCTAGTGAGGAGGAGCGGCGAGGCATCATGAAAACATGGCAGCGCAGTCTCATGGCTCTCATTGCGCTTCTGGCGCTGTTCGGCGGGACGGCCTATGCGCAGGCACCAGGCACGCCGCCGGTTGAATTCCCGTATACCGGGAACCGGACAGCGGTCTGGATCGTCGCTCAGCTCCATATCTTGTTTGCGGGATTCATTCTTGGGGCTCCGATATTCGTGGTGATATCGGAGTGGCTGGGGTACCGGAAGCAGGATCCGCGCTACGATCGATTGGCAAAAGAGGTCACGAAGGTCACGGTTATTCTTTACAGTATGACGGCGTTGACCGGCGGATTGTTCATCTTCGTGTTGTTGGCGACCTATCCGCAGTTCACGACCTGGCTGATCAATCACTTCTTCATTGTCTTCGCCGTGATCTATCCGCTGCTGTTCATCGGCGAGACATTCGTGCTCTACATGTATTTCTATACGTGGGACTCATGGAAGGGGAACAAGAAGGCGCGTCACATTGCGCTTGGCGTGCTCTTGAATTTGATCGGGTCGATTACGCTCTTCGTGATCGACGGTCCTACCTCCTTCATGAACACCCCGGTCAAGGCTGAGGGCGTATCGCCCGTTGAGTTCCTGGCGACCGCGAGCATCTGGGACAAGATGTTCAACTACAGTTGGATGCCGCTCAACATGCATCGACTCGTCGGGAACGTGACGTTCGGCGGGTTCGTGGCCGGACTGATTGCCGCGTACATGTACATGGGGTCGACGAAGGACGAAGAGCGGGCCTATTACGATTGGATGGGATTCGTCGGCAATATGATCGGCGTGGGAGCGCTTCTGTTCCTTCCGTTCATGGGCTATCTGTTGGCCTATGAGTTGTGCGACTACGATGCGTCGATCTGTCCCTACATGATGGCTGACCAGTTATCGATGTTCTTTGAAATGCAGGGGGCGATGATCGGCCTCATCTTCCTGGCCAGTAACTATTACATTTGGCTCAGTATGAAGCGTATCGAGGGAGTCGAGAAGGTCCGCATGACCATCATCGCCCCGATCGTCATGATCATACTTCCCTTGGTCATGACCAAGGTGTTGACGGACTATCCGGCACCCGATCCTAAGTCGCTGATGTTCCTCGTGCCGATGTTGCTGGCGCCGGCCATTCTCGGCCGCTTTATCCCGATCACGGTCTCCTCGCGGACGGTCATCAAGATCGGCTTCCTGATGGTGGTGGTGGGAAATGCAATCTGGCTCACGCCGCACGGGTTTGCGCCGACGGGAGCCAAGCTGGTGGCTGAATTGGAATTGCCGTCAGATTGGAACTTCCTGGCGTTGATGCCGGCGAAGAATTCAGCGGCGTTCACACTCGTCTTTGTCACGGTCGTCAATTACATCATCTATAATCGAGCGGTGACGCAAGGGACCATCGTCTGGGGCAAGATCGATTATGCCTCGCAATTCGTCTTGATTTTCCTGGCCTTCAGCGCGATTTGGACGATGGGGCTAATGGGCGCGGTTCGCTCGCTCCTGCGGAAGTACTTTCACACGTATAACTTGCTGCCGGACTTTACGGCGGAATCGTTTACCCCGACCTTGGCGTATTCGGCGTGGTACATCACGGGTATTACCGTGGTGTTCTATGCGGTGGTCAGTTTCGCGATTATCGTGACGCTGCGCGCATCGCATCCCAAAGAGCATGCGCCTGAGGGCAGTCCGGTTCCGGCTGGGGCGAAGTAACGGTCGAATTTATCCTGGTGCATTCATAGGGATCTAGAACGAGGAGCATTATGGGCAAGGCAATCATCAAGATTATCGTCGGACTCGTGATCGGCGTCGGCCTCTATGTGGCCACGATGGCGCTTGATTTTCCGCCTGTCTTCCGATGGCTTTTCTTTGGGTATGCCGTGCTGGGTACCATCGTGTTCCTGATTCTGGATGCGCCGACGATGAAGGTGATGAGCGGCGGCAAAGCGCTCGTGTCCCTCCTGGTCTTCTACGCGATTTTGTGTACGGTATTCATTTCCGGTGCGTCGCTCTGGCCGCAGTACGATCCGGAAGATGAAAAAGGAAAAATCGTCAAGATTCTGAAAGGCAAGCCCAACATACTCGATCCCTGGAAGGCCGATGAAGTCATCGCGCGCACCAAGGAATTGGATCTCAAGGCTAAGGAATTGACCGAGCGGATCAAGGCGCTGGGGACCGTGCAGGGCGCTGCCGGTCAAGAAACCGGCGCGGCGGCGGCCCCTGTGGCTGCGGGCGCCTCCGGCGGCGATGTTCTCAAGATCGGTGAAGAGCAATGGCAGCTTCAGGAGTGCTACAACTGCCACAAGTTGAATGGCGAAGGCGGGAAGAAGCGCGGCCCAGAGCTCGATAATATCGGGACGCTCTTGCCGCAAGAGGAGATCGCCAGAAAGATTCTCGATCCGAAGTCCTATAAGGCGGAAGGCTTCGATGCCGAGTACGACAAGGGAAAGATGCCGGATAAATATAAGGACTTGATGGAGCTTAAGGATGTGCAGGCCTTGGCTGCCTGGCTCGCGACGTTCAAGAATACGTCGGTCAATACTCCGAAACCCATCAAGATGAAGTAATGATGCAGCCGAAACTCACATCCAAAGTCCGCGCGACGGACCGCGAAATCGGGGAAGTCTCAAAGGTCATCGTCGATCCGCTCTCGCACGAGATCAGCCATATCGTTGTGTCGATGAATGGCAACGGGGAGCGTCAGGTTCCCATGACATTCGTGCAGGCCGTGACCGACGACCTTGTTGAATTGCGCGCCGCCGCCGGCGACATTCTCGAGCTGCCGCCGTTCAAGCGTGACGACTATGTGACGACGCACGAGGTCGAGATCGCGCATCTTGAGGACAAGATTCATGTTACGCCGGGTGAAGTGCTGGTGCCCTTCCCTGAGCTGGAGAAGAGCGTCAAGCGCCGTACGTTCTTCATGAATTTCACCCACGTCATCGGTTTCTTGATCGGCCTTCCGATTGCCTTTCCGGTTCTGCGCTACCTCATGAAGCCGATGTATTCACCGTTCGATAATGGGTGGCTGAAGATCGGCAACGTCAGCAAGATTAAGCAGGACGATATCGGCTTCCAGTTTAAGTACAAGCGCAAGGTCAAAGAAGCCTACATGCCGGAATCCGAGATTGAAAAAAACGTCTGGGTACTGAAGGTGACTCCTGCCGTTCAGGAAAAGATCTACCAGGGCAAGGACATGGAGTTTAAGGATGCCTCCGGGAAGACAGTCTGGACGAACAAGAAAGATTTTCCCTATGTGGCCTATTCAGGGAAATGTCCGCACTTGGGCTGCGGTTACAAGTGGCGCCAGCATAAAGTCTTGGGGCAGGTATTCCTGTGTCCCTGCCATTTGAGCATCTATGACGCGTCCGGAAAAGTGCTCGACGGACCAGCACCGCGCGCGCTCGACTCGCTTCCTATTCGGGTATCGGCGACGGGCGAAGTCGAAATTATCGATATGGAATTTAAGGCCGGTACTAAATCTCAAATCCGGATCATCTGATCACTATGCAACAGACACCGCCCTCCTCAACTGAGCTTTCCGCACTCGAAAAGGTCATTGCCTTTGTCGATGAGCGGGTCGGCCTTAAGACGATTCAAGCGAAGATGCTCAATGAGCCGGTTCCCGGAGGCTCTCGCTGGGCCTACGTCTTCGGCTCCATTCTTTTGTTCATTTTCATCATGCAGGCCGTCACCGGCATTCTGCTGATGTTCTACTATGTGCCGACCGCCGACCACGCGTTTGCCAGCACGCAATACATCATTCATGAAGTCGATTACGGGTGGTTCCTCCTTAGTTACCACTTCTGGGGCTCCACTGCGATGGTGGTCTGCGTCTTTGCGCATATGTCTCAGGTCTTTCTCTGGGGTGCCTACAAGAGCCCGCGTGAATTGATCTGGCTGGTTGGTCTGGCTCTCTTCGGCATCGTCATGGGTTTTGGGTTTACCGGCTATCTGCTTCCGTGGGATCAGCGCGCCTATTGGGCGACTACGGTCGGCGTGGAAATCATGGACAAGACGCCGGTCATCGGAGATTTCATGGCCCGCTTCCTCAAGGGGGGGGCGATTCCAGGACAAATGACGCTCAGCCGCTTCTTTGTCGTACATGTGATGATTCTGCCTGCGGCCTTGATGGGCCTGGCCGGTTTGCATATTTTCCTGTTCCGAGCGGCCGGTCCTGCCGGTCCTTTCCGCGGCACGACCGAGGAGATCAAGGCGAAGACGGACTACTTCTTCCCGCGCCAAATCTGGAAAGATATCGTCGGGATGATCGCCGTGTTTTTCACCATCTGCGCGCTGGCCTTCTGGGAGCCGGTGGTGCTGCTCGAAGAAGCGACGCCCGATCCGGGCGACTATCATCCTGAGCCGGAGTGGTATTTCCTGTTCCTGTTTCAATTGTTGCGGCTCAAGATGTTCGGCGGCGAGTTCGGTCAGTTTCTGGGCGCCATCGCCTTGCCGGGCGCGTTCATGGCCCTGCTGGCCGCGTTGCCCTTCATCGACAAAGATCCGGAGCGGAACATTTTCAAGCGCCCCATTGCCCTGATCGGCTGGATTGTCGTGATGGCAATGATTCTGCTCTTTACCGTGGCCGCCATTATCAACCGGGAATTTTTGGACTAGTTGAGCGGGGCGACGTGAACCGCGCCCTAGATGAAACTATGACCGAGCGAGAACTACCATCCCCTGTCAAGCTTGGATTGAACGTCCTCTGGTCCACCTGTTGGACCGGGTTCCCAATCAAGATCGGCATTTGCCTTTTGTTCATGGCGCTGGGCCTCATTCACTTTGAGACTCGGATCGGCTTGGCGTTTTTGATGTATCTCGCCAGTCCCGTGACCGTGTTCGCCATGCCGATTCTCGCCATGGTGGCCGAGCCGCATCTCGGGGAAGGCGCCGGGATTGCCCTCCTCTTTCTGATTTGTATTCCCATAGATATTTGGGCTACCGGGGTCGTGGCTAGGACATTCTTTCTCGATAAGCTCGGCAAAGAGCCTCCGGAGGGACTTGGGTTATCGCTTTGGCTCAAGACCGCTTTCGTGGGCGCGCTTTTTATGCCGATTTTGTGGGTGGTGGTGAGCTTTGCCACGCAGACGTCTATCGAATTGTCGCACAGCCTCTTTGAAACGGAGATGCTGAAGGCGGTTCCCGTTGCCGAAAAAATTGGGATCGAACTCACTCTTTGGGGCGGCGCCTCCACCACGGTTCTCATCGTCATGATGCTGTTGGGTGTGTCTCTTGTCGGACGCGTTATCAGGAGTGCGGCTCAGAGCGCGGCTCCGGCAGCAGGGGACTATCAAGCGTTGGTGAAGCGGTGGGATCTGATGCGTGTGCCGGCCGATCAAGGGCTCATGCTGACGGCCACGACGCTGGTGGGCGCGGTCCTCTCCATGCTGTTTTGGTCCGGCCTGCCGGTGAGTACGCCCCATCCGCACGAATGCTGCAAAAAGCCTGAAGTCAAAGCCGCGCCGCTCTACAAGCCAGTTGATACGCTCAATAAGGCTGAAAAGAATGTGGCCCAGCTCGCGGTACAGGTCGAGGCGCTTGAAAAGCAGAAAGCCGAAGAAGAGGCAGCCAACGAGAAAGATAAGGGGAAGGCCGGCAAGGCCAAGCCCGCTGATGCCAAGGCACCGGTGAAGGCTCCAGCAACACCCTAAGACTGGGCGACGGAGAGGTGATATCCATGATGCAACGGCCTGGAATGTTTGAACGGCTTATTCGGTTCTGTACCGAATCGCCTGCTGCAGTGGCTGCCTTCGTGGCGACCCTGGGGGCGCTTGCCGCTCCGGTTGTCGGGTGGGCGGCGGATTCCGGCGGTGCATCGGCCGTGGCCTATCGTGACGTGCCCGGTATCGGGAGCCGGAACCTGGTATGGATCGTCGCGCAGCTGCATCTTTTGCTCGCGGGTTTCGTGCTCGGTGTGCCGATTTTCGCGTGGTTGTGTGAAGTAGTCGGCTGGAAGAGCGGAGAAAAGCGGTACGACAAGCTGGCCAAAGAGTTTACCAAGCTGTTGAGTTCCGCCTATTCGACCACTGCCTTGTTCGGCGGTATTCTGTTGTTCATCCTCATCGGCGCCTATCCCAAGCTGATGGCGTATCTTAGCGACATCTTTTTCCCCTCGTTCATGGTCTATTGCGCGTTGTTCCTGCTCGAAACCGCCACCCTCTACATGTACTGGTATGGGTGGGATGCCATGTCGGAAGGCCGCAGCAAGGTCTTTCACCTGGTGTTGGGTTTCCTGCTGAACGTGTTTGCCTTCTTCATCATGATCATCCCGAACTCCTGGGCGACGTTCCAGGCGAGTCCGGTCGTCATTGCCGAAGGGTCGGATATGGCGAGGGCCTGGGCGGCGACGTGGAATCCCACGTGGTGGCCGGTCAATATCCATCGGCTGATCGCCAACGTCGTGCTCGGCGGCTACATCTGCGGCGCGTATGCGGGTATTCGTTATCTCTCCGCGCGGACCCCGGAAGAACGCGAGCATTATGATTGGATGGGGTACGTCGGAAATTTCATCGGCGTATTCGGTCTGCTCCCCTTGCCGTTTGCCGGCTACTGGCTGATGCGTGAAATCTATCAGTACAACCAGCAGATGGGCATCACCCTCATGGGTGGATTCCTCTCTTGGCTGTTCATTCTACAAGCCATGTTGATCGGCGTCTTGTTCCTTGGCTCCAATTACTACTTTTGGATGGGCATCACGCATCGCATCCCTGGGTCGGAGCTGCGCTATCGCAAACCGATTTTGGCCATGCTCATTATCCTGCTGCTCTGTCTGGGCGTCTGGATGACTCCCCACTCACTCGTGGCGAGTCTGGAAGAGGCCAGAAAGATGGGTGGCACGCATCATCCCTTGCTGGGCGTCTTCGGCGTCATGTCGGCCAAAATGACGGTGTCGAATCTCATGATTCTCGTCACCTTCATGAGCTTCATCATGTACTGGCGGGCCGGTAAGGAAGACACCGCGACGTGGGCGAAGCTGGCCAACGCCGTGATGGGCGCCGTGCTCATCATTGCGGGTATCGTGGTGGTGGTGTTGGGCGTCTGGGGTTACTTCGTCCCGGCCATTGTCCGCATCAACTACTTCTCGACCTCTCAGGTGTTGCTCGTCATCTTTGTTATGGTCACCATCACGCCATTGACGGCGTTGCTCCTGAAAAGCGCAAAAACTACCACTGAGATGGTCTGGGGGAAAATGCCTCCGCGCGCTGGATATGCGTTGGTGCTGAACGCCATCATGGTTATTCTCCTGATGACCTTGATGGGCTATGCGCGATCCTCCTCACGCGTCCACTGGCATGTGTACGGGGTCATGCGAGACTCATCGCAATACGCATTCTCTCCTGCCTTGGGGTATGCTGCGGCGCTGATGGCTGCCAACACGTTTATGTTCTGCATGATCGTGGCGTTCATCTTCTGGGTGGCCACCATGGGCGATAAAGCGAAACATACGCACGGCGGCAATGAAAAGAGTGGCGAAGGCCATGGGGCGTTGCCGGCTATGGCGGGTGGCTCTCAAACATTGGACAAGCAGATCTAACCGGATCGTCTTGCTCAGAGGAGTCCTATGAGTGAAGTCGTCAAATTGCAGTTGATTGGCCTCTCGGTTATCGGGAGCGGAGTCCTTATTCTGCTTTTTATCCGCTCGCAGTTTTTGCGGGTGATCGGATTTGTGGCTATCGTCCTCGGCCTCTTCTCGCTGGTCGCCTTGGCGGTACCCCAGATGGCCTCCTTGCCACCGGCGGAAGAAAGTATCGATATCGCCAGTATCAAGACGCCGGCCGATATGGCCTCGATCGGCCAGAAGATTTTCTTCAGCAAGGGCCAGTGCGCCCTCTGCCATACCATTGGTCCGAGCGAGTCCGCCCGCTGTCCCGATCTCAAAGGTATCGGGGCCAAGCTGAGCCGGGAATTCATCTTCGAAAGTTTGACTCAGCCGCAGGCCTACATCTATCTCGACTATCGCCACGAAGGGCTGCCGAAGGAATATCCGGCCCGCATGCCCTACATCAATAAGAATCCCATCGGGCTGTCAAAAAACGAAATTCTCTCCGTGATCGCGTTCCTGCAGCAGATGAGCGGCGAACCGATCTCGGTGAATCCGTCTGAACTGGAAATGCCGGGGGCGGCTCCGGCGGCTCCCGTGAAGTCGGCTCAAGCTGAAACCGTGACTGTCGCGCAAGCGAAGTAAGGAGGGGATATGGGCGGCTCCCTCGTGAGACCAGTAGTGCTGATTCTTTTGATGTATGTGTTTCTGAAATTCGTCGTGCCGAATATTCCAGGCTCCGCGCCCTTGCCGTCCAGCCTGATTTTTCTCTACCTCATGCTGACGACGACGGGCATCGTCATTTTCGCGACCCTGAGCCGCGAATCGAAGGACGCCTTCTTCGCACCGATTCTGAATTTTCTCACGGGCGAAAACATCGGTGCCATGCAAGCCGCCCGCTACGGCTTCTTGATCCTCTTCCCGTTGTTGGTCGGCTGGCAAACCTACGGGAGCACCGCGACGAGCGATGCGCCTCCCGCGGAAAACCGCACCATCCATCCGGCTCCTCCGGGAGAGTACACCGGCCTGTCGAATCCGGTCTCGAAGACGCCTGAAAATATCATGCAGGGAAAGGGCTTCTACGCCGCCTTCTGTTCGCCCTGTCACGGCGGCAAGTTTGACGGCAAAGGCCCGGCGGCTCGCGGCTTCAATCCCCCGCCCGCCAATTTCTCCGACCCCACAACGATCGCCATGCTCCAAGAAAGCTATTTGTTCTGGCGGATCAAGAAGGGCGGCGTCGGTCTCCCGATCGAGGGCATGCCCTGGAAGTCGGCGATGCCGCGCTGGGAAGTGGAATTGCCGGATGAGTGGATCTGGAAGATCATCATGGGCGAGTACGACGGCGCCCACCAGTCACCGAGAACGTGGGAATAATGCGACGCGACGATCGGTCGTTGTCCTTCTGTGAATCGAATACGAGGCCCGTATGATACCGGCGAATCAGATCAGACAATGGGTGAACGGAGTCGGAGCGGTCGCAGTGACGGCTCTCATTCTGTCCGGGGCAGCTCCTGGCTTGGCGGAAGAAGGCGAAAGCGAAAGCGTATCCGTGAGCGCGCCGATGGTCAAGGGAACGCTTCCCGTCGATGATCCCAATGCAGCCATCTGGAGCACGGCCAAGCCGGCGAAATTCCCGATGTCTCCGCAGGTTCATTGGCCCAATCGCATTCTGGAAACCACCGTCAAGGATGTTTCTGTGCGGGCGCTGCACGACGGCACGCAGGTGGCCGTGTTGCTGGAATACGCCGATCCGACGGAAGACCCTGATGATGCCGCGGCCATCGAATTCATGGTCGGCGATAAGAAAGCCCACTTTGCCCACGGTCAGCCGATGTCTCAAGTGGAAGGCGGCCCGGTCAATATCTGGTTCTGGAAGAATAAGGATAAGAAGGGCGTGGATATGAACGCCATGGGATTTGGGACGTTGAAGGTCCAAACCCATCAAGACGTGAAAGCCACCGGCGCCTTTTCAAACGGAACGTGGAAAGTGGTCTTTACCAGACCGCTCGCCACGGAGCATGCCGACGAGGATACGCAGCTGGTTCCTGGCGGTTTCATCAACATTGCCTTTGCGGTTTGGGACGGGCGTAAAGACGGCTCGGGGGACCTGGTCGAGAAGGGCTCTCAGAAGGCCGTTTCGTCCTGGTGGTATTTCCGCGCTGAAGCGCCGCCGGACTATTCCGGGTACTACTATGCGGCCTTCGCGGCGGCCCTGGCGTTGGGATTCCAGTTTGTCCTGATCAGAAAATTGAAGAAAGGACAGGCAGCATGAAGGCGGCAAGGGTACAAGTCATAGGAGCGGTCGCCGGCCTGATTGGAATCTGGGCCATGACCGCAGGCGGCTGCGCCAATGAGCAGCAGAAGAAGGGGCATGAATTGTATGCCCACTACTGCATGCATTGTCACGGCGAGAGCGGCCGGCAGAACGAAGGGTTCAATTGGTCGTCCATGCCGGACCCCAAGCCTAAAGACCTTTCGAACAAGTCTGAAATGAGCACCTTCAAGGACGAGGATATCTTCAACACGATCTCCCGCGATATGAAGGACACCAGCCCGGGGGGAGATAAGATCGGCGACGACGATTTCGCCGTGCCGACCATGCCCACGTTCAAGTACACGCTTTCCGAGGATGAAGTTTGGGCGATCGTCGGCTATGTGCGGACCTTGCACGGCATGAAGCTGGAATTCAAGGTTGAAGAGCGCAAGAAAGAACTGGCCGATGCACTCAAGACGGCCCAGGAGAGTTTCGACCAGTCCAAGCAGACCTTTGAAGCCGCCGAAAAGAAAGCCAGCGACGAGGCTGAACAGAAAAGTGAAGCGACGAAGAAGGATGTGGAAGTGGATGAAGCGTCCTATGCGAAAGAACAGGCAGCGATGGTTGCCGCCAAGAAGACGCTCGATGCCGCGCAAGTCATGCTCAATAATTTCAACACGCGCCCGGGCAAAGGGCTGAACATCGCCCGTCCGGACATGACGATGACGGCAGAACAAGCCGCGCAACAGGCGGAGATTGGCAAGCGTCTCTATCAGAATAAGTATGGATGTAACGGGTGCCACAGCCTGGATGGCGAAGGCGGCAAGGTCGGTCCGGCTTTGGATCGCGCGGGCTTCCGGCTGAACTCGACCTGGGTCTATCGCTGGCTCAAAAATCCACAGGCGATGAAGGCCGAGACCAGGATGCCGGCGTTGGGTCTCAGTGACGCAGACGCCAAAGCGGTGAGCATGTATCTGAACACCATGCGCGCCCCGAAGGCCGAAGAGCCGGCCGCAGAGAAGCCGGCGAGCTGAGCGAAGAGCCATCGCAGGATGCTCAAAGAGGCGGAGGCGTACTCTGTAGTGGTACGTGAAGCCGTTAAGCGCCGCGAGAACGCCGCTGAAGGAATTGTTCAGTGTGCTGTTACGCGAGAAATCCTGCGATCAGTCCGACAAAGATCGCCAGCCCGACCCACACGTGAGCCTGAAACATTCGGAATGCCTGCGGCGGGGTGACCACTCCGCGCAGGGTTCCAGTCTGCATCGCGAAAAATACACTCACAGCGCCCAGCATCAGAAAGTAGGGCCAGCCGATTCCGGTCTGCAGGCCTGCTGCCAGTAACAGCACCAGCATCACGCCCAGCATCAGACCGACCGCGAGCCAGAGGGATGAGCCGAAGAACAGCGCGGACGATTTCACGCCGATGCGCCGATCATCTTCCAGATCTTGAATGGCATAAATGGTGTCGTAGGCAATTGCCCAGGCAATGGTAGCGGCAAAGACGGTCCACGCAGTCGGTTCGAGCGTTCCCCTGGCGGCCGCCCAGGCCATGATGGTGCCCCAGCCGAACGCCAGCCCGAGCATCGCCTGGGGAATATGCAGCACGCGTTTGGAAAAGGGGTACAGTGCGGCCAAGGCCAGCGCAATCGGTGAGAGCCATAGGGTCAGCGGATTGAGCAGCCACAAGAGACCGGCCGCCGGAAGTAGGAGGATCGCCAGAATGACGAAGGCTTGCCGTCTCGTCAATTCTCCAGATGCCAGCGGACGGGTTGTTGTCCTCGCAACCCGGCGATCGAACGATTGATCGGCGAGATCGTTCAGCACCACACCGGCGCTGCGCATGAGGAATGAGCCGGCGATGAAAATCATAAGCAGGCGCGGCGAAGGAAATCCGCGCTCGGCCAGGACCAGCGCCCAGCAGGTCGGCAGCAATAAGAGGGCTGTGCCGGTTTGATTGCGAAAACGGATCAATCGCAGCCCGGCGTCCCATGGAATCGAGTCGGACGAGGTCGGCCTCTCTGTCGGATGCTCGCGCATGGGCGGGACCTTAACGTAGGGCCGCAGGGCTGTCAATTTGTAGCCTGAGTTGTGATCGGTCTGCGAGTTTTGTATAAAGCAGTGGTGCAACGAGTCATGCAACGACGATCTACAGCGGCGTGTTTTCGTGCTGCCATCGGGCTCCTCCTCATGGGGATTTCGCTGAGCACATGGACGGCCTGCGCTTGGTTCAAGCGTGCCGATGGTTTGGCGGGGATTACGCCAATCGCGCTTTCGCCGGCCTTGCACGTGCCGTCTTCGCTGGCCGCGACGACCCTTACCTACCAAAACGCGTGCGGGGCGCCGGCCACCATCCAGATCGGCAGTCCCTTAGTGGCGGCCCTTCAGCAGAAAATGGGCCGCGTGTTTCAGCGCGTCTCATTGGATCCTGCCGGGTCGCCGGACGGGGTGATCGACGTCGCGGTCGGGTTCAAGCAGATCGATCTGGCGATTCCCCGGCGCATCAAGAAATCCTATCCTGTAACAGTCACCGTCGGCCTCGACGTTGCGTATCTGGCCGGCGATGGCTCGACATTGTGGACGAAGAAGCTGCAAAGCTCCGGTCTCGGCGAAGTTGAAGTGCAGGAGACCACGTGCGATGTGATGGGGCTGGAACCGGTAATCAAGGAGGCGGTCGATCTGGTGGCTGAAGGCGTGGCCAAACAGATCAGCGACTCGACTAAGATTCGTGAATATGCCGAGGCCAAGCCAAGCCGCGGACCGTCCCTCGCACCGGCTTCCGCCACGCAGCCCGTTGCCGCTCCCGATATCGCGGCTGTGCCGGCACGATCCATGGAGCCGGCGGCGTCGACATCGCTAGAAAGGCTGCCCGCTGCTCAGAGTGCGACGGCGGTCCTGTCGAATCAAACGGGAGAGGCTTCGGCGGTACTCACCTTCCGGGTCCTTCTGCGGGATGACAACCGGGATCACATGCTCCAGCCGGATGAGCCGTTGACGATCGATGTAGAAGTGAAGAATGAAGGGCGCACGGAGGCGCAAGGCGTGGAGGTTGTGGTGGAAGGGGCCGGGGTCCTGACCGACCGGTTTCCGTCACCCATGGCCGTCGGCGATGTCCTGCCGGGAGAAATCAAGCGCGTGACCGTAACGAAGCCGATGACCGGGGCGAAAGAGTCGCTGCGCGGGGAATTGCTATTCGGCCTGCGTTCCGTCTCGCCTCTGGCCCAGATCCCGCCGGTGAAGAAGTTCACGGTCCTCGTCAGGCCGGGGCTGGCGGACGGGGCTCTGTCCGCGATCGATGTCGATCTGCCGCCGAATGGAACGGCGGCGCTCAAGCAACCGAAAGCGGTCGTGGTCGCCATTGGGGTGGGCCGGTATCGTGATCCTCAAGTGCCGTCCGTGAAATTTGCGGCGCGGGACGCCGAGGTCATGGCCGCCTATCTTCAATCCATTGCCGGGCTGTCCGCCGACCGCGTGCGTATCCTGACCGACGGACATGCGCTCAAACAGGACTTTGCCGAGGCGTTCGAAGAGTGGCTGCCGAAGCGTGTCGATTCCAACACCGTCGTCTACATCTATATAGCCGGGCGGGCGCTGGTAGACGGCGTGACCGGCGCGGTCTCGCTGGTGCCGTATGACGGTACGACCCTGTCGATGAGCCGCGTGTATTCTCTTCGCCGATTGCAAGAATCACTGGCGCGTCTGCCGATTCAGCGGGCCATTCTCATGTTCGATGTCTCCTTGGAACATGCAGCCGGAGCCGAACCGGCGACCGGCGCGGCTCCGGTATGGGAGATCGGCGCGGCGGACGCGAGCGCCAAAATGATGTGGATGATTGGAAACAATGGACTTCAAGAGGCTCGGGCCTTTGAGGCGGGCCGGCACGGACTGTTCACCTATCAGTTGCTGCGGGGACTGCAAGGACCGGCCGATCTCGACCGCGACGGGACGGTGGTGGCGGGCGAGCTCTGCGCCTTTGCCCGCGGAGAAGTGGCCCGCTTGACGAGTGAGCAGATCGGGAATAGTCAGCAGCCGGTCTGTCTGCCGGCTCCCGGTCAAGGGGCCTTGGTTCGGATCCATCCAATGGCAAAAGGAAACAATCCGAAACCGGTACTGCCGGTCAAGAAAGAGGCCTCCGGACGAGGAGAGGGGGCCCCGTCATCGTCGGCGGGAGTCGGGCCAGGTCAATAAATGTGACGGAGCGACGCTCCTTCGTTGACAGGTCACAGGGTACGCCGCTATCATTGCGCCAGGTTTGCCGGATAGGTTGCTGAAGTTCAGCGCCGTTCGCCGTGTGTCAGGATCGCCGACGTAGCTCAGTTGGTAGAGCAGCTGTTTCGTAAACAGCAGGTCGCCCGTTCAATCCGGGTCGTCGGCTCCATACACAGCCAGCGCCAGTTCGACTCCAAGATGCAGAATTCGTAGTTCCCCTCATGCTCCATTCCTTCGCCCATTCCCATCGTCTCTATTTCATCATTGCCGTCTGGTTGCTCCTCTGCGGGTTAGCAGCGGTCGATTTCTGTGACTTGAACGACGAATTGCTTCAGCCGCTCACGGTGGCGGGCGTCGCGGTCGAGCCGGAAGTCGAAGAGCTCGATGATGATCTGCTGCCGCTGCTTCGTCATGAGACGGAGTCTCGTCGCGATCAAGCCGTGGGTCTTTCTTCTCAAAATTGGTTTGTCTTGACTGCGCCGTATGAACAGCGTGCGGTTCCCCCTCTCTATCTCCAAGTCTCGCAGTTCAGGATCTGAGCCCCTCTTTCTCTTCCCGCATTTCATGTTATGGCATGTCCTCATCGGCCTGTGATGGCCCGACTTCTGCGTCAAGTTTGCGCCATCCACACCGATACAGCATGGTGGAGAAGGAGTAGGGTCTATGATCGATAAAGTGATCGGCTTTGCGCTGACCCAGCGCTTGTTTGTCTGCTTCGCCGGGCTGGTCTTGCTGTTCGGAGGGCTCTACGCGTTCCACGTGCTGGATGTCGTGGCCTATCCGGATCCGTCTCCGCCCATGATCGAGGTCATCACCCAGTACAGCGGATGGTCGGCCGAGCAAATGGAGCGGGCCATCACCCTGCCGATCGAAATCGCGCTTCAGGGTATGCCGGGTCTCACCGATATCCGTTCCCTCTCCATCTTTGGGCTGAGCGACGTCAAAGTGTATTTCGATTTTGGGACGGAATATTTTCGAGACCGGCAAGAAGTCCTCAACCGGTTGCAGACGATCACGCTGCCGCAGAACGTCCAGCCGGCAATCTCGCCTTGGTCGGCCATTGCCGAAATCTTTCGCTACGAAGTAATCGGACCGGGCAAGAGCCTGACCGATCTGAAGACCATTCAGGACTGGCAGATCCGGCGGGAATTCAAGCGGGTGCCGGGCGTGATCGATGTCAGCACCTACGGCGGCACGACCAAGGAGTATCACGTCGACCTCGATCCGGGAGCCCTCTTGGGATTCAACGTGTCGCTGGATCAGGTCATTCAAGGACTCACGCAAAACAATGCCGATGTGGGCGGCAACTATCTCACGATGGGCGCCCAGAGCTTCAATGTGCGCGGCATGGGCTTGATGCGCGATCTCGACGACATCGCCGACACCGTCGTGACGGAGAAGGACGGCACGCCGATCTTCGTGCGCAATCTCGGCAACACCAGCGTGGGCTATCGCGTCCGCTTGGGGAAAGTCGGGATCGATGAACGGGATGATGTGGTGGAAGGCGTCATCCTGTTGCAACGCGGAGAGAAAGCCCTGCCGGTCCTCGACCGTGTCCATAAGAAGATGCAGGAATTGAACGAACGCCGGTTGCCGGCCGGGGTGCAGCTGAAGACCTTTTACGACCGGACGGTCCTGATCCACACCACCATTGAAACCGTCATCGACGTGCTCATCGCCGGGGTGCTGTTGGTGTCCGTGATTCTCTATGTGTTCATCGGGCACTTGCGCACGGCCGTGATCGTGGCGCTCACCGTGCCGGTTGCCCTGCTGTTTACGTTCGGGATCATGGTGCTGCGCGGGGAGTCGGCGAATCTGATTTCGCTCGGCGCGATCGACTTCGGCATCATCGTCGATTCGACGCTTATCATGGTGGAGAGTATTTTCTATCACATCTCGCACAAGCGCTCGCAGGGGCTGACCGTGCCGATGCACGTGATGCGGGCGGCGCGTGAGGTCGGCCGGCCGATCTTTTTTGCGACGACGATCATCGTGGTGGCGTTCCTGCCGCTGTTCACCATGACCGGCGTGCCGGGCAAGATCTTCGCGCCCATGTCGATGACCTATGGCCTGGCGCTCACCGGCGCACTGCTGATGGCCTTCACCCTGGCGCCCGCGCTCTGCACCTTGCTGATAACCGACAAGGTGGAAGAGCGGGATACCTGGATCGTGGCCTGGATCAAGGGGCACTATCTGGTCGTGCTCCGCTGGGCACTCAATCATGAGTGGCTGGTCATCGGGTGTGCCGGTGTCGCGCTGGCGGTGGCGATCGTCACCGTACCGTTCGTCGGCGGAGAGTTCATGCCGGCGTTGGAGGAGGGGAATATCTGGATGCGGGCGACCATGCCGGTCGATATTTCATTCGAGCAGGCGGCCCAGTTGGCCACGGATGTGCGGCTGATCTTCCGCAAGTATCCCGAGGTGATCGACGTGGCCTCGCAGTTGGGCCGCCCCGACGACGGCACCGACCCGACCAGCTTCTTCAATGCCGAGTTCCTGGTCACGCTCAAACCTTCCAAAGAATGGCGCGCGGCGGTTCCCACCAAACATGCATTGATTGAGGAAATTGAAAAGGAGCTGGCGGCGATTCCCGGGGTCAACTTCAATTTCTCCCAGGCGATTCAGGATAACGTTCAGGAGGCGATGTCAGGCGTCAAAGGTGAAAATGCGATCAAGCTGTACGGAAACGATCTTCAGCAGCTGGAAGCCGAAGCCGCCAAAATTGAAACAATTATGAAAGAGGTGCCCGGGGTGAAGGACCTCGGGACATTTCATCTCATGGGGCAGCCGAATCTGATCATCGAGGTGAATCGCAAGGAGTGCGCGCGGTACGGGTTGCAGGTCGGCGATGTGAACGACGTGATTCAAGCCGCCATCGGCGGGCAGGCCGTGACGCAGGTGTATGAGGGGGAAAAGTGGTTCGACCTGGTCGTGCGGTTCCTGCCGGAATACCGGCGTGACATCGATACGATCGGGCGCATTCTGATCAGCACGCCGGACGGGGCGCGAATTCCCATCAAACAGCTCGCGACGATTTCTGAGAAAACCGGCGCGTTCATCGTCTATCGAGAAAACAACGAGCGCTATATTCCGATTAAGTTCAGTGTGCGCGGGCGCGATCTGGAAAGCACCGTGATGGATGCGCAACAGCGCATCGCCGAGCAGGTCACACTGCCGGAAGGGTTTCGAACCGAATGGCATGGGGAATACGATCAACTGCAGGAAGAGAAGCTGCGATTGGCCAAGATCGTGCCGATCACGCTGCTGATCATCTTCCTGCTGGTCTATTTCGTGCTGCACTCGATGCGGGATGCCGTGCTGGTATTGATTGCGGTGCCCTTTTCACTGGTCGGCGGGATTCTGGCGCTGGCGCTGACCGGTACGCATTTCAGCATTTCCGCCGCGGTGGGCTTTATCTCGCTCTTTGGCGTAGCGGTGCAGGGGGCGCTGATTCTGATCAGCCGCATTCAAGACCTTGTCCATGAGGGGCATCCGATGGACGAGGCGATCATGCAAAGCGCCGAAGTACGGCTCCGTCCGGTGTTGATGACGTCCCTCGCCGCCGCCATCGGATTGCTGCCTGCGGCGGTGGCGACGGGGATCGGCTCGCAATCGCAACAGCCCCTCGCTCGCGTCGTCGTGGGAGGCATGCTGACCTCGGCCGTGCTGATTCTCGTGGTGTTACCGATTTTGTATCGTCTCTGGCATCGCAGGCGGGATTCAGAGTTAGAGGACTGACCGGTCTGACGATGGCTCATCATCAGGCACAGCCGTGACCACATAGCGCAGCGGCCCGCCGGCTTGGATGGCATCGAAGGGATAGCACGTGATCAGCACGAGTTGAGCCTGGCCCTGCGCGATGCCGATCGACGCGCTGCGCGAGTCGGCAATACGCGTCTCCGCTACCCGATAGCGCCGGCGGATGCCGGTCGGCTGGTCCAGCTCAATCACATCGTTCAGCCGCAATCGTTTCAGAAATCTGAAATGAGTATCGCGATGGCCGGTCAGGATGGTGATGCCTGACGAGCCGATCACCCCTGCCGATTCGACATGGCCAGGACCGAAAGCCAGCGTTCTTCCATAGGCGCCTTCCAGAACAATCTGATCGATATGCAGCGAGGGAACCATCAACCGCGCTACCGGCCAGGTGTCGGCCCAGGGCCAGGGCTTCGCGCCGGTTTCCCCGGCGAGCGTGCGGGACCAGGTCCGCTGCAGCAAGTGCTGCGCGAGCCCGGCCTTCGCATAAATCCACGACCCTTCCCCGATCTGCCAACCTCCGATAGCGAGGAGGCACACCATCAGCCCAGTCAGCGCGCGGGGAGTAGGTCGGATCGGATTCATGCGATGCGTTTCCTGCATGCCCGCACGTTCCACGTCAACCAGGCCGCCAGCAGCGTGGCGAGTCCCAGCAGAATCTGGAGTTGCCCGCTCGTGGCGGTCTGAGGCAGGCCGAAGATCGCCTGATAGTCCTGCCCGTCCGGCAGATTCGTTTTCATCGCATGAGTCTGGAGCAGCTTGTCAGCCGGGCGCACCGGCGTCACATCCACGGCGATCAGACTGGTGTATTTGCTGACGAGGTGATGGGGTAGCGCCACATCGAGCACGGCCTGTTTCGTCGCGGCCTCGTCCTGGTTATAGCGCTGTTGATCCATCAAGGCTGCAATCTTCTGCCGCGCCCAGAAGACGGACAATCCTTCACGAGGGTCACGGTGCTTCAGTGTGATCGACGTTGTCCATGGAGCGGACCCGATCAGGCCCTGGACCGTGACGGTCTCCGGAAGCGCAGGCCCCTTCAGTACGACGACAACCGGCTCGCCCTCGTAGAGGTCGGGGATACGCGGGGGAAACATCTCGACTCGATCGTCGATCCCGTCGATGCGGAGATCGGTCAGTACCGGCCGTTCCAGCTTGCGGAAGATGGCATCCATCTGAGCCTGCACTTCGCTGGTGCTGCCGATATGGGTGAAGGTGCCGCGTCCGAACTCGGCGGCCTTCCGCATGAAGTGGCTGTTCGGGGCCGAGCCGATACCGATGGTGAAGAGGCGGCTCGTGCCGAGCTGGGTGCGAATAATCTCGAACAACTCGTCTTCGTTGCCGACCTGCCCATCCGTCAGAAAGATCACTTGCCGCAGGTGAGAGGTCGGCGCGCTGCCTTTCAAGGCCATCTTCAACGCGGGGAGAATCTCCGTTCCTCCGTTGGCTTTCAAGTTGTCGACATAGTGCAGGGCTTTGCGCAGGGTCTGTGGCGTAACCGGCTGGGCTTGGGAAAACAGCACATGGGTGACGCTGTTGAATTGAATCACGTTGAAGCGATCTTGCGCGGTCAGGCGATTCAGGGCGAGCAGCAGCGCGGCCCTAGCCTGCTCGATCGAGGTGCCTGACATGGACCCAGAGGTGTCGATGACAAAGATCGTTTCACGGGCCACGGTTGTCGGCTGATGATCCGAGCCAATCGGAGGCATCGCCATCAGGAAGGCGTACTGCTCATTGCCGCGCTGTTCGCGAAAGACGGAGAGGGTGGGAGCCTGACCTGCCGTTGGTTTCCAGGTGAGCACGAAGTCCCGATCGGCGGGGACCGCATCTTCGCGCAGCGTGATGTGCTGCCGGCCATCCGGTTCGGCGATGGTGAGAACCTGGTGATAGGGCGACTCAAGCTTGCCGAGAGGAAAGCCTGGAGCGAGATCGATGTTCAAGCTGACCGGGTTAATCGGTCCTGCGTTCGGATGTTGCACTGGCGGAGTGATCCTTGAGGCATCCGGCACGCGATCTGTATCGAGTGACCAGCCGTTGCCGGGCGGTTGATCCTCCATCACCATCGCGGTGCCGGGGATGTAGCGAGGGCCGACGACCATGGGGAACCGCAGCGAGAAAGCGCCCTGGTCGTAACGGATCGTTTCCTGATATTCGATTTCGACCGTGATCCGCTCGCCGGGGCCGATGTTGGCCACGGAGGTTGTAAAGATGTTCGGCCGTTCCTGCTCGACCAGGCTGGCCCGTTTGCCCTCCTGCTTCGCCTGCTCATAGACCTTCTTGGCCTCCGCCTTTTCCTTGATCTGGCCTTCGATGATCCGCTCGCCGATCTTCATGCGGAGATGATCGACCGCGGCGGTTTCAGGAAGGGGGAACACATAGACCCCCTCGGCCCAGGCGTCTTTCTCCAAGCTCGGGTTCAAAAATTCCTGTGAGACGGTGGCGCGGGCGATGAGCCCGGTGACGGAGATGCGGACGTCGGTCTTAAGTGTAGGGGCGGGAAGAAAGCGGCCAGGCTGAGCCGTCTTGAAGAGCAGCCTACCGCCTTTCACTTCATTCAACGAAATGGTCTGGTCCGATTGTTCCAGTTCATTCCCGCAGGCCGGGGCGAGCGACAGGCTGCCGGCGCCCAGCGAGAGGAAGAGGGCGAGCGTGGCGCGAAGTAAGAGATGTCTGGTCATAGAGTCCTCGTCTGCATCAGTCGGTGGTGGATGAAGGCTAGTCTGCGCGAGGTATGCACCTCGCGCAGAACCTAACCAGGACGAATGTTAGCTGCCCGATGCCGGGTCGAATGTGGTGACGGCCGGATCGGACGAGGAGGGTGGGACGTTGCCGGTCGAGCCCGCGTCTTGCCCCGTGGCATTCTGCTCGATAGACGAATCAGCCGGATCGATGGCCGTCGTCGCAGCGACCGCCGGGATGACCAGGTGCTCCTGGCCGATCTTCCGGATGTCCAGGTGCACCCGGCGATTGAGGTGCCGGCAGGTATCGCTGTTGTCGATGCAGAGCACGCCGTCTTCACCGAGGCTGACGACTTTCATCTGATGTTCGGCCACTCCGGCGTTCAGGAGTTCCTGCTTCACGGTTTCGGCCCGCTTCATCCCCAGCTTCTTGTTGTAGGTGGCCGATCCCTGCTGGTCGGTATAGCCCTGGATCAGCACGGCATAGTCCTGGTTCTGCTTGAGCAGATCGCCTTGGACGGCGAGTTGCGCCTTGGCTTCATCCGTGAGGCCCTTGCGGCCCACTTCGAAGTAGACATCGCTGTGAATGATGTCGGCCACGGTCGAGACCGGGGCAGTCACCGGGGTGGAGGAGGAGATGGAGGCTTCGGCTTGAGAGAGCCCGCTGGCCTTCTTGAGGATCTCCGATACCCTGGCCGACTCGACCTTGTCTGATGGGGCGGTGAGGGCTTTCGGATCTTTGGTTTCGGTATAGATCCAGGCCACGGCCGAGAGGCCTGCCAGGATCAGGACGAGGCTGGAGAGGATGACGATGTCTTTGGTGTCTTTCTGCGGCCCCATGACGGCGGGGCTGATGTTACCTGACGAAATCTGGGATGGACCTTTTTGCATGATGGCTTCCTCCTCGTACGTTCAATTGTTGAAAGTTGTCGTGTCTCTCGTCGGCTGATCCGGCGGCGATCCGGCACTTGCGACGGCCTCGTTCCTGCTCACCCCCTTTCCGGCCCTCCGCGCCGCCCGCCGACGGTCCTGTGCTTGAGCAACCGGAGTGCCGGTGGGAACGTGCGAGGGAATTAAGAAAGATGTGAGGAAAATTCAGGGGTTCAGAGAGTGGGGGAGGAGTGAACGCGATGCGGGGAGATGAATTCCATCAGGGGATGCGGGGCTATCCCCGCAAAAAAATGAGGTGGAGGCTAGTCATCCTCCTGCTCGCGGTATGTGCGGACTAAGAAGGGGGAGCCGCCAGACCATCCTTCTTGCTCGCTGAGCCCCCACGATGAAACGGTGGTCGCTCAATGCGCGCGGTGAAGGACGGTCTGGCAGCTCCCTGGGGAAGAAGGTGTGGGTGTTGAGAAGAGGAGTGAGGTGCTCGCTCGACGGGCGCAGGGGAACTAGCGCGGGCGTTGTTCTAGAGGAGAGGGCAACGAGCAAGCTTGGAGGGAGCATTGATATATCGTGGACTTGCGGGACGACCAGTTTGAACATCCTGGTATACCCCGAATGGAGGTATTGGATACCTAATAGACTTTGAAGTAGACTGCCGCGTTATATTGCAGGGAATGGCCGAGGTAGAAGCATCTAAAATTGAGGGGCGCAATGGCTAGATTCGCGTTTTTTGTGGATGGGTCGAATCTATTTGGATCGCTGAAGGGAATGGGTATAGAGGTTGATGATTATCAGACCTTCTTTACTTATCTTTTCAAAGTAGCGGAACAACAATGGCGCTTCTCGGTCGGTGCGGGCCAGAGCACGATCACATTGCTACAGCGTGTGTACTGGTACCAAGTGGGCTCTATTGATTCCTGGAATTTAGATGAGGCGCAGGCGCAAGCTTATCTGCGAGAACGATTCGAAGAGAGCAAGCAAGCCAAAGCTGGATACATGGCGATGGCAGGAAAGATGTTATCAAGTCAGGGCCAAGATGCTGTAGCCAGAAAAGCATGGTCGCTATGCTTTGACGAACTCCGAGCATGGTACGAAGGAAAGAAGCGGACATTAGATGGCATGAAACGGTTTCATCATGGTGTTCAAAGTTCCACCGATCTTATTGACATTCTTGAGGTGGGCCATTGGAAGGTAGATTTGTTTTCGCATGCATGCGAAGAGAAAGGGCTGGATACACGACTTGCTGTCGATATGGTTGCCCTTGAGAGTAATTACGATGTGGCGGTCGTCGTTTCCGGTGATGCCGATAGCATCCCTTCAATAGATCTTATGAAGCGTCGTGGAAAGCATGTTGGTGCGGTTGAGTTTGTTCGTGGTTACCCTCCCGAGCAAAAGGGGCGTGGTTTTTCATCAAAGATCAAGCTGTCGGCCGATTTTGTTGCAAGGATCTACGAGATGGAGCTGGTGTCAAAGAAAGTAGCAAGGAAGGCCGACATCGAAAACCATACGTAGCGATTAATCAAAGTTACGCCAGATCAGTCAATTTATTGTGATAAAGGGTCATCTCGGAAGGATATTCTTTGACGTCGTATCTGGTCATATACAGTTTTCTGAAAGGCAGGCGATGATGCATAAATTAATCAATGACCTTCATGAGTGATTGCTAGATACCACGCTAGAGGGGGGGATTTATGGCTGCGAAGAAGAATGAGAATGAAGATGCCACGGCTGAACAAACCGATAAAAAGGTGAAAGGTGCCATTAAGTACCCGCCTTATGTGAATGGGTATGGTTCTATTCCAAAGCTATTCTCCGAGATTCGTAAAGCCTCAGTTCCCCCCAAGTTCACACAAGACTTCATGGAAACAGTCCTTGAACTTAAATCTTCAAGCCACAGAGCCCTGGTTCCACTTCTCAAGAAACTTGGTTTCATCGATGCAGCGAATGTGCCAACGGAGGCCTACAAAAACTACAGAGACGACGAGCAGCAGGGGGCTGTAATGGCAGCGCAAATTCGCTTGGCCTATTCCGATCTATACAAGGCGAACGAGTATGCGCACAATCTGAAGAAGGATGAACTGCAATCAAAACTTCGGGCTCTTATTGGTACGGCTGAAGACGATCCTACTATTCCGGCTGTTGTTGCGACTTTCATGGAATTGGCGAAGCTGGCTAATTTCAAGGCCACAGCAGCTCCGATAAAGCTTCTGGCAGCGGACGACGATGCAAAGGGGAAAAAAGGTGCTGACGAGGGTGCTCAGCGTCGGTTACTGCATGGGTCGGTGGGGATTTCGTACACGATTAACCTTAACCTCCCTGCTACGACGGAGATTGAGGTCTTCAATGCTATATTTAAAAGCCTGAAGGAGCATTTACTCGATGGCTAAAAGTGGGGGAAGTGATCGACTGCGCCTCTTTGGGATGCGGAATTTGATGCTGGAGGCAGATCTAATTGCGCTGGAGAAGCGAGGCATTGAGCTTGGCCATGCGAAGACGCTAAAGAAAGATAATTTAGTGGATAGTGACCTTATTGAGTCAGACATTCGACAGGCAGCGCGACGAATGGCTGACTTCTACGTCCTCTACTACAGTCTTGAGAATACCATTCGACGGCTGATTTCGGGAAGACTTCTCGAGAAGCACGGCGTGGATTGGTGGGAGCAGAAAGTCCCAGTTGGCGTTAGAACAAGCGTGGCAGACAAACAGAAGAAAGAAAAAGATACGCCAATGTCGATTCGATCTGATGACCCGTTGACTTACACGAATTTTGGAGAGCTGATCGATATTCTAAATGCCAATTGGGTAGATTTTTCAGACACTCTAAGAAGCCAGAAGGCAGCTCAGCAAATTCTGACTCAGTTCAATATGGTCCGGAATGTCATAGCTCATAGTGTTGAACTGAATGACGACGAAATTCTTCGTTTTCATTTGCTGGTCAAGGATTGGTTCCGAATTAGTGCTTAGGACGGAGGATGTGAAACGGGGACATTCTGAACTTCTGGATGTGGGGAAAACGCTACTTCTCGCGTACGATCTTCTTGCCTCAACCAACGCTCCAAAGGAGGAGTCACATGAAAGACAATCGCCGTCTACTATTTACACTGATTGTTCTCGGTTTTCCTTCAATTGCCTTTCCGCAAGCACTGCAGTGTACGGATATAGCAAGGACACTTAAAGAATTCTCGATTTCTACGTCTTCCTCTAGCTACCTCAATTCAGTTTTCGATAGTTATTGTGAAGCAAGCGGCAATACGAAGACCTCGAGTGGTAGCTTAGGACTCGACGCAGTCGTTAAGGCCATACCGATTAAGTTCACAGGATCCGCCTCCAACAGCGAGGAGGCAATGAAAAATTTCTGTAAGAGCTATGCAGGCACTACTGCTATGCAAGAACGAAAGTTTTCGTATGAAGAGCGGATTGCGAGCAAAGCACTTGATACAGTCACCGACTGCCTCCGCTTGCAGACCCAAGGCGTAACAATTACCCATGACATCGTTAATCGGGACACGTCGGCGTTCTTTCTAAAGTCGGCAGTCGAGCAAAAGATTACCTTGAGCGGCGTGTCGGTAAGCGGGCCTGTAGTATGCGCAGGGCAGATTGCAGGTAAGAAAGCTGCATTTAACCAATCTACGAACGTGGTGATTTCAAAGTCGCAGAATTTCACCTGCACTCGAACACCCGATTCGAACGCGCAAAAGGTCAATACCTACCCGGAATCATCAATCGTTGTATCCACGAATTTTGGAAACTATAACGTTCTTTGGCCACGTGACGAGCGACTGCCCGAAGACATGGCGAGCGCAATTGGCCGCGATATTGAATCAGCGAAAGGCCAAATCGGGGCGCTTACGACCCAGGTTGCAACAAACGACGGTCGCTATGTGAAGCTCAACGACGCCAGCTACTTGAGAAGCCAAGACAAAATCAGGCTTTATGGTCGTCCTGGCACCAACGAATGTGTATTTTCGTTTGGTGGAAACGGAGGAGCCGTTGTCACTGGTGATTGCGGAAATAATGCCGCGATCTGGCAGATATCGAAGTAGACGAAGAAAAAGGTGTCTGTTTGCATTCAAGATCCTAGAGACAGAAAAACGGGGCCATCCTACATTTCTGCCGGTGGGGAGCGCCGGGCAGGAGCCAGCATCTTCTTGGGTGAGGGAATCAAGGTGGTCAGACCTCATGGCGCGCCGAAACTCACATCATGAAAACGCAGTACTACACAGCCACAAGTCTTGACGGATTCATCGCAACCGAAGACGACTCGCTGGAGTGGCTGTTCCCGCTCGGTGATCTGAATGATTCCAGCTATCCGAGAAAAACAAAGGTGTCAGGAACCATTGTTCGGACTGACGGTTGGGGATTTTGGCAGGCATTGGTTCCTGACACCGGTATTCACTTTCTTGCTTCGCAGTACTTGTCGGCATGGATCATCGCCCGATTCGAGGGCGAAGAGGCAGCGCGCTCTGCGTTGCACTATGTGGCGCCCGTTGGCGAAAAAGAAGAGTATGTCGATCGGGCCATGAAGAATATCACGCCTTACCTCACAACAGTCGCCGCATAACACGCGACTCGCCAAAACGAAGGTATCGGACCGCTGCACTTCTTCTCGTATCGGCATCCACTGTCATCAGGGTCAGCGAAGTTTGCAAGTTCATGGTCGGCTGAGGCGCGCTGCCCGTGACGGGCGGCATGCGGCAGGAAAACTCCTGTTGGCTGACGTCGTACTTTCTTCTGAAAACCGCACGGTATTACAATAGTCCGTGAGGTGAAAAAAGAATTCTAGAAACCACATGTTTTATGCAGGGAGAAGCAAAGATGGAGTAAGGGGCCGGTTCTCCCGCATAGGCAGTGACAAGCCATCGAACCAAAGGATATCCATTATGAAACTAGGCATAGAAGGCAAAACAGCCTTGGTGACCGCGTCATCGGGTGGCATCGGTTTGGAGATCGCCCGTTCGTTAGCTGCTGAAGGAGCCGTCGTCATCGTCAACGGTCGAACTCACGCAAGCGTGGAGCAAGCGATAGAGAGCTTGGGCGGACCTGGTGCTGGGCTCATCCCATTGGTTGCCGATAATGGAACGGAAGCAGGATGCGCGGCAACACTCTCGCAAGTGGCAGAGGTCGATATTCTCGTCAACAATCTCGGCATCTATGAAGCCGTCGGATTTTTTGATGAAACCGATGAATCTTGGCAACGGCTCTTTGAGGTCAACATCATGAGCGGGGTTCGGCTTGCCCGTCAGTATCTCCAAGGCATGCTCACGCGAGGGCACGGGCGCGTGGTGTTTATCTCCAGCGAATCCGGAATTTCTCCGGCGCCCGAGATGGCGCACTACAGCGCCACAAAAACGATGCAGCTGGGAATCTCCCGGTCACTGGCCGAACTGACAAAAGGAACTCAAGTCACGGTGAATTGTGTCCTGCCCGGCCCCACCCGCACGGCGAGCGTGGAGAAATTCATTCAGGACGTGTTTCCCGACTTAGCGCCGTCAGAAGCCGAGCGCCGATTCATGTCGGAAAACCGGCCTACTTCACTGATCAACCGCCTGATCGATCCCAAAGAAATAGGAGACATCGTTGCGTTCCTCTGTAGCCCAAGGGCTTCTGTCATCAACGGATCCAGTATCCGGGCGGAGGGTGGTCTTGTCCGCAGTGTGTTCTAGTCCAGTGAAGGATAGGCGCGAGCATGCATGTGCAGATAGCCCAAGCCACCACATCGAAACACATCGGAGCGGTACGCGATCTCTTTCAGGAGTATGCCGCTTGGCTTCGCATCGACCTGAGCTTTCAGGGATTTGCCGACGAGATGATGACTCTGCCCGGCCTCTATGCGCCGCCGCGAGGCTGTCTGCTTTTGGCGACAGGCACTGATGGATCGGCGGGCTGTGTCGCGCTACGTCCGATGGGCGAGACGGTCTGTGAGATGAAGCGTCTGTATGTACGGCCTGCATATCAGGGATGCGGTTTAGGACGCACGCTGGCGCAGCGCGTGATTTCCGACGCGCGGGGCTGTGGCTATTCGGCGATGAGGCTGGATACGTTGCCGTTGATGCACCGCGCGATTCAGCTCTACGAATCTTTGGGGTTCGTGCGGCGGTCGGCCTATTACGACACGCCCTTGCGGGAGACGGTTTTTATGGAATTGCAGTTGTGATGCACACACCGGCGTCGGTCATCTGTATTTCTGCCCAACGCCAACATCGAAAAGGATAACCGTGTCCAACCTTCGCATTACGGAAATCAAGGCGTTCGTGCCGGCCAAAGACTTCGAGCTCTCCAAGCAATTCTACAAGGACCTGGGCTTCACGATGGCGTCGGAAGGAGGCGGTGTCGCCTACTTTCACTTCGGGCACGTCAGCTTTCTGTTGCAAGACTTCTGCGCAGCGTCGCTGGCGGAGAACTTCATGATGCACATCCTCGTAGAAGATGTAGGCGCGTGGCGGAACCACGTCCTGGCCAGCGGAGTCGTGTCAAAATACGGTGTGCGCGTAACAGAAATCGAAAGTCAGCCGTGGCGAATGCGGGACTTTTGTCTTTCCGATCCCTCTGGTGTCCTCTGGCGAATCGGCCAGAACACGGATTGAAGAACAATCAATAGTGGTGTGGTAGACCTACGGAGTCAGCCGCTCCGCTTTTTGTGTGGATCGGTCTACGCGTTCATGGCCAAGCTCATTGAATTCGACACAGAACGATTGCTGCTGCGTCAATGGAATGATGCCGACCTCGGACCCTTCGCTGCGCTCAATGCCGATCCAGCGGTCATGCAGTTCTATCCTGCGCCCCTCAGTCGCACAGAAAGCGATGCCATGGCGAATCGTTGCCAAAGCCTCATCACTGAACGTGGCTGGGGGCTTTGGGCTGTGGAAAAGAAAGACATCCATGAGTTTATCGGCTATGTCGGCCTGCATATACCGGCGTCAGAGCTTCCATTCTCTCCCTGTGTCGAGGTCGGCTGGAGGCTGGCTGCAGAGCATTGGGGGAAAGGTTTCGCCACCGAGGCAGCGCGCGGCGCGCTTCGCACGGGCTTTGAGTCGCTCGCGTTACCGGAAATCGTGTCGTTCACTTCAATCGGCAACCTCCGGTCCCGTGCCGTTATGGAGCGACTTGGTATGTGGCAGACAGATGAATCCTTTGAACACCCGGCCATTCCGGTCGGGAGTACGCTGCGGAAGCATTGTTTGTATCGATTATCCCGCGACCAATGGTTAGAGCATGTCGCAGGGGGAAGATAGGAGACATGCTGAATTTCTCGCGAGCGACCCTGTGCTGATGAAATAATCTATGGCGCGCATCGACTGGGATGAGCAGTATCAAAAAGGCGAGGTGTTCTGGGATACGGACGTGCCGGAGCCGGCGATGAGGGAGTATCTGGCGCGCTAGATAGTGCGCGGGCGGACGCTGTTGCTGTGGCGCGTGGGGTGATAGGCGAAGGCCCCTTTGTTCTTCACTCAGTTTCCGATGAGTTGCCAGCCATGCTAATACCCTGCTATTAGCCTTGCGGAGCCGAGCCATGGTACCGTTGACGCGTGATTTATGAATGGGATCCTAGAAAGGCTCATGCCAATAAGCGGAAACACGGCGTGTCATTTGAGGAAGCCGCGTCGGTATTTCATGATGGAGCGGCCCTGACGTATGACGATCCGGACCATTCGGATGACGAGCCAAGAGAAATTACGATTGGGATATCGACAGAGGGTCGCGTGCTGGTCCTCTCGCATTGTGAGCGTGAGGGGCGGATTCGGATTATAAGCCGCCAGGCGGGCGACTCCAACAGATAGGAAGCAATATGCGGAAGGCCTCAGCTAAATCAGTCAAGGATGAACTCCGGGCCGAATATGATTTGACGAAACTCAAGGGGGGTATCCGGGGGAAGTATTATCAGCGGGCAATGGCAGGGACGAATCTTGTGCTGGTTGATCCTGACCTAGCCAAGGTATTTCCTGATGCGGCTTCGGTGAATCGGGCGTTGCGTGTTCTGCGTGATGCTGCTGGTGCGACTGCAGGGCAACCTCGCCGTGCGCGTCGGGCGCCCGCACGGCGTAAGCGAACGGCTGCGTAATCCCTCTCGCCTGCAGAGGCTTAACCCATGACCATCAAGTATTTTCAGGACACCGACACGCTCCACATCGAGTTTCGAGTTGCAGCGGTCGCAGAAACGAGAGATTTGGATGAGAATACACAACTCGACTTCGATAAAGAAGGCAATATTTGTGCGATGACGATTGAGCATGCATGGGATCGAGCGGACATTCCCCATTTTTCGTTCGAACAAATTGCCGCCTGAGAACGGCAGGGTTCCGACTGTTATTAAATCCAGCTAAGAGAATATCGCAATGCGTAAGCTTAAACCTGTCACTCCCGGCGAGCTGTTGTTGGAGGAATTCTTGAAGCCGATGGAGATCAGTCAATATCGGCTGGCAAAGGAAGTCGGGGTTCTGGCGCAGCGGATCGGCGACATTGTGGGCGACAAGCGTTCTATTACAGCCGACACTGACTTGCGCCTCTGTCGGTTCTTTGGCTTGTCGAATGGCTATTGGCTGCGGGCTCAGGCTGCCTATGACACGGAAGTTGCCGAGCGGGCGTTGGGGCCGAAGTTGTCGAAGATCAAGCCATGGACTGGATTAAAGGCGTTGAAGGTTGCCTCCTGAGTCGCCTCTTTCATACCTATGCCCATTCCAGACTTCATTAAATCACTCCGTTCCAAGATCGGCACGGAGCTGTTGCAAGTTCCGACCGCGATGGTGTTCGCGTACGACGACAGCGGGCGGCTCTTACTGATTCAGGATAAGGACTCTGGCCGCTGGAGCGCGCCGAGCGGGATCATCGACCCGCATGAATTGCCGTCTGACGCGGCGGTGCGGGAGGCGTGGGAGGAAGCCGGAGTCTTCGTCGAGTTGACCCACCTCCTCGGCGTTTTTGCGGGTGAGCACTTCTCTAAGACCTACGACAATGGCGATCAGCTCGCCGCCGTCACGACCGTATTTTCTGCGCGTGTCATTCGAGGAACGCCTCGTCCCGATCACGAAGAGACCTCCGATGCGCGCTTCTTCTCTCCAAGCGAGATCGACACCCTGTCCTGCTCCGAGCACTTTCTCGTCATCCGCAAGGCAGTTAATCAGAACCAACGCCAAGCCTACTTCAAACCGTCGACCTGGCAGCCCAGCGGCGCCTAATCAGCTACTCCTGCCGATCCTACCAACATGAAAGGCCTGCCGTGGTATCTGGTCAGGCGTTGACGCTCTGTGTTTAGGAGAGCGAAGGTATTTGGCTTTCTGCTTCGTGAAAGAGCCGCCCTCTGCTAGAGTTTTCGATAGGGAATCCTGGAAATACGCGCAGTGTGTCTGCGTTGCGAACATGATTCTGTTGTCGGATCGCGACGGACACCAGAAGGGATGAGTATGGTGAACGCTTTTGTGAAGGGTGTTGTCCTGGCGCTGGTTGTGTTCCCCTGCGCTCTGTTCGCCGGAGACCTGGTGCAATGGACCGATGAGAAGGGGATGGTTCATTTCTCCGACTCTTTGGACAATGTGCCCCAGAAATTTCGCCATCATGCGAAGCAGGACAAATTCAAGGACAAGAATCCTCAACGATCTTCCGTGAACTCGGCCGGGGGGCTCTCGAGTGCGGATGCTCTCATTCTTGGGAGTATGCTTGAAGCAAGGGAGCAGCCACCGAAGCTGAATAGTTTTGAGGTGCCGTTCGAAGCCTATGAGGGCACCGCGCAACGAGTGATCGTCTCGGTCAAGTTCAACGATTCTGTGACGGCTCCGATGGCGATCGACACAGGTGCGCCGGGTGTGTTGATTTCACCGAAACTTGCCGGGCAGCTTGGTATCTATGGGAGCGATGAAGGGAAGGTCCTGATTCAGGCCGGCGGCATTGGGGGCTCGGTGCCCGCGCTGCTGACCTTTCTGGATAAAATTCAGGTAGGGGAAGCCAGGGATAGTTTCATCCCTGCCACGGTAACTCGGTCGATATCGGGTTCCTTTGAGGGGCTCCTGGGGATGCATTTCATGTCCAAGTATTCATTCAAAATCGATTCGGTGCGGCAGGTTGTGATCTTTGAGGAGATCCCGGCCAATTCGAACTGGCCGGGCGGGCGCCCGGAACGATGGTGGCGGGATCGCTTTAAGGAATTGAATAGTGTGCGGGCGGCATGGAAGCGCTTAGTGCCTCAGGAACAACTGTGGCAGGCTCAATATGGGCCATCGCGGTTTGCGAGTCGCCAGGTGATGGAGGTGGATAAATTGCTCGAAAAACTCGATCGCTATGCCAGCCAGAACTCGGTCCCTCAAAATTGGCGGTAATCGGCCGTCTTTTGAGCCTACCATTGCTCCTGCCTGGTCTTCCTGTCCCTCCACCATGCCTGAGTGAGCCTGCTCTCGGTACGTAATCCGCTATACGATCCGCCGCAAGCCCGGGATTCGCTGCATGAGCGTGACGAGGCCGAAGGTGATGGCGCACGTGAGGAGAAAGGTGACGGGCACGTAGTAAGGAGGCTGGAGCAAGATCGGCATCGCCAGAAAGTAGCCATACCGCAGCAGCTCCACCACGATGGGGTGAGCCAGGTAGACGCCGAGCGTCAACGGCGCGAGCGGCTGTGCGAGCGCTTCGATGCGCGGGGAGATGCGGCCGTGCATGATGAATGTGAACATGGCGATTGCCAGTGCGATGCCGGTGGGGCTGAAGTCTTCAAACGGGTAGAAGCTCCAGCGGTTGTCTAGTCCCAGGGCGTAGACTAAATACACGGTGGTGACGGTCATGACGGCAACGGTTCCGCCGATGAGCAGCGCATACCGGCGAGGCGGATTATCCATCACGTGCACGCAATACCATCCGGCTAAGTAGTAGGCGAGGTAGGGGACGAACATCGTAAAGGCACTGGACGCCAAAAAATCGAACAGGTTGGCTGCCATGGCCAGCATGCCGATGATGAGGATGGCTTCTAGGAGTTGAGCGGGGCTGAGACGATTGACGATTGCGGCGAGTAATGGGGTTACGAGATAGAGCCCCGCAATGAGAAATAGAAAGTACAGGTGGATGTATGGTCTGCCGGCGATGAGATCATGCAGAATGAGCGCCGGTGTGAGCGATTGGTGCCAGAAGAGCGCGCGCCAGGCGAGATAGATGGCCGACCAGGCAATCAGCGCGGGCAGGAGCCGGTGCAGCCGTTTTTCCCAGAACGCATTCGGGTGGGTGTGTTTGTCGGGGCTGAGTAAGAGTGCGCCGCTCAACATGATGAAGCCCACCACGCACCAGCGTGTGGCGGCGTCTATCGCCAGGGAGATATACCAGCCAGCGGACCAGACCAACTCACGATCCATCACGATCGTGGCAGAGAGGTGCAGCAGAATAACGGCTAGGCAGGCGCTGACTCGCAGGACATCGTATCGGGCCGAGCGTGAATGAGGCTTGGGGTGACCCTGGGGCGGTTCCGCCTGCGGGAGGGATGTCGATGCGATTGCCATAGTGATTGTCAGCGGAAGCGTGTGGGTTTCTGGTCGGGCCGGGGAGGCCGGATTGAAACGGCTTAGTCTTCTGCGCGGGTGAATCGAGCCAGTACGTTGCGGGTGATCTGCTGAACCGCCGGGTTCAGCACGGACTTGCGCAGGTGTGGGGCCTGGAAATCATCCAGTCCCCAACTCCATTGCATCGATCCGCTTGAAAAGACCAGCGCGTTGCTGGCGGCCCGATAGAGGGTGACGGCGCCGGCGAGTTGGCCCGCGGGCATGCGGGCGATGATGTGTGTGCCGGCCGGGCTGGCGGCGCTCAGTCCATCGACTTCATAGCCGGCGACGCCCGGCAGTGACGAGCCTTTGGTGAGACCGGTCTGTGCGAGCATCCAGGCGTCAGCCTCCTCAATCACATACGCGCTATCGACGGGGTTCTCGACTTCAAGATACATGGTGCCGAGCAGGCCTGCCTCGGGGCGACTCACGGGCGCATTACGCCAGCGTGTGGTGGCGAGGTAATCGTTGTCCGGACTTTGGTCGCTCAAGAAGGGGTCGCGCCGTGGCGTATTCTCTTTGTAGGCCACCATGGTCCGGAGTGGGTCACCGGTGACGCGGCTGGGTTCTATGCGGATCTGCCAATAGCAGGTATTCGAGGAGAAGATACCCAGATGAATGCCTCGGTCGCGCGCTTGTTCGATGTGGCGCCGCATTTCCCAGGTCCAATATTCATCGTGCCCGATCGAGAGGAAGGCGCGGTGCGAGGCGAGCAGCGCGGGGTTCGCATGCACATCGAGGTTGGTGGCATAGGTGACGTCGTACCCTTCTTGCTCCAGCCAGCGGACCATATTGTATTCCCAGCCGGCAGGGGAGGCCGGATAGCCGGGTGGGATCGAGTTGGACGTCAGGAAATCGCCCGCCCCGGTTCCTGAGGCGGCAGCAGGAATGGCACTGCCGGCGTAGGGACGGTCGAACGAGACCTTCGCGGCTTGGCCTCCGGGACTGTTGAACGAATACAGCGAGCGGCCGCCCCAATTGTTATAGGCCTGATAGGTTGTGACGCTGGCCTGGACGAGATAGGCCGAGGGGCGCTGATCATCCCGGACGATAAATAGAATGTAGCTCTCCTCTCCTGTAGGTTCCGCCGTCAGCTTTGCCAGGTAGTACCCTGATGGCCAGGCGTTCTCGCCTTGGCGGCCGGTTGGAATGGTTTGCACGACCGGGTGTTCCCATCGGCATTCGATCAGGCCGGTGTCATTGTCTACGGCAGGGGCTGGTTGCCGGTGCCCCGGCAGTTCCATCGATTCAGATATTTGCCGCGCGCCGAGCCCGCCGTACCATCCCATGCGATAGATCGTGAGGCGGTAGGTGGGTGCGGTCGAATGGACATAAAAGCGAATCGTCTCGCCTTGATTGACGCTGGTTGCGGAGGCATAGCCTTCGATCTCATGGTTTTGGGCCGGCTTGGCCAGAATCCAGTCGCTGGTGCCGGGTTTGCGATTCTCAATTTGAATGGCGTTGAGCGGGGCCGTGGATTGTCCGGTGGCGAGGGCGGGGGAGACGACTTCGAGCGCAACCAACAGACTCCAGAGAATCTGGCGGGAGGCGAATCGCGCCCGTATTGGAAGAAGGAGTTCTTTGCTCCACTCGATCACCGGGGTCAGCGGAGCGAGCGCGCCGGGCATGAACCGCGCGCGTGCCCGCCGTGCGCGATCTGCCATGGCGCTGAACGTTTCCGTGAGACTCAAACGAAGATCCTGCCGCATTTCGGCAAAGCCGATGAATTGGCGGATGCCGTAGATCAACAGGCCCGCATTGGCGAGGGGAAAGGCGCCGGCCATCCATCGGGCCTGCGCGACGTAGTAGAGCCCTAAGGCCAGGCTGGAGAGTGCCATGCCCAGCTGGAGGGCCAGATCCAGTCCCGCTGTTCTGGTTCGCCCGGAGATTTTGGGAGTCCGGCGAAATGGAATCTTGATGCCGGCGATGGCTTGTCGCATGGAGGTGGCTGCGCCGGTGAGGTGGATGGGAATTAAGAGCAGATTGAGCGCGTAGACGCGAACGAAATCCCGGAACGGCCGATAGCCCATATTCGCCAGGTCCCTGGTATAGAGGACGAAGTAGGGCAGCGCGGCGATGAACATCCAGGGTGTCATCAATTCGGCGGAAAATGGAATCGCCAACAGGAGCAAGACACTCAAGGGGCCGAAGGCCAGCGAGGTCAAATAATGAATTTGCAGCAGGGCTTGCGGAACCGTTCTCGCCTGCTTCGGTGTCCGGCGCAGGAAGGACAGCAACTTGGGCAGAATGATCAAGCCCCCGTTGGCCCACCGTGCCCGTTGAATGACCAGCGATCCGAAGTCCGGCGGGGTGGCGCTATAGGCCAGCCGCTCGGGGTGATTATGCAGCGACCATCCTTTAGCCAGGAGATCGACGGTCGATTCGGTATCTTCAATGACCGTTCGGTCCTGAATGTAACGGCGAACGAGGTGCCCGCCTTCGGTGGATTCAAGGCAGATCTCTTCGAGCGCCGACGTTCTCAGCAAGGCATTGGCCCCGACCCAAAAGGTCGCGCCGAAGTAGGTGAAGCCCTGGTGCACGAGATATTGAATATCGGTCGTGGCTCCGGCGGTCCGCTCCAAGACACCCGGTGCGTTGGGGAAGGCGCTATAGGGCGTTTGGGCGACGGCCACCCGCGCGTAGTCAGGCTGTTCCATCAGGCGGACCAGCGTGCCGGCATAGTTGGATTTCAACAGGCTGTCCGCATCCAGGGTGATGACGTAGGGCGTATTGGGAATCAGACGGCTACCGGCCCTCGAGGAGGTTTCCTCTAGGGCGAGCCCTGCCTGGCGTACCACCGGACGGACGCGCCGGCCCATCAGACCCAGATAGCTGTTCAAATTCATCGCCTTGTTGGGCTCGTGCGACAGGTTGCAGTATTGCTTCCGCTCAAAGACATCGAATTCAACCTGAAAACGGGCGGCCAACTCTGTATAGGCGGCGTCAATTTCTTCAAGAAGTTGCCCGTCGGAGACAGGCGCGGGCTCTCTGCGTCGGGCGAACCACTGGGCGCTCTGTTCCCGGTAGGATTCAGCGGATTGGCTGAGCACATGTTCGGCAAACCAGATATCGGTATGCGTCTCGGTCGGGGAGTGCTTCGCCTGGGTTTCAAACCACTGGGTCGCCAGTCTGAAACAATCTGAGAGCCAGACACATTCGTCGCTGACGGCCACGGTGTGGTTAGCTTGTCTGGCCTGGAATGCCGCCCGGGCTCGGGCCATGTGGGTGGCCGGTTCGTTGAGCAAGGCCTGTAATTCGAAGGGAAGGTTGCGCGCCGCCCATAATCCCGCTCTGTCGGGCCTGGTTTTGGGGGCAGGAGGATCGTCCAAGAGCAGCACGACCCGCTTGTTCGGATAGTTCTGAAGGGCGGCGGACAAGAGCGTTTGACGGATGACCGGGAGCTCTTCTTTGTATGACGGCACCAGGACGGTGAGAGCCGGAGCTGATAGTGGGTCGAAGGGTGTGGCCGGCGCCAGGGCCGACAGGCGGAATGCAGCCTCTCGTTTGAGCTGTCCAAGCCGCGCCAATTGGTAGCACAGATTGCCGTAGACTAAGAATCCGGCGAGCGCTCCAAAGAGCAGGGCTTCCAGGAGATACCCGACCTGACCGTGAGCCAGGGCGGTCGTCGCGACCGTCCCGGTCGACCAGATCAGCAGGGCGGCGGCGGTGGCGGTGACTGCGAGAGATACCTGGGTGAAGCGGAGTTCGCGAACGATGGAAGAGGGTGTCATGGATAAGTCCCAAAATATAAAAAGTGGTTCCCAGTGGGCGCGTGGACATGTGCAATCCAGGTGCCGCGATATACCCGCTGTCGGTATGTGAAAAAAGCTTGATAATCGTTGCATCGTAGGATGCCGGATCCGCGGATTCTGTAGAGGTGTAGGTGATGGCCGCTACACTGCCTCATGGTCTGTGGCGATTATGCACAGACGGAGAATTCGCTTTGAGTGGAGCGAGTTCTCGACCGCAGTCAGCCTGCTGTCAGTGAATATTCTCTGGAGACGGTGAGTAGATGGCTCAACGGGAGTCAGGGAGGTGGAATCTTGGCAAAATGATCCCGGACGAGGGTGTCAACCGAGGCAAAATGCCGGTCCGGCAGGTTTTTGAAACGCCTGGTGCAGTCGGCCAGGGCCTCGTCGGCGGTCTTGAACGGGGCGATAACCGATAGGAGGTGGTTGTGGTAGTCGAGCAGCTTGAGTTCGACGGTCCTCAGATAGGTCGGGTCTCCGGCGATGGCGAGGGCGGCCTTGGCCTGGTCGCCGTTGGATTCCACGAGGGCTTGAAAGCAGAGGCCTTTCAAGCGTTGTGTCACGGTGCTGCGGTCCCAGCCGAGGGTTTTCGCCGTGGCCTGCATGTCGAATCCGTGCTGCCTGAGGCAGCCCAGCACGGCCGCGTCCCCGGCCGGTTCTGGCAGTAGGCGTGACGGATTCAATAGCGGGAGCGTCGGTGTCGCTCCAGCTCCTTCCAGGGAGAAGGCCGATCTCGTCAGCACCGGATCATCACTTAAGGCGACAGCTCGCTCCAGTGCATGACGGAATTCCCGGACATTGCCTGGCCAGGCATATTCAGTCAACAAGTGCAGGGCCTCATTGGAGAGTTTGGGAGTCGGCCGGCTCATCTGCCCGGCGATCTCGGCCAGGCAGACGTCGGCGAGAAGCGGGATATCCGCCGCCCGTTCGCGGAGGGGCGGCAGCCTGAAGACCAATCCCTTCAACCGGAAATAGAGATCTTCTCTGAACCAGCCTTCGGATACCCCGCGTTGCAGGTCGCGATTGGTCGCGGCCACGATGCGGACATCGACGGTCGTGGGCATGGTCGCCCCCACCCGATAGAAGGATTTTTCCTGTAACACGCGGAGGAGTTTGCTCTGGTGATCCAGCCGTAAATCGCCGATTTCGTCCAGGAAGATGGTGCCGTGGTTGGCCAGTTCGAAGTAGCCGCGCCGGTCGGCGGTGGCGCCGGTGAAACTGCCTTTCGTATGACCGAAGAGTTCGCTTTCAAACAGTTCCGGCGAGATGGCCGCCATATTCACGGCGATGAAGGTCCGGCTTGATCTGGGGCTGAGCCGATGGACCGCGCGGGCGAAGAGTTCTTTGCCGGTTCCCGGTTCTCCAAGGAACAGGACGGTCAGCGGCGATCCGGCGCCCTTCTTCACGTCTCGGAACAGGCGCAGGAGTGATGCATCCCTGGTCATGATCCCGAGCTGGCGACATTCGATGGCCAGTTGGGTGAGCGCGGTATCGCCGATGGTTTCGGATTCGGAACCGGCGGCGCGCAGATCGTGGAGTTGCCGCTCCAATCCTTCGAGCTGTTCGCGGGCGGTCTGTTCCTGCATTTGCACGTCGGCCAGTTCGGCCCGCAGGGATTCGGTGGCGCGGGCGAGGTCCTGCCGCTGGCCGGCTGATTGCGCGGCGGCGGCCTTGGCTGCATCCAAATCTTCTTGTAGGGCGTCGGCGCGACTTTCCCGCAGTACGAGGGCTTCCCGCACGGCGGCGGTGTCTTGTTGGATGCGGAGCATGTCTTGCTCCAACAGCATCATGCGTTGGCCTGCCGTGAGGTGCGTCCAGGCGGTCGTGCCGAGCAACACGATGAGCGCGGCGGTGAGGGGGAGCGCCACCGGCAGCACGAGATGCAGCCCGCCAAGCACGGCGGCGGTCAATGCGGCATAGAGCGCGATGACGCCGGCGGCGAATACGAGACTGATGGATCCGTGAAATCGCAACAGGCACCAGGCAATGAACGCCGCGAATACCATGGTGATGCCGGCGCGGCCGAGCGGTCCGGTCTGGCAGAGCCGGTTGTCCGTGAGGAGACTGTTGAGGAACTGGAGATGCGCGGTCATCCCATCGACGGACTGTCCCGTCGGTAGCAGCCAGAGGTTCTGTGCGGGGGGCTGAGACAGAATGACGACGACCTTGTCCTTCATCCATCCATCGAGGGCGGTACTATCGTGACGCTGGATCGCGCCCCACACGTTGGATAGTGGAATGGTCGGCAAGTCCGCCAGTGTCCCATTGCCAACCGCGTTCACGAGGCCGGTTGCGCCGGTTTCGTGGGGGAGAGGCTGGTTTTTCGTGAGAGAGAACAGCGCCAGTCCGAATGCGGGGAGTGTCTGAGATCCGTGCTCGACGAAGAAGGGGAGGGAACGGGCGACATGGTCGCTATGAGGGGACAGGATCAGGTGTCCTTGCATGATGGCATCCATGGCCGGTGGAGCCTCGTCGGCGAAGACGGTGACGAGGTGGCCAGCCGCGGTCGTGGCTTCCAGGAGCAGCGCGTCACTGGCGGCTCCGCCCAAATGGGGAGGACTGGCCTGGTTGAAACGGTGGTCGATGCCGATGGCGGCGGCGCCGGTTTCATGTGCCGTGGTGATGAGCTGAGCCAGGATAGCCCGGTCCCAAGATCCGGCTCCGAACTGCGCTTCGCTCACGGGATCGCGCGCGATAATCGTCAGGGCAGGACTGACGGCAATCGGAGCGCGATGACGCAGCCAGGTGTCATAGACCGTCCAGTCGAGAGCCGTGAATGTTGCGGGAGCGGCAAGCCAGAGCAGCTTGGCCAGCAGGGTCGCGAGTATCCCGATCGTGAGCGCTTGGAGAGGCAGCGAGGTGATGAAGTGCCGCCAGAGTGTGTGCCGGTGGAACATGTGAATTATGGGAGGCTCAGTTCATTCATGAGGGCCTGTGCCTCTTGCTTCGGGAGGCCCTTAAGGGCGGCTTTTGCTTTGGCTCGATCCGGCGCCACTCCGAGGCCGAGGCCGTAGATGCGCGCGAGCGCTTTCTTGGCGGGGACGAAACCTTCGGCGGCGGTGGTCTCAATGCAGCTGAGCATTTTCTTGTCGAAGGGGGCGAGG
This sequence comes from Nitrospira lenta, assembly GCF_900403705.1. Classification (NCBI taxonomy): domain Bacteria; kingdom Pseudomonadati; phylum Nitrospirota; class Nitrospiria; order Nitrospirales; family Nitrospiraceae; genus Nitrospira; species Nitrospira lenta. The sequence goes on along the minus strand of NZ_OUNR01000001.1, from coordinate 507,438 downwards.
TGCTGGTCCAGCCCGGTTTCGTAGAGTCTGGCGAGTTCGTCCAGCGCCACGTCGCTCAGCGCATAGCTTTCTTGGAGGAGAATCGAGACTGCCTCGTCGAGACGATGATCTTTGAGCAGCGTCGTTCCTACTGTGTCCTGGTCGCCCGATCGGCTGTAATCAGGAAACTCCGCCCAGAGCAGGGCGCGGTAGGTGCGAAATCCTTCGAGGGCGTCGTTTCGTCGCCGGTCTGTCTGGTCGTTCGAAAGGGCCTGCCGACGGAGTTTGGCCAGGGCGTCCGCCGCCGGCTGGTGGGCGAACTCAGCCGCCTTATTCCACCAGAAGATGGCCCGGCCAAGATCTTTCGCGACCCCCTGGCCGCTCTTGTAGGCATTGCCTGAAAAAAATTGCGCTTGCGGGATTCCCCCGGCGGCCGCTTCTTCCATGAATTGCGCCGCTTCCTGATCGCGGTTCGTCAGTTTCAGTAATAGGGCGAGACGATAGCGGGCGTCGGGGAAGTTCGGTTGCAGCTCAATGGCTCGCCGATACGAGTGAATTGCCGCTTTGACATTGCCTAGTCCGTATTGGACCCCTCCGAGCGCGTAGTGCGCATGGGTGAGCTCGGGGTCGAGGAGAATGGCTTCCATCAGGGCAGTAGCGGCCGCGCGCCCGTCCTGTTTCGCCATGAGCACGATGCCGAGTTGCAGCAGCGCTTGGGCGTTGTTCGGCTGGAGCTTAAGGGCGACGCGGCACTCGTCGAGCGCGGCGTCGAGATCGCCGACGCGGTAGAGGCCTTGCGCCAACTTGAGACGGTCTTCTGCGCTGGCGGGAAACGTCCTGACCCGTTCGCGCAACTCACTCAGCATGAAGACGGCGTTGTTGCGCTCTTGCTCCGTCCATTCAGAGAGACGGTGCTCGTCTTGTTGCGGGGACTGGGGTGGTGGGGCCGGAGCCGGAGATTCGAGAATGGGTGGATCCGTAATCTGTTCGTCTGGCGTTTGGGCGAACGACGCGCCGGGCAGTTCGAAGAGCAGCGGAACAACAAGGATGGTCACGAGCCCTACCAGACGACGCATCGAAATCTGTGACTCTCCTGGGATGGGCATGGATGGGAGCTATTATAGCATCCGATCGGACAGAGCAGACAGTGTAGGAATGGCAAAATAGAGCACGTGACCGGGCTAGCGCAGCTTAGCCATCGCGTCTTTGATCCGTTCAATGCTGGCCTGGAGCTCATGGGCTGGTGGTTGGATCGGCTCATGTTGCACTCGCCAGACCGGTTCCAAGGGAGCCGGGTCGGTCGCCAGGCGGGGGATGAGATGCCAATGGATGTGCGGCAGTTGATTGCCCAGCAGTTCGTAATTGATCTTCCGGGCGTCAAAGACCTGCGCGAGGGTCTTGGCTACCAGGGTGACTTCCTCCATCAACTGCATCCGCTCCGTGGGGGCCAGCTGGAAGAGTTCGGTGGCATGGCGCCGGAAGACGACGACGGTCCAGCCCTTGAAGAATTGATCTTCATGCAAGTAGGCCTGAGACAGCCCCAGATCGGTGATGAAATGGTCGGCCTGTGGCCAGATCCCTTGGCAAGCTTTGCATGTTGGATCGGTCATGGCTGGTTGGCCTTCCGCCATTCTTCTTCCGTAATGACGCCCTTCTTGAGCAGCAACTGGAGCAGCCGTTCTGCTTGCTTGTCTGTATGGCGTTGTGCGGCGGCAGGTTGTGCCTGCTGGGCTGTCGGCTGTTTCGGTTCAGGTGGTGGCCGTTTGTTGCCGTAGACCTTGAAGGCCGGCGTGAAGACGGCGACATAGTCTCGATTGCGAATCCGGACGGAGGCCGCGCGGCTATTGGTTTGAGGGAGTAAATCCGCGGGGCTGCCGGGTGGAATGTGGAAGAAGGGTTTCCTCTCGTCGGTTTCTCCATCCTGCCCGAGGATGTCGAACCGGTTGAGGAAGGATTCATTGGTCAGCGCTTCATGGTCTTCACCGGCCAGGTTCGTAATTTTATCGAGGACGATGAGCAGGGTGTCGGCGATCAGCGGATCGGCGGTCATATTGCGGACACTGACATCGTAGCGATATTCGCTCGTGAAGTTATCACGCCCGGTGAGCGTGACAATGACCGTGACTTTTCCGGTCAGATCCGTGAGCTGGTCGAGCGGGGATGCCGGCGAGTCCGTACTGAAACCGATTGCTCCGGCGCACAGCACCGCGCCGACAAGCCATGTGAACAGCGATCTTTTGCGTTGCATCGTGCGCCTCAGGATTCAGGGAAATTGACTACGGTAGAACGCCGCGGAGCATAGCAAGAATTCATGAATTGATCGAGTCCTTAAGTCTGCCGGTGACTCCGTCCGTTGCCTTGACACCTCGTTTCGCCGAACGCTATTCTCGGCGCAGTCGATGGCAGTCTCCTTCCGATCATATTACGCATGACCTCTACGGCTTCTCGCGCCCCGTTGTTGATTTCCAAAGCTCTCGTGGCCCGGCTGCTGCGCCTCTACGACTATCCGCATCCGATGGTTCCCCGCCGCATCATTCGCGGATACGACCGGCCGCATGCCGTTCGCACGGCGCGCATGTGCGCGGCCGTGGCCGCTGCATTGGGGCACGACTCTGCGCGAGTGCGTCAGTATCAGATCGCTTGTGTTTTGCATGATTTGGGCCGGGCGGGATTAGATCGCGTGCTCTTTGGAAAAATTTGGTCCTGGGCGAAAGCGCATGGCATTCCGACCAGGCCGCGTGAATGGCGGGCCCTGCATCCGGAGACCGCATATGGACGCGAGACCGAAGCTTTCCTGCGTCGATATAGAGATGATCTCGATGCGGCCGGTATCCCCATGACGGCCTGGGCCAAGGAGCAGGTCGAGATGCGGCTGGGGTATTCCCGGCGGCTGTCGCGGCGGCTGCGGGCCGTGCGCGGCGAGATCAAGCAGCTGGGCGTGCGATGGGAATCGTGGATGCAGCGGGTGATGCTCTACTACTATTATCCGGAGAAGCTGGCGGATGCCCCGGCCTGGGTGAAGCAGTTGGCGGAAGTGCTGGTCGCCTGCGAGCAGTTCGAGGCGTATAGCAATCAGCAGCGCGGGCGCGACTATTATGTGCGGAAAAAAGAAACGCTTGCCGATGCCTTTGCCTATCTGGAGACGTTACAGCGGGAAGGTATCGTGAGTCAGGCGGTGATGACGGCGTTGCGAAAGCTGGCTGCTGCCGGCGAGTTCGACCGGGTGTTGGAAGAAGCGCGCGGTGGCCGGCTTTCGCCGGGCGAACGGCGCTTTCTTCGGCAGATGGAGTGTTGATATGGCTGTGAAGACTGTGACCGCTCGCGTGGATATGCAGGGCGATACGCATATCGAGAATTTGACGAAGTCAGTCCAGACTGCCGTCGCCGATTCCGGTCTGAGCGCCGGGATCGTCACGGTCTTTGTGAAGCACACGACGGCGTCGATCATGATCATCGAAGACGAGCCGGGCATTCGAGCCGATACGAAAGCGTTCTGGGATCGGGCGGTACCGGCCGATCCGGCCTGGCAGCACAATACGAGAAATGCCGGGGAAGACAACGGGCACAGCCATATCCGGGGGCAGTTGCAAGGGCCATCTGTCACGATTCCGTTTTCCGGCGGGACGCTGCTGCTCGGTACCTGGCAGCAACTCGTCGTGGTCGACTTCGATACGCGATCCCGCACGCGCGAGCTGATTTTTCAAATCATCGGTGAGTGATGATGAGCCTGCGGCGCATCATGCGAAGTCTTGCTGGTATGACGGCGGGAGCCAGCGTTCTCGCCTTGAGCCTGTGGGCTATGGCGGCGGACTGGGGTCAACCGCTCGGCGGGACCTACGACGGCACGGAGGGCAAGCCTCGGCCGGTCACTCCCGCACCGGCCGAATTGAGCCCGGATGAACGCGCGACCATCGCGGTGTTCGAGCGGGCCACGAAGTCGGTGGTCTTCATCGCCAATACGGCGATTCAACGCGACATTTGGTCCTTCGATACGATGGAGGTCCCGCAGGGATCCGGCTCCGGATTTGTCTGGAGTAAGCAAGGGTATCTCGTCACGAATTTCCACGTCATCTATGGGGCCGATACCATTAAGGTCACGCTGGCCGACCGGAGTGAGCACCAGGCCAAGATCGTCGGGGCCGATCCGGATCACGATCTGGCGGTGTTACAGATCAAGGCTTCTGAGAATCTCCTGGAGCCGCTGGCGATCGGGGCGTCGCACGATTTGCGGGTCGGGCAGAAAGTTCTAGCCATCGGCAATCCGTTCGGGCTGGACCATACCTTGACCACGGGGGTTGTGAGTGCCTTAGGGCGGACGATCAAGTCGATGTCGAACCGGACGATTGAGGGCGTGGTGCAAACCGACGCGGCGATCAATCCCGGCAATTCCGGCGGCCCGCTGCTCGACAACAGCGGACGATTGATCGGCGTGAACACGCAAATCGTCAGCCCCAGCGGCGCCTATGCCGGTATCGGCTTCGCGGTGCCGGTGGACACGGTGAATCGGATCGTGCCGGAGCTGATCAAGCACGGCAAGCTCATCAGGCCAGGGTTAGGCGTGTCGCTGGTGCCCGATTCCATCGTCAAACGATGGGGGATCAAAGGGCTGGTGATTGGGAAGGTGTCACGTGGCGGGAGTGCCGATCGCGCCGGGCTCCGGGGCGCCCGCCAGACGCAAGCTGGTCGCATCGAACTCGGTGACATTATCGTGGCCATCGACGGAAAGCCGGTTGAAACCATCGACCATATGATGGATCTCATGGAGGCGCGCAAGGTCGGCGATCAGGTGACGCTCGATATCATTCGCGCAAATAAGCGGCAGCAGGTGGCGGTGTCACTCCAGGCGGTCAATTGAGGCCGGTAGCGTCCGGCTCCGACATGTTGTTATGATGACGCTTGATCAAACCGGAGATGACCATGAGCGACCATCGCGCAGACGACAAGGGGCCGGGTGGCCCAGCAGATACAGGAGCGGGGAAACGAGCGTCATCGACGACGACAGACCCGCTCGAATTGATCGAGCAATGCCTGGCTTCTTTTCCTGAGAACGATCCCCGCCAGCAGATTCTCTACAAGCTCCGGCACTCCGTCATGTTGAGCGCCGCGAGTCAGCAGCAACGGGACGCGGAATTTAAAAAGATCAGCGAGGTGGTGGCAAAGCTGACGGCGCCGGCCAACCGGATCGGCACGTTGCTCGATCTGCCGGGTGAAGGCCTGGCCAGGATCGTCGTCGGCGGGGCCGAGTATTATGCGAACGTGGATCCGCGTGTGGCTGCCGCTGATCTCAAGATCGGCGCGCAGATTCTGGTGAATGAAGCCTATGCGGTCATCAAGACGCTGGGGTATGACCTGAACGGGCCGGTGCTCAAGCTGACGGAAGCGCTGCCGGACGGGCGGCTGCGTTTCGAGCAGGAGATGGGCCGTCAGTCTATGATCCTCCAACGGTCGAGCGACCTTGTGGGGGTGGAGCTGAAGGCGGGCGATGAATTACGGATCGATCCGGGGCATCGGATCGCGATCGAGAAGCTGGAAGACCGGAAGGCCAAGACCCACGTCCTCGATGAGGTGCCCACTGTCACTTGGGAGCAGATCGGCGGCCAACAGGAAGCGATCAGCGCGATCCGCAAGGCGATCGAATATCCGCTGCTGCACGCGGAGACGTTTGAGCAGTTCAAGTTCACACAGCCCAAGGGCTTTCTGCTCTACGGCCCGCCGGGCTGCGGGAAAACGTTGATCGGTCAGGCGGCGGCCGCCAGCCTCTCGAAGCTCGTGAGTGAGTCGATGGCGGCCGGTGGAAAAACCGAGACCCTGCCTGCCATCACCGGCGGGGCATTCCTCCATATTAAAGGGCCTGAGATTCTGAATATGTGGCTTGGGGAGTCGGAGCGGATGGTCCGCGATCTCTTTGCCAAGGCCAGGGCCCGCCGTCGCGAGGGGGCGCTCCCGTTTATTTTCATCGACGAAGCCGAGTCGATTCTGGGGACCAGACGGGCGTCGCGCTCGTTCAATATTTCCAGCACGCTCGTGCCGATGTTCTGTTCCGAGATGGATGGCATTGAATCTCTGCGGGATGTCGTGATCATCCTCGCGTCGAATCGGCCGGACCTGATCGACCCTGCGGTATTGCGGCCTGGGCGCATTGACCGCAAGATCAAAGTCAGCCGGCCGAATCGCGAGTCGGCTGCTGAGATTTTGAAAGTGTATCTGACGAACGAGTTGCCGCTGGATCAAGCGCTCATCGCCGAACGAGGCGGAGACAAGACGAAAGCCTTTGCCTCGCTGGTGGATGGGGTCATCGACCAGATTTACAAACGGACGGATGAGAATCGACTGCTCTCCATCCGCCTCCGCAGCGGCCAGAATAAGGTGCTCTATCGGGGCGATCTCGTGAGCGGGGCGATCCTCTCGTCCATCGTGCAGCGCGCGAAGGAAACGGCAATTGATCGCATGATCCAATCCGGCCAGTCGGTCGGGCTCATCGCACAGGACCTCTCCGATGCCGTCTTGGCAGAGTTCCGTGAAGGCGAGATGCTGCCACCGGACGATGCGGCGGAAGAATGGTTGAAGTTGCTGGACCATCATCCTGAACAGGTTGTCGGGGTATCGTCTTTCCGGCGCGGCAGGCAGACGGAAGAGCGATTGATCAATCAGATTATCTAATGATGCGTCTCTTTGGGATTGAAACAGAATACGGGATCACGCGTGAAGATCTCGATGAGGTCGATCCGGTCGTTGAGTCGATGGAGCTGGTGCGGGCGCATTTGACGGCCTCGTTCGAACGGCGCTGGGACTACGGCGGCGAAGATCCGCACGATGACGCCCGGGGGTTCCGGGTGTCCGGACTCCAGCAGGATAAGGAAGAGGATGATTTCGCCAAGATCGATGCGCACCGGCCCTTTTCATTTCACGAGATGAAAAGCGATCTGGTGTTGCCGAACGGCGCTCGCTTCTACAACGACCATACGCACCCGGAATACTCCAGTCCCGAATGCCGAACGTTGCGCGATCTGCTTGCGCATGACCGGGCCGGGGAGCGGGTCGTGCAGCGCGCGGCCGAGCGGAGGAATCGTACCCTCGGTGGCCCGCACGTACAGCTCTATAAGAACAATACGGATCTCCACGGCCATAGCTATGGCTGCCACGACAACTATCTCGTCTCACGCTCGATTCCATTCCCGCAACTGGTCGCAGGGCTCCTGCCCTTTCTCGTCAGCCGCCAGGTGATTGCCGGGGCGGGAAAAGTCGGCATCGAGGCCCAGGAGAGCGGATTCGTTCCGGGACAGTATCAGCTCTCTCAGCGGGCGGATTTCATGGAGACGGATCTGAGCGTCGATACGATGCATAACCGGCCCATTCTCAATACGAGGGATGAGCCGCATGCCGATCGAGAGAAGTATCGGCGGCTGCATTTGATTATCGGCGATGCGAACATGTGTGAGTATGCGACGGCGTTGAAGGTGGGCACGACACAGCTGGTCCTCGATCTGATCGATCGGGGGGGCGTTCCTGCGATTGAATTGGCCGATCCGGTGTCGGCGGTGAAGCAGATTTCGCGGGATCCCGACCTCAAGGCGACCGTGCGGCAGAAGCAGGGACCGGCTCTTTCCGGGGTGGAGATTCAGGAACAGTATTATACGGCGGCCAGACGCATGCTGGCCGGCGCCGATGCTGAAACAGACTGGGTGTTGCGCGAATGGGGTGAGACGCTGCGTCTGCTTACGCAGGATCGCAGCCAATTGGTCGGCAAGCTCGATTGGGTGACGAAGCTGTGGCTGCTGGAGACCTTCGTACAGGAAGAACGCATCGGCTGGGATGATCCATGGCTGGCGAGCCTGGATCTGGAATATCACAATGTGAACGCCGACCGCGGGCTGTATCTCGGTCTGGAGGCCGAAGGCAAGGCCTGGCGCATGACCACGGAAGCCGACATCGAGCAGGCGTTGTCTGCCGGTCCGCACGATACTCGTGGCGGGTTGCGCGGGCTCTGTGTGCGGCGGTTTCCCGATCAGATCGCATCGATGCAGTGGGAGCGTATTCAGTTCTCGGGCAGGTTGAAGAGGAAGACCCTGGAGATGGGCGACCTGTTTAATCCAACCGAGGTGAGGGCCTGTGCCGAGATTTTTGAACGGGCGGCTTCTCCGGCCGATGCCGTAGCCGCCTGGGAGATAAGAAAGGAATCACAGTCATGATCTACCAGATGATGCCTGAGCGACGCGAGGGACCGGTTGATCCGATGCCGAAGGCGCCGAGCCCGTCGGAAGAGGGTGGCGGGCCACGGCGCCCTGATACTGGGTCGCCCGACAAGGATAGTTTGATGAAGCGGATGAAGAAGGTCGATCCGAAGCAGGCCGAACGGTACCGGCAGCGGACGGGGGAGTAACGGGGCGCCGAGTCAGGGCTTGTGCTCGCGCAACGCGCGGCCTCAGAAGGCTCTCGTTCGATGCGCGCTGGAAACCGCGGCTACGGCGGCTATCCTAGAAAAGAAGGGTAAGGTAAGAGGGATGGGAATGCAGGGAGATTTTTTTCAGCTGTTGAAGGAGCAGGGCTATCAATTCGGTCAGCCGTCGGCTGTCGGATCGGGAGTCGATCTGCCGAGCGCGACGACGATTCTCGCGTTCAAGTATCGTGACGGCGTCCTCGTGGCCGGCGATCGCCGGGCGACGGCCGGCAATATGGTGATGTACGACCGGACGGACAAGGTCCTCGAAATCGATCGCCATAGCGTGATGGCCATTGCGGGGGTGCCGGCGACGGCCTATGAAATGGTGCGGATTCTTGAGCACTCGTTCAAATATTACCGGCGGACTCAGCTTCAGGAGTTGAGCTTCGAAGGGAAGTTGCGCGCGGTGTCGAAACTCTTGAAAGAGAATGTGGCCGCGGCCTTGGCGGGAACCGGCGCGGTAGTGCCGGTATTTGCCGGCTATGACTTCGAGCAGGGCGCGGCTAAGATATTCTTCTACGACATTCTCGGGGCCGAGTTTGAAGGAGTCGAATATGCAGTGTCAGGCTCCGGGTCGCCGACGATCCGCGGCATTCTGCATTATGTGAATACTTGGGGTGAGCGTCCCCTGGCCGTGATGACGGAGGAGGAGGCGACGATTCAAGCGTTGCGGCTTCTAACCAGTGCCGCCGAGTTCGATTCGGCCACCGGCGGCGTCAACCGCGAAGCGAGTCTCTATCCGGTCATCAAGTTCATTACGCAGGACGGACTGAAGACGGTTCCGGATTCTACCTTGAAACAATTGTTCGAAACGAAGGTGTCTCGCCATGTATGAAGAGTGTTATCGATGGATTGAATCACTCGGCCATCGCCGGATGGTTAAGAATCGATTGAATCTATCTTGCGAATCCAAGGTGGTGTGCCATGTATGAAGAGCCGTATCGGTGGGTAGAAGCAGTTGGCAATCGCCGGACTTACCTCGATGAGCAGTTCAGGCAGGGGAGTCCGGTAGTGGCTCTGGGCTACGACGGAGGTCTTCTCCTGACGACCGTCAGCAAAGGCACGTCGAAGCTCTATGAGATTTACGACCGGATTGCGCTCGGAGGCATGGGGCATCCGGCGGATCTGGAAAAGCTCCGATTCAGCCTGTTAGAGATGGCGCATACGGAAGGGTTCAACCGATCTCCGTCCGACGTGACCGGTTCGCGCCTGGTGAAATACGGAATTGCTCCGGTCATCAAGCAGGCTTTCGAAGAAGTGTATAAGGCGCCGTTTATCGTCAGGATTCTTCTGGCCGAGTTGGGTCAGAAACCGGAGAAGGATACGCTACTCACGATCAACTATGACGGAACGTTCGAAGAACTCAAGGAGTATGCCGTGCTGGCCGCGACGAAGCAGGTGCAGGCGCGCATGCAAGAGTATCTGAAGGCACAGAAACCGTCTCCCTGCACGCTTGAGCAGGGCTTGCAGTTGGCTCTGCGCACCTGGGCGATCGGATCGCTGGCGCATCAGCAGCAGGATTCGTCAGAGGCGTCGGCTGATAGCGGACATGAGACTAGTGGTGAGACGGTTGCAGCGATTCCCGATCAGACTGCATTGCTCGCGCATCTTCGTGAGGTGCTGGCGGATAAGACGCTGGAGTGCGCGGTCCTGGAGCGGCAGCAGGCCGGTTCATCGAAGTATCGTGCACTGAAGTCCGCCGAACTCGCGCGATTGCTTCCAGGCGACTTTCAGTCTGTTGTGAATCGCTAATCTGCTGAACCGTATAGTCGGGCTTGAGACGGAGTAGGGACTACTGGTGCATCGGGACTGCCTCGAGCACTTGCCGATTTGGTAGTCCATCAGAGGCACGCAGAGTCACGATCATCCATTTTATGTGGGCCATCGGGGTGCGTATTCATGCTGAACCGTATATTCGGCCTTGAAACGGAGTACGGACTCCTCGTCAATGAGGATCGTCCCGATCACTCACCGACATGGTTTGCTCACCAGATCCGCAATTATCTGTTCCAGGTTCAGCGCCGTGGAGTGCTCGATCTGCACCATCGCGGGCACGATGAACCTCCGGGGAACGGAGGCTTTCTCACGAATGCCGGGCGGATGTATCTCGATATGGGGCACCTTGAATATGCTTCGCCCGAATGTCAGTCGCTCGCCGATCTCGTTGCAGTCGATCGGGCCGGGGATCAACTGCTACAGGAGGCGATTGAAGCGTTGGGTTTTGGCGAGACCATTTCGCTCATCAAAAACAATATTGACCATGAGACCGACGCGACGTTTGGATCGCACGAGAACTATCTGGTCACTCGCCGGTTTCCCTTCAGCCGGAGAGGGTTGAGTCCTCTCGTCACTTTCTTAGTCACCAGACAGATTTTCACCGGCTCGGGCCGCATCGGGGCGGCGAATCCGCAGGATGCCTGGATTCAGATGGATCGCCTGATTGTGCCGCGCGGGGCGCTGCGTTCGCACGGCCCCCAGACGATGATCCCTTATCAGATTTCACAGCGGGCCGATCATATCGTCAACGATTTCTTCGAGTGGGTGCAGCAGAACCGCGCGATCGTGAACACGCGGGACGAGCCGCTGGCGGATCCCAATCAATACCGCCGGATCCATCTACTCCTCGGTGACTCCAACATGGCCGAGGTCGCCACGGCGCTCAAAATGGGCACGACTGGATTGGTGTTGCAGTTGATCGAAGAGGGGAAGGCGCCGGCCGGTGTGGAGCTCGATGAGCCGGTCGAAACCCTGCAAGAGATCTCCCAAGATCAAGAGCGCCAATGGATCGTGCGGCTGCAATCGGGCAAGACGATTTCGGCGATCGATATTCAGGAACAATTTCTTGCGGCGGCACGCGAGGCCTACGCCGGGCAGGACGAGGAGACGGACTGGGTGCTCGACCAGTGGGAGTCTGTCCTGACGGACTTGCGCGGCGACTATGCCAAGCTGGTCGGGCGTGTCGACTGGGCCTCCAAATTGTGGCTGCTCGAATCCTTTCGTGAAGCCGAACAGTTGGAGTGGCAGGATCCGGCGCTCAAGAGTCTCGATCTCGAATATCATAATTTGCGTGTGGATCGCGGCCTCTATTTCGGGCTGCTTGAAGAGGGGCGGGTGCCTCGCATGACGACGGACAAAGCGATTGCCCTCGCGATGGAACATCCTCCACGTAACACGCGTGCATTCGGGCGGGGAGAGTTGATTCGTCATTTATTAGCGGCCGGTCCGGCTGAAGTGCTTGGCGAGCAAGCGCAGGGCCAGCCGTTTTTTCCGGCCTATGTCATCAATTGGTCGATCGTTCAGGTCGACGGGCGTACACCGTTCCCCATGCCGGATCCATTCAAAACGTATGTTCAGGATGTCCGCACCTACCTTCAATCTGCTTGATTGGGCACTTCCTCATTCGGCGGCTCTGTCGCATATCACGTTGATTCTATGAAACCATCGGTGTGGTGGTATGCTTGTCAGGGGTCGGGCGATTCTTCCCGATACCGGCAGGAGGTGCATGATGAAAGCACGGGCGTGGCTGATGCAGTACGGTGTGGCGATGATACTCTCGTGCGCGTTCGCCCTGATCCTCGGACAAGTTCCGCTCTTTCGCGAGACGGCGGTGGGGAAGTTAGCCGCTTCAGATCTGGTCCAGTTTCTTGGTTATGGTTGCACGATCGCACTCGCCTGGCTCGGCGCGCGCCAGTTAGCGGGAGATCCTTCTGAGGACTGGAAATGGCTGTCGCCCTATCGGGCGTTGATTCTTCCGGTGACGACGCTGGCCACGGTGATTTTGGCCTACGGAGTCCTGTTGCTGGTGGGTGGCCCGTTTCTGAATAAATTCGCCAAGGGAATCTATAACTGGATGTTTATCGTGGGCATTGTGGCAGCTATTGCGTGGCTCATTGTGACCTGGGTCAGAACCTGTGCTCCGCTGGTCGCTGCGACTATTCCCCGTCGATTGAAGAAAGCCGCTTAGCCGATACGTCCCCGGTGGCGGCCCTCTTGGTTGAGGCCGCCACATCAGTTACCGCGTGCGACTTACAAACTCAATAATTCTGTTCTCTGCCCAGTACGCGTCTTCACCGGTTTGGCTCACGCTGAAGAATCCGCAATGTCCGCCATGGCGAGGCGCCAGTAGGGTGATGCTTTGGTTCTCCATGAGTTCAGGACGGGTGAATAGCGAGTAGGGAATGAATGGGTCGTCCTGGGCGGTGACGATCAAGGTCGGGACGGCGATTTGATGCAGCACGTGCCGGGCTCCTGCGCGATCGTAGTAGTCTGCGCCATCCCGATAGCCTCCGTCTCGGGCGGTATAGTAGTCGTCGAACTGGCTGATGGTTTTCATCGAACCCATCGCACGCAAGTCCCATTTGCCTGGAAAGAGCCCGGCTTTCCGTTTCATGCGCGCTTTGAGCCGTGAGAGGAAGTGGTAGTGATAGATCCAGTTTCGCGGCTGCTCCAAGGCCGCCACGCATTGAGTCGGATCGATATTCGGGCATACCGCGACGGTCCCCGCGAGGGCCGGTACCGTCCCTGCGAGTTCACCGGCTGCTTTCAGTACCAGATTGCCGCCCATTGAATAGCCTACCAGCCAGATATGCGTCAGGTGGTCTACCGACGCCAGTTCTCTGACAATCTTCCGGCAATCGCCGCTCAGCCCGCTGTTATAGAGAGTCGGCGTAAGGTGCTCGGTGCCGCCGCAGGTGCGCTGGTTCATCCTCACGACATTGAAACCACGCCGGTACGCTTTTGCCGTAATGCCACGCATGTAATGCGAGTCCGCGCTGCCTTCTAGTCCGTGAACAAGAACGAGCGTGGGAGACTCAGCGGGGCGCGGCTGCCAGTGGCAGAGTCCGAGGAGCTGCGTGCCAGGCTCAGTCGTAAAGAGACGTTCGTGCTGAGGAATCTGTCTCAGTGAGAGATCTCGCGGCCAGTACCGTGGCGCAAGGGTCATGAGATGCGCGTTCCGGAGTATGGCGGGCGGAGCAAAGGGGTATGTGCGGATCATCGTGCCCCATCATAAACAATATCCGGCCGTGATCGTATACCGAAAGTTCAACAGAGATGACTTGCGTGCAAGTCCTCAAGCGAGGACGCGCATCGACCGATAACGGGACCTGGGAGTTTGTAGAAGGAGGGCGGCATGTTAACAGCAATCGGCGACGTGATGCGGCGGGTGTATGAGCGTGGGTGGATTACGACCAGAGACGGTAATATCAGTATGCGGAAACGGGACGGGAGGTATCTGTATATCACGCCGTCTGGGTGGCGAAAGACGATCGTGCATCCGGAGCATGTGGTTCGATTAGAGATTGTGAGTGATCCGGTGACGCATCAACTGATTCCAAAAATTCGGGATGGCCAGCAGCCGTCCGGCGAACTCTGGATGCATTGGAATTTACAACGGGACTCCAAAAAGACACGGACGGTAGTTCATGTGCATGCGACCCACATTGTCGCGGCGATCTATGCAGGAGTGGACTTGCAGGCCATGAGCGCTGAGTTTCCTGAGATCTCGCGCTATACCAGGGTTGGTCGGACGGTTCCTGCCCTACCGGCGCTGTCTCGAGATCTGGCTGATGCCACGGCCGATTGTTTTGGGCTGCAGAAGGATGGGGCGCTCGAATTCGACATCGTTGGGCAGGCGAACCATGGCGTGTGCGCCGTGGCCGCAGACCCATGGGCCGCCTATGAGCATATCGAACGGTTGGATCATATCTGTGAGATTGTCCTGAAGAGCGGTGTCGCCGCACGGACGTCCAATCAACGAACATCGAATTTAGCGGCATAGACGAATGACAGCTGAAATGAAAAGAGGGCTGACGGCACAATGCCGTCAGCCCTCTTTATATGTTGGCTCCCCGGGCAGGACTCGAACCTGCGACCAGCCGGTTAACAGCCGGCTGCTCTACCAACTGAGCTACCGGGGAACGTAGGGTGCAATGAAAGCGAGACCCATTCTAGCAAAACTTCTTGCGGAGCGGGAGTCTTTTTTAGACGTCAAAGTCCTCTGTTTCATCTTCGTCTGAAGAGGCATCCGTATTGCCGTCTGCCAGTGCGGCATAGTGCTTTGCCCAAGTCAGATATAGATTTCCGCTATCTCGCATCGTATCGGCCGCTTTCACGAGCTTATCGACGAGTTCAGGATCTTTTCCTGAGGCTTGGATTTGCGCCGCGCGCCGCTCGATTGCTTTGGGGTATTGCGTGATCAGTCCGGAGATCTCCGCGAGGAGCTCATTGATGACGTTGTCTTCTGTATCCATGGATCCCTCATTTCTCAACAAAAAACCCCATAGCGCGGACGCTATGGGGTTTCCCGTTATTCACGTCGTAACGGATTAGCCTTGGTAGGCTTGTCCAAGAGCTGCGGATTCGCCTTTTTTCGCCATCAGTTGACCGGTGGCGCTTACGGCCTGCATCTCAATCGCATTGTGTTTTGCGGCGTCGCACACGACCACGCACAGCTCGCACCCCTTGCAGCGATCAATATTGACCTCGGCGACCATCTTGCTGGAGTTCAGATCCAGGCAGTTGGCTTCCGGGCAATACATGATACAGAGGCGGCAGCCCTTCTTGGCAGTGCATTTCTCATCGATGACTTGCGCTACGTTATACATGCGACGTAGTTCCTTCTCTTACGCGGCTACGGCAGGATTGCCGACTCGTAACTCGATCTTGTTCTTATCTGCCCATTCGCTCGCGATCTCATACGCGGCCTTGACAGTGGCCAGATTCTTGGCGAGCAGCATTTCTTTCTTGGCGAATTTCTTCTTGATCGCTTCATCCAACGAAGCCGTACCACCGGAGGCGACGAATTTCTTTCCAAACCGCTCCTGAAGCGCCCCATCTAGGGATTCCATGGAGACGCACTTGGTAATACCCGCCACAGACCCGATCATGGCCATGTTCGTGGATAGCTCAGTGCCAGCGACTTCGATGGCGAGCTCAGTTCCGGCGATATAAAACAGGGCGACGTTCAAGTCTTTGAGCCGCTGAATATCTTCTTCCGACAGAAGGGGCTGAGCGGAGTTAATAACCACAACGCCGCCTTCCTTCACGCCGGAATAGAATGGCATCGTATAGCTCTTGCCCATCGTGATGACCTGAGGGTGAAATACTTGGATCACGTCTGGGAATACCAATTCGCCACGGTCATAGATCCGTTCGATTCCGATGCGGCAATAGCTCTCCGCCGGAGCCATCCGCTTCTCCGCTCCAAAGAATGGGTTGGAGATCGAAAACTTTCCGTCCCGGTTGGCGGCCATGGCCAAGACATGGGCTGCGGTGACCGCACCCTGTCCGCCTAAACCCGACATCCGGATATTGAGTCTCTTCTTAATCATGGACAACCTCCGGTTTCGTTAGGCTTGCCCGGCCAATTGCTTGGCGGCCGCTTTCCGTTCTTTATCCTTCGCCGCTAGTTCGGCCAGCAATTGCTTGGCCGGCTCGCTGACGTATTCTTTGTACGCGAATCGCTCGGTCGGCTTTTCGGAGTCACGCATCTCCTGGAGGCCTTCCATGCTGTTCTTCCCGATTTCCAGAATGCAAGGCGTATAGAGCTGGAGATAGGTCGGGCCGATTTCGCGAGCGATGTGCACGGCGTTACGAATGACTTTCTCAACCAGTGAGGGCTTGCTGACCGTGCAATTCACGACATAGTGACAGCCTGATTCGCGGGCAATCTCAGGCAACCGGACCTTGTCGAACAGCTTGCCGACCGGAGCCATCTTGGCGACGAAGCCCTTCTGCATCAATCCGCTCTCCTGGCCGCCGGTGTTGGCGTAGAGTTCGTTGTCGAAGCAAATGGTCGTAAACTTTTCCTGGCGAAACCAGGCTTGAAGGGTCATGTCGAGGCCGATGTCAACGGTTGCACCGTCACCGGCGAGGACGACGACATCCTTTGTCCGGCCTGGAAAACGGACGCTCAGAGCGCGCTTCAGCCCGGACGCGATAGCATTCTGGTTGCCGAAGAGAGAGTGAATGTTGTGAACGGCCACCATCGGGAACACCAGGCTGGTGCAACCGGTTGAACCGACCATCACAGTGTCTTCGGGGTTGGGGAGTGAGGCCAGGATATAGCGGAAGGCCATAGACTCCGGGCAGCCGGCGCAGAGTGAGTGCTGCTCGATGAGTTCTTTGCTGTTACCGATATCCTTCCAGCCGCGATCTTCCTTGCCGTAGGTCGCGCTCTTGACCAGGTCCTGATAGTCGGACGGCATGATGTCATAGAGGGCTTCTGAAATTTGAATACGTTCTTTGCTCATATATGCCTCCTCAAAGGGTCTCGTTCAAAATTAGATAGCGTAACCGTGTGTTGATTGCTCAGCTTCCACGACCAGCCAGGGAGACGGTCTTCATCCCGAGGACTGTTTTGATTTCCTGAACGATGATTTCCGGCGGCATCGTCATGCCTCCGCATACGCGCGGACCGGAATGGACCCGATGGTGATTGGGAATTGTTGCCTTGATTTCTTTTGCAAGCCATCCGGTGACATTGAACTCTGGCACGAAGATGTGCTTGGCGTTTTTTGTGGCTTCCCGAATTTCCTCTTCCGGCCAGGGGCGCAAGGACTTTACTTTCACTAATCCGCAGCGGATGCCTTCATCCTCTAACAATCGGATAGCTTCGCGTCCTTGTGAGACGGCTGTCCCTGAGGCCACGATCATGATGTCGGCATCGGTATTTTCGGTGTCGACCAATCCGTTGATCCACTTGATGGTATGTTTTCTCGAGCGTTCCACCGCCGCCCAGATTTCTTGCTGCCAGCTGGCATGGGTGGCGTAGCTGATGTAATTGCTCTTCATGACAAAGGGATCGCGCATCATCCGGACCGGCGGACATTCCATGTCCATGCAGGGAACTGGTGAGCGGTAGGGGTCGTAGGGCGGTAAGCACATGTCGGCCGGCGTCAGATTCACGACGTCCTTCGTATGGGTCACAAAGAACCCGTCGCAGCAAAGCGCGAGAGGCAAGTGCACATCCGGCTCTTCCGATACCATGTAGCCCTTGAGGATCCAATCAAAGAAGTCTTGGGCAGTTTCCGCATGCCAGACGAGCATGCCGGTATTCAAGAGGTAAGCGATTTCGAGTGTATCCGGTTGAATGGAGAGCGGCGAGTTGATGCCGCGGCACGTGACGATCATCTGAATCGGTAACCGCGCGCCGGACCACATGGGGAAGTTTTCCATGGCGCGCATCGTGCCGGGGCCTGCGGTCGTCGTAAAGACGCGAGCGCCACCGAACGCGGCGCCGGCGCACTGGGACATGACGGCAAACTCACTCTCACCGCGGAAGTAGTCACCGATGTAGCCTTCTGCGAACAATTCGCCGATCAATGCCGCCGCTTCACTCTGCGGGGTGATCGGATAGGCAATCATGACGTCGCAACTGGCGCGCCGCAATGCTTCCTTAATGACTTCGCTACCTGTATAGAACGACGGGGTACGCGGGGCGTCGTTCATCATCGTCCAGGTATCGGTAAAGGTCTGCCCTTTTTTATTTTTTGTCCCGATGAGGGATTTATTCTCTGCCATGGACCTAGCCTCCTTTCACTGCACAGGGAGTTTCAAACGGGTTAGTTTGACGCCCCGCTCTTGGCTGACGTCAGCCGTGGTTGGACTGTCCCTTTCAACTTTCTCACCCAATCCGCCAGAGTCATAATCTTTTCGACGGATGCATCACGGAATGAGAGCATCGCATCTTCATGCCCGGCCTGCGCGCACATCGCAATCGTGTAGCAGGAGGTCCCGCCCCGAATAATCTTGAGCGACAGGTTTGCCTGGTGGCAGTGCACACCGATGAACATGCAGCAATCAATCTTGTTGTGCCAAATGGTCAGATTCGGATGGTTGGGATTGATTTCAACTTCAGGATTGATCTTGGGGTACTTGGGGCGATAGTCCGGCATGGGAATCAGCATGGGCTTTTGGCCAGGCTGCACACATTCCTTCAGGGTGTTGTACAGGTGGCGGATTGCCGTGGCCTTCTTGGCCGCTTTTTCATTCCAAGCCCAAAGCACTAAGGGGCCAGGGAAGAGGGTCGGCACTTTGGCCATCAAGAACTGCCTGGCAGCTTCTTCATAGGCCTTTTCTTCGGAGACAATGACGCCGTTGATGTGGGCTTCGCCCGGGTTCGGTAACCGAATGCCCATACTGGCGGCAGCGGGGGGCAGAAAGTGTTCTGGTCCTGGAAGCACGCGGTATTGACTCATTACGCCTTACTCTCCGGGCAAAAGGGTGAAGGTCCTCAGCAACGACTCAGTTCTGACTCTTGAATCCTGTCAACACTCTAAGCTTTTCTCCACTCCTTCTGCAACCTCACAGAAGGCCCACCTCCCGGAGCTTTTGGGCTATACAGGCAGAGTGAGATTAGGCCTTTAGGGGCTATCAGGTGTGTGCTTGGACGTGTGATTCTGACTCCAAATTGGCCGATATTATAGGGGGCTGACTTTTTCCTTGTCAAACACGATCTGGCCGATTTTGATCTGAATGGCCCTTTGTTAAAATGCATTGGCCGTCCATATTCTCCTACTACGCTATCTGCTGTGCTAAGGGAGCTGTTCACAGGCGGTTGGGGCGCCGAGGATGCAGGCTTGCTCGAAGTCCTCTTTGGCGAGTTGTCCGTGCTGTTGTTCTTGGTAGAGCTGGCCTCGCATCATAAGTGCCTGGACGTGGGTGGGGTCTATGTCGATGACGACGCTCAAATCATCAATAGCTTGAGCAGACTGATTCAGTCTTTGGTGAAGTTCGCCTCGGAGGAGGTAGGCCTCTTTTTGAGAAGGGATCCAGCTTTCAGAGGCCGATGAGTTGAGCATCCGATTGAGGGTCGTCATCGCAGGCCCCCATTGCTTCGTAGATACCAGCTTGCGAGCTTGAGAAGTCGTCACACGAATGAGTCGCTGGCGGGCAATGTCGAAAAAGGGATCGATTTCCAGGGCCTGTGTGTAAGCGTTTTCGGCCACTTCCGGCTGGTTCAGCCACGTATGTACGTCTCCCTGTCCGAGGAGTGCCCATGGATTTCTTGCGTCTAAAATGAGGGCGCGGTCAAAGTCCATTCGGGCGCAGTCGATATACTCAGAATATTCACTTGGGAGAGATTTATTGGAAAAGGCCAAGGAAGCCATCTTTAGATAGGTCTGTCCTCTGACAATCAGCGGATCTACGAATTGAGGATCCAGTGCTGCGGCTTGTGATGTCAGATCGATTTT
The DNA here is from genome assembly GCF_900403705.1 of Nitrospira lenta. Lineage (NCBI taxonomy): Bacteria > Pseudomonadati > Nitrospirota > Nitrospiria > Nitrospirales > Nitrospiraceae > Nitrospira > Nitrospira lenta. The sequence goes on along the minus strand of NZ_OUNR01000001.1, from coordinate 487,824 downwards.
CTGGCGAAGGTTATACGAGTGGAGGGCAGTTTCAAGGAGGTGGCGTGCTTGTCCCTGCGACCCCGTGCGTCCTGGTGGATCGATGGCAAGTGTGCGTACGCCTGACGGTGGCGTTTGCGCCTCGCGGAGCTGTGCCTTGAGTTCGGCGTTTTCCTTTTGTAATTGTCTGAAATGTGCGGCTAACTGTTCTTCGGATCGCCAGCGCCGAACCGCCTCTTGGAGGTGATCCACATTCACCACGGCTCGAATGCGAATGGTAAAAACCGGTCGGCCGTGCTCAAAGCTGCGCCGTGATTCCAGGACGTCTGTCTTGGTAATGGCCGCAGCGAGTGTTCGAATCTCCAGCGCGCTGACTTGCGTGCTCTTTCCGTTTCGCACCGATTCGTAATCGTGGAAAGTTGATTCCAGATAGATGCCGGCTTCCTCAACCGCCTTGCGTTGGGCACGTTGCAGGACCTTGTCTTCTGCCATCGCCAATGTGTCGCCGTCCGCCATGACGTATTGACCTTCGGTCACAACCGTGGTTTCGGTTGCGGTGGCCTCAGAGGCAACGAGAAAAATGATGGGTAGCAAGAGAGCGGCAGGTGTGAGCGGTAGCAAGGTCGCGCGATTCATAGTGCAACTATACCGCGCGATATCTGGCCGGACAATGTACCCAAGAGTATGGGCTGGTCCTTGAATATTGGTATTGGTAAGCGCTAAAGAAGAGTAGCTGTGAAGCTAGAGATGTGTCGAAGTGTTGAATTTATTTGGGCAATACCTGCATGAACGGGTGAATCTCAATCCGCTCAAAAACGCCATTCACCATATAGGGATCCTGATTGGCGAATTGCTCAGCCTCAGCCAGTGAGTCGAATTCCAGTACCATTAAACTGCCGGTCTTATCCGTGAGTGGACCGGCAAGAATGACGCGGCCCTGTTGAGTCAATGGCTCGAGATTGGCGAGATGGGCTGGACGGTGAATTTTCCGTTTCGCTTCTCCCTCAGGACCGTCGTAGCCAAGAATCACAAATTTCATCGTAGATCTTTCCTCGCGTAGGTAAGGTTCACTGATTTTTGGGATGAACGCGGCCTAGGTAGAGCCTTCAAGGGGGCATCGGTCTTTGTATCCGTGTGTCACTTCATGCCACCAACGGACTTCAGTTTCTCCAAGCTTCCAGCAGAGATAGACTATTCGCCCGTCACGGGCATGGGGAAAGTCGCACAGGCCCAGATCGATATCTTTGACATGGACGCCCAATTCATGGATGGCGTGAAGGTTGGAACTAATCGTTTGGAGGCTGACCACGTATTGCGGTCCCACAGGAGTTCCGCCCCCATATAGCGCCTGCTCTGCGGCCTTTCTGACCTCGTCGCGGGTTTGGACAAGGACGGATTTGAATTGTTTGACGGTCTCCAGGTGAGTTTGGAGTTGTGGAATGAGTTGATTCGCTTCAAATAGCGAAAATACTCGTCCTGGGCTTTCTTCGTCTCGATCATCAGCCATGGTGGTCGGTACTCCTTGAGGCTGTGTATCACAGCCCTTTTTCCGATTCAATGGGGGCAGGGTGTTTGGGGGGATTGCCGAAAGAGGGAGAAAAATGTTTTGTTCTGTTGACAATGGAGAGGGCCATGCGTATCATCCGCCGTAGCATTCACATTTGATGCGAATCGCTCTCCACCGTAAGTTCAACCTCCGGAACCTTTCTCGAATCGAAACCACACTGAGTTGGTCAGTATCGAAGCAGAAGGCGAACGCCAATAACGTCCATTGATCACGGTCGATTTCTCAGATGTTTCAGAGACTCGGGGCCGAATCTTCATATAAGAAACGTGCGTAGCCAAGGCATCGTACGAATCGTCCTCTCCAAAAACTACGATAGTACTGATTCAAACACAAACACACATCTGTTCCGACGAATGGTCAATCAATCTCGTGAGTTCTTGTTCATGACAACAGAGCCGATGGCTCGATAGGAGTGCTATGCAAGCTGCTAAGGGTGAGGTCATGTATTTGGCGGAGTTGAAGCAGAAGTCCATTGCCGACCTGAACGAGGTGGCGCGCGACCTCAAGATCGAAGGCTCGGCCAACCTGCGGAAGCAGGAACTCATCTTCGCCATTCTGCAAGGTCAGACGGAAAAGAACGGCGTCGTCTACGGTGAAGGTGTGCTGGAAACGCTTCCAGATGGGTTTGGCTTTTTGCGCGCCCCCGACTCCAATTACCTCCCGGGCCCCGACGACATCTATATCTCCCCTTCACAGATTCGCCGGTTCAACCTCCGTACCGGTGACACCGTCTCCGGGCAGATCAGGCCTCCCAAAGAGAGCGAGCGCTACTTCGCCCTGCTGAAAGTCGAGAAGGTCAATTACGAAGATCCGGAAGTTTCACGAGATAAGATCCTCTTCGACAACCTGACGCCTCTTTACCCAGAAGAGCGGCTCAATCTGGAATTTGATCGCGAAGAGTACTGTACCCGTGTGATGGATTTGACGACTCCGATTGGCAAGGGCCAGCGCGGGTTGATCGTGGCCGCTCCCCGTACCGGTAAGACGATGCTGCTCCAGGCTCTGGCGCGGGCCATTCTCAAGAATCATAAGGAAGTGACTCTGATCGTCCTCTTGATCGACGAGCGCCCGGAAGAAGTCACCGACTGGCAACGACAGGTCAAGGCCGAAGTCATCAGTTCGACCTTCGATGAACCGGCGCAGCGCCATGCTCAAGTCGCCGAAATGGTGCTGGAGAAGGCCAAGCGGTTAGTCGAGCACAAGAAGGACGTGGTGATTCTATTGGATAGCATCACGCGCCTCGCACGTGCGTACAATACCATCGCCCCGCCGAGCGGCAAGGTGCTCTCCGGCGGTCTCGATTCAAACGCACTGCAGCGGCCTAAGCGCTTCTTCGGCGCGGCCCGTAACATTGAACATGGCGGGAGTTTGACGATCATGGCCTCCGCACTGGTCGATACCGGCAGCCGCATGGATGATGTGATCTTCGAAGAGTTCAAAGGAACCGGTAACATGGAAGTCCATCTGGATCGCCGTCTGGCCGACAAGCGCCTTTTCCCGGCGATTGATATCAGCAAGTCCGGAACCAGAAAAGAAGAGTTGTTGGTGGATAAGGATCGGCTCAACAAGATGTGGATCTTGCGGAAGGTGCTCAGTCCGTTGGGAACGATGGAGGCGATGGAGTTCCTGATGGACAAAATTGGCGGGACCAAAACCAACCAGGAATTCCTGCAATCCATGAATCGGTAAGAGACGCTTGTTTCTACCCTTGAGGTTCGGATAGAGTGTGTCGTTCCTGGCGTGGGGCCAGGAGCCTGAGTGAATGTTTGGCAAGGAGTCGTAGGTCATGCAAAAGGGTATTCATCCAATGTATCGGGAAGCCACGGTCCATTGCGCCTGTGGCAACTCATTCAAGACGCGCACGACCGTCGGGGAAATCAGCGTCGATATTTGCGGTGCCTGTCATCCGTTCTTTACCGGCACACAAAAAATCATCGACACCGAAGGGCGGGTCGAACGGTTTAAGAAGAAGTACGCGAAGAAGGACAAGTAGCCACTCTACGTGTCATAGAAGAGACCCTGCTTCGCTATGGAGCAGGGTCTCTTTGTTTTTGTGCCTGGATGGATGATGGTGTTTGAGGACTTGGAATGATTGAAGCGGCCTTACTTAAGAAATGGGAATCCGTGGCCTCGCGATTTCAAGAGTTGACCGATCAGCTCATGGATCCCTCTGTCGTGAGTCAGCCGGCACAGCTCCACAAGCTCAGTAAAGAACGTGTCGATCTTGAGCCGGCGGCTCAGCTCTTCGAGATCTATCGCGGCAATATTCGGCAGCTGGAGGAAGCGGCGCAGATTCTAGCCGATCCATCAGCCGGGAGTGACATGCACAAGATGGCCGCTGATGAAACCGCTGAGTTGCGGCGGCAGCAGGAGGTCATGGAAGAGCAGGTCAAGGAGCTCCTGATCCCGAAAGATCCGCGGGATGAGAAGAGCCTGCTCTTGGAAATCCGGGCAGGTACCGGCGGGGACGAAGCCGGGTTGTTTGCCGGGGAATTATTTCGCTCCTATATCAGGTATGCGGAGAAAAAGGGATTTAAGGTCGATACGGTCGAGGCGGCGGAGAATGGTGTCGGAGGATACAAGAACATCACGGCATTGATCGAAGGCAAAGGGGCGTATAGCCACTTCAAGTACGAAGCCGGTGTGCACCGCGTGCAGCGCGTGCCGGTGACGGAAGCAGCCGGCCGGATCCACACCTCTACTGTGACGGTGGCGGTGATGCCGGAAGTCGACGAAATCGACGTCAAAATCGATCCGGGAGATCTTCGAATCGATACCTTCTGCTCCTCCGGCGCCGGCGGGCAGAGCGTGAATACGACCAAATCCGCGGTGCGCATCACCCATATCCCCACCGGGGTTGTGGTGAGTTGTCAGGATGAGCGGTCGCAGCTGAAGAATCGCACAAAAGCCATGCGGACCTTGCGCGCGAGAATCGTTGAGGCGGAGCGGGAAAAGCATGACGCAGAGATCGCTCAGAATAGGAAATCACAGGTCGGGACCGGCGAGCGAAGCGAGAAGATCCGCACCTATAACTTTCCGCAGAATCGTGTCACCGACCATCGGGTCGGCGTGACCTTGCACAAGCTTGAATTGGTGATGGAAGGCGATCTGGATGAATTTGTCCAGGCGTTGAAAGCGCAACAGCAGCAGATCGATACAGCCAACGTATAGGGGACTATGGTGGCCCTTGTCATGCCAGAGCTGAAGACGGTGGGTGCCCTCATTGTGTGGGCTCGGCAGTCTTTGGTCCGCGCCGGGGTGAGCAACGGGGCGCAGGAGGCTGCGTGGCTAGTGGAGCATGCGCTGTCTGTACGAAGTCACCAGTTGGTCAGTCACGCGGACCGGTTGGTCTCTCCCGCCGTCCAGGCCTGTATTGAGTCTTTGATCGCGCGGCGAGTAGCTCGTGAACCGCTACAATATTTGCTCGGTACGCAAGAGTTTTGCGGGCTTGAGTTTTCTGTCAGTCCTGCCGTATTGATTCCACGACCTGAGACCGAGTTGCTGATTCACCATGCTATTGAGCATGTGCAGCGTCTTTCCAACTCAGCCATTGTCGATGTGGGAACGGGATCCGGTTGCGTCGCCATCACCTTGGCCGTTCGTCTGAAGGGGCAGCGTATTCTTGCAGTCGACCGATCTCCGGAGGCGCTGGAGGTTGCGCAGGTGAATGCGATGAAGCATGGCGTGCGTGATCGGATTGAATGGCTGGAGGGGGATCTGTTGTCGCCACTGCAAGCGCGGCGGGCGGCTGGCATGATCGACGTGATCGTCTCGAATCCTCCCTACATTTCCGAATCTGATTGGGCTGGTTTGGAGCCGGAGGTGCGGGTATTTGAGCCGCGCATGGCTTTGGTCGGAGGAGAGCAGGGAACGGAATTTCACGAGCGGTTGTTGCGTGAGTCTCGGGAGTTTCTTGTCCCAGGCGGGGTACTCGTGATGGAAATGGGAGCAGGCCAAGCTCCGATAGTCCGGCAGTTGGCAGAACGGGTGGGCGGGTATAGGGCACTTCGTATCATCGAAGATGCGGCAGGGATTGAACGGGTGGTCATCGCCCAGCGGATGGAATAGGAAGCAAGGCGTCGATGGATGAGATTGTCATTACGGGTGGAAATCGGTTGCGGGGAGACGTCCGGATCAGCGGGGCGAAGAACTCGGCTCTTCCTATTCTGGCCTCGACCATTTTAGGCGGCGGGGAATGTGTCATTACGAATGTCCCTCGCGTGGTCGATGTGCTGACGATGGGGAAGCTCCTCGGCATTCTCGGCGCGCAGGTTTCCCATGAGGCCAACCGCGCCGTCATTAAAGCGGACGTGATTCATTCCACCGAGGCGCCCTATGATTTGGTGAAAACCATGCGCGCGTCGGTGCTGGTGTTGGGCCCTTTGCTTGCGCGTTGGGGTGAGGCGAAGGTCTCGCTGCCGGGTGGCTGCGCGATCGGGTCGCGGCCGGTGAACCTCCATTTGGCCGGGTTGGCGAAATTAGGAGCTGACATTTCGATCGAGCATGGGTATATCACCGCGAGGGCCAAGCGGCTGAAGGGTGCGCGGATCTATTGCGATACGACGACCGTGACCGGTACGGAGAATTTGATGATGGCGGCCTCCCTCGCCGAAGGGACGAGCGTCATCGAAAATGCGGCGAAAGAGCCTGAAATTGTGGATCTGGCCGAGTTCCTGACCAAGCGCGGCGCCCGTATTGCCGGGGCTGGAACGGACGTGCTCACGATTGAAGGCGTGCGGGAACTACACGGTGCGGATCATGAGGTTATTCCCGATCGCATCGAAGCCGGGACGCATCTCGTCGCCGGGGCGATTACGGATGGAGATGTCACGATTACCCATTGCCGTCCGCTGCATCTTGAAGCGGTTCTGATGAAGTTGCGGGAAGCGGGTGCGGATATTCAGGTTGAGGCCCAGACAGTGCGAATCAGGCGGGCCGGCCGGCTCAAGGGAACGGACGTCCGAACCTTGCCGTTCCCGGGGTTTCCGACGGATATGCAGGCGCAGATGGTGGCGCTGATGGCGCTCACGGAAGGCACGAGCGTCGTGACGGAAACGGTCTTTGAAAGCCGCTTTATGCATGTGGAAGAGTTGCGGCGGATGGGTGCGGATATTCGAGTCGAGGGGAATCGCTTGATCGTCACGGGGCGTCCTACGCTGACAGGGGCGCCGGTCATGGCCTCGGACCTTCGCGCCAGCGCAGGACTTATCCTGGCCGGTTTGGCCGCCGAGGGCACGACGGAAATCCAGCGGGTGTATCACCTCGATCGAGGCTATGAACGCATTGAGGAAAAACTGCGGGCGGTCGGGGCGAATATCGAACGCCGAAAGGCGAGCCCTGTGACCGGAGCTCGGTAGAGGGATCTATGCTGACGATTGCGCTATCGAAGGGAAAGCTGATCGAACCGACGTTGGAGCTGTTCCGCCGGGCCGGCTATGAAAGTGCCGGGTTGGTGGGGGAGAGCCGGCGGTTGATCTTTCCTTGTCCTGAGATCGACACCACCTTCCTGGTCGTGCGTCCGAGTGATGTCCCGACCTATGTCGAATACGGGGGAGCTGACGCCGGAATCGTCGGAAAAGACGTGCTGATGGAGCAGGATAGCGACGTCTACGAACCGTTGGATTTACTATTTGGAGCGTGTAGAATCTCGGTCGCTGCGCTCCGGGCCGAGGTCGCGTGCGATCGGCTTTCATCGAAGGTTCGCGTCGCGACGAAATATCCCCGGATCACCGAACGCTTTTTCAATCAGCGCGGGGTTCCGGTCGAGATCATCAAGCTGTACGGCTCCATTGAGTTAGCGCCGGTTGTGGGACTGGCAGACCGGATCGTCGACCTCGTCGAAACCGGAAGTACGCTCAAGGCGCACGATCTTGTCGAAGTGGATCTGATTGCCCAGTCGACCGCGCGCTTCATCGCGAATCGGGCCAGTCTCAAGCTCAAATATGCGCCACTGATGGATATGATTCGCCGCCTGCGGAAGGCCGTGGAGGCTACTCAGAAAGCGCCTTCGGCGCCCAGCAGCAAGTCAGGATCGAAACGAGCCTCCACCTCAGCGAAGGATCGCGCATGAAAATTCTCACGCAGGCTGATCGGTCGTTTGCCGCGACACTGAAGAAGGTTGCCTTGCGCGGAGCGGTGCAGAGCAGTGCGGTTGAAAAAACCGTCAGGACGATCCTCCAGGCGGTCCAACGCGGCGGAGATCGCGCCGTCTTGCGCTATACGAAACAGTTTGATCGGGTCGCGCTCAAGGCCGAGGCGCTCAGAGTCTCCCCCGAAGAAGTGAAAGAAGCCTATCACCATATCCGCAAAGACGAAGGCGATGCCCTGCGGTTTGCCGCGCAACGGGTCACTGCGTTTCACGAGCGCCAGCGCACGAAGACTTGGATGTATCAGGATGAGACCGCCACGTTAGGGCAGGTGGTCACGCCGGTGGATGCGGTGGGCGTCTATGTTCCAGGCGGGAAGGCGGTCTATCCCTCGTCCGTGCTCATGTGCGCCATTCCAGCCAAGGTCGCGGGTGTCGAGCGGATCGTGATGGTCACGCCCCCACAGAAAGGGCCCATCAATCCGTACTTGCTGGTGGCGGCGGACATTGCCGGAGTGACGGAGATCTATCGCGTCGGCGGCGTGCAAGCGGTTGCCGCGCTCGCCTATGGCACCAAGACGATTGCGAAGGTCGACAAGATTGTCGGGCCGGGAAATATCTACGTGGCAACGGCGAAGCGCTTGCTCTATGGGACGGTCGGGATCGACATGATCGCCGGACCAAGTGAATTGCTGGTCGTCGCCGATGAGGAGACGAACCCCGCTCATGTCGCGGCGGATCTGCTGTGTGAAGCCGAGCATGATGAAGATGCGCAAGTCTTCCTGGTGACGACGTCCGAGCGGTTGGCTAAAGATGTGTCGAAGCAGATTGAGCGTCAGCTGAAAGGGCTGCAGCGGGAAAAGATCGCCTCCAAGTCGATCGCGCGGCACGCGGTAGCCTTTGTGGTGACGACCATGGATGAGGCCATTGCAGTGGCGAATGAGATTGCCGCCGAGCATTTGACGCTCTCGGTGGACAATCCCTTCGACTACTTGGAGAAAATCCGCCACGCGGGAGCGCTCTTTCTGGGGCGGCATACCCCGCCGTCGGTAGCGGATTATATTGCCGGGCCGAATCACGTGTTGCCGACCGGCGGCTCCGCGCGGTTTTTCTCGGCCTTATCCGTCCATGACTATGTGAAGACCAGCAATATCGTGCATTACACGAAAGAGGAGCTGAGAAAGGTGAGAGACTATCTCGTGCGTCTCGCGCATATCGAAGGGTTCGATGCGCATGCCAAATCGGCGGAAAGCAGGTTCTCATGAAGAAGCGCGGATCGGCGGCGCGGCAGGCATCGATTCATCGCGCCACGAAAGAAACCGATATTTCCGTCGAATGGACGATCGATGGCAGCGGACAGGGCAAGATCGATACCGGTATCCGCTTTTTCGATCACATGCTGGAGCTGCTGGCAAAGCACGGCTTCTTCGACCTGGCGGTGAAAGCCAAGGGCGACATCGATATCGACGAGCATCACACGGTTGAAGATGTCGGGATTGTGATGGGCCAGGCGTTGCATCAAGCGTTGGGCGAGAAGGCGGGGATTAAGCGGTTCGGGTTTGCCTCTGCGCCACTCGACGAAACGCTCGCGCAGATCACGGTGGATCTCAGCGGCCGGCCGTATCTCGTCTACAACGTGGCCTTGCCGGATCGGAAGATCAAGGCCTTTGACCTCGGCCTGTTTGAAGATTTCTTTCAGGCCTTCGTGACGCATGGCGGATTGAATCTGCACGTGAATCTCATGTATGGCCGCAACCCGCACCACATCATGGAAGCCATTTTCAAAGGGTTGGCCAAAGCCCTCGATCAAGCGACCATGCCGGAAGAGCGGTTGGCGGGGAAAGTCCTGTCGACGAAGGGGATGCTGTAGGCTCGCGCGAATCCGTAGGCCGAACGGCGTGAAGGGGGCAGGCTGTGTAGAGCTTGCCCCCTTTTTATTTCCGGAGACAGGAGTGGCAGGTTGCCGCCGGTTGCGGTATTGTTACGACTTTCCAGGAGCTGCCAGAATTTCATGATTGCGATCATCGACTACGGCATGGGGAATTTGCGCAGTGTTCACAAGGCGTTTGAGGCTGTCGGCCATCACGCGGTGGTGACACGCGATGCGGGCGTGATCAAGAGTGCCAGCCATGTTGTGTTGCCCGGCGTCGGGGCCTTCGGCGACTGCATGGCCAATCTCGAACAGTATGGGCTGGTCGAGTCCGTTCACACGGCGATTCAATCGGGTAAACCGTTTCTGGGAATTTGTCTGGGGCTTCAACTGTTATTCACGGAAAGTGAAGAGTTTGGCCTGCACAAGGGCTTGGGCATTATCCCTGGCAAGGTGCGGAGGTTTGCCGCGGATCCCTCGTTGAAAGTTCCTCATATGGGTTGGAATCAAGTCACTGTGCAGCAGGCTTGCCCGGTGTTTGCCGGTATTCCGAACGGGTCTAATTGGTATTTCGTGCATTCGTATTTCGTCGAGCCGGTCGAGAAGCAGATTGCATCGACCACGACGACCTATGGGGTTCCTTTTGTCTCGAGCATTTGGAAGGACAACGTGGTGGCCTGCCAGTTTCACCCTGAGAAGAGCCAGGCCGTTGGTCTGCAACTGATCAAAAATTTCGGGGCCTGGATGTGAGCGTCGCGACTCCTCATATGCTGCGGATAGGCTTGGTGTGCCTGGCCGGCACTGCCCTGGCAGTGGTCGGGTGCAGCGGCTCGAAGGTCACGACGAAGGCGGCGAATGAGTTGCCGAGGTATCAGGTGAAGACCATGGCCTTCGTTCCGTTCACGACGATCGCCACGCCGCAGGTCCGTGATCAGGGAGACCTGATCATGTCGACGCCGCAAAGCGTCCGCCGGTCGGATATTTCTATCGAGGTCCCGTCTAACGTGGAGCATGTACCCCGGCAGACTGTCCGTGTACCGGCTGTTGCGGCAGAGAAGGTGGCGCAGCTCTTTTGGACCCGACTTCGGCATCGTACCGGAGTCACGGTCTTGTCGCCGAGTGACACCAGAAAGGCGATGGCGTCGCTTGGTGGGGATCCGCTGAAGACTACGCCGGAACTGGCGGCGGCGGCCGTAGCCAGAAAACTGACACAGGACGCCGCTCTCATCGGGGAAGTGCTGGTCTATCAGGAGCGAGTGGGCAGCCGGATGGGCGCCAGTCCCGCTGCGGCTGTCGGATTTGAGGTGAAGGTAATTGCGGCTGATGGACAAGTGTTATGGGTCGGCAATTACTATGAGCGCCAACGGCCGATGATCGAAGACTTCATGGGTTTCATTCATCGCTGGGCATTTGTCACGGCGGACGAGTTGGCGGTGTATGGTGTGGATGAAGTGTTGAAAGAATTTCCATTCGGAGCAGGGGGAGAGAAGTAACGTGCTTGTGATTCCAGCCATCGATTTGAAAGACGGACGTTGCGTGCGCTTGCGCCAGGGCGATATGGCCGCAGAGACGGTGTATTCGGAGGATGTGCCGGCGGTCGCTCGGAAGTGGCAACAGGGCGGGGCCGGCCTTATTCATGTCGTTGATTTGAACGGCGCGGTCGATGGGGAGCCCCGGAATCTCCCGCAGATCGAAGCGGTGATGAAGACGGTGAGTGTGAAGGTGCAAGTCGGCGGAGGCATTCGCACGATCGAGACGGTCCGGCGCTATCTCAATGCCGGCGTGTCGCGCGTGGTGCTCGGGACCGCCGCGCTCACGGATCGCGCGTTTCTTGAACAAGCCTGCCGTGAATTTCCTCGGCGCATTCTGCTCGGACTCGATGCGCGTGACGGCAAGGTGGCGGTGAAGGGCTGGACGGCCGTCTCGGACACGAAGGCGATCGATCTGCTTAAAGATCTTGCCGGGCTCGCGATTAGCGCGGTGATCTATACTGACATTTCGCGCGATGGCATGCTGAGCGGGCCCAATATTCCCGCGTTGCAAGAAGTGGTCGCTCACTCAGCGTTTCCCGTCATTGCCTCGGGCGGCATCACGCGTGTGGAGGATCTGCAAGCCGTTCATGCGTTCGGCCCTCGAATCGAAGGCGCGATCGTCGGCAAGGCGCTGTATGACGGGAAGCTGGATTATGCGGCAGCGGTCGCAGCCGTGAGCGCGCGATGCTGACGAAGCGCATCATTCCTTGCCTCGATGTGAAAGACGGCCGGGTGGTGAAGGGCGTCAGTTTCGTCAATCTGCGAGATGCGGGCGATCCGGTAGAAGTGGCGACGGTCTATGATCGCGAAGGGGCAGACGAGCTGTGTTTTCTTGATATCACCGCGTCGCATGAAAATCGAAAGACCATTATCGACGTGGTCGAGCAAACCGCCGCGCGCGTGTTCATGCCCGTCACGGTCGGCGGCGGAGTTCGGACACTCGAGGATATCCGCGCCTTGCTCAACGCCGGCGCCGATAAGGTGAGCATTAATACGGCAGCGGTCCAGCAGCCGGAATTTGTGCGAGAGGCGGCGCAGAAATTTGGGACTCAGTGTATCGTCGTTGCGATCGATGCAAAGCGGAGCGCCCTGCCCGGTCGCTGGGAAGTCTTTACGCATGGCGGGCGCAAGTCCACTGGGCTCGATGCGGTAGAGTGGGCGAAGCGGATGGAAACCTACGGGGCAGGCGAAATCTTGCTGACGAGCATGGATCAAGACGGCCAGCAAAGCGGCTATGATCTGGGTCTGACAGCGGCAGTATCAGAAACCGTCTCGATTCCCGTGATCGCTTCAGGCGGAGTGGGAACCCTGGATCATCTCTATGACGGGTTCACGAAGGGGAAGGCTGACGCGGTACTGGCGGCCTCGATTTTTCACTTTCGGACGTATACGATTCCGCAGGCTAAAGAATATTTGCGTGAGAAAGGCGTGCCGATGCGGCTTGATCAAGCTGCCTCAGTTGCGTGACATCATGGGACCAGGCGACAGTGCACAGTTGTTAAAGTTCGATGAGCAAGGATTGATTCCCGCCGTTGTGCAGGACTGGCTGGACGGAACGGTCTTGATGGTCGGCTATATGAACCAGGAGGCGCTGAATCAAACCGTGGCCACTAAAACGGTTCACTTCTGGAGCCGGTCGCGCCAGAAGCTTTGGGAGAAGGGTGAGACATCCGGGAACAAGCTTCATGTGAAATCCCTTTTTGTGGATTGTGATCTCGATACCATCCTGGTGAAGGCCCAACCGGTCGGGCCGACTTGTCACACCGGAGCGCGGGCCTGCTTTTTTACGTCCATGGACGAGTCGGGTGCAGTGGGCGTCGGTAAAGCCGGCGAGGCCGCGGGCGGCATTCTCGAGGCGGTGCTGCGGACGATCGAGACACGTCGTGCCAATCCCCAGCCGGGGTCCTACACGACGAAGCTTTTTGAGGGCGGGCACGACAAGATTCTCAAAAAGGTGGCGGAAGAAGCTGGTGAAGTGCTGCTGGCGTCCAAGGGCGGAAAGAAAGAGGAGATCGTCTACGAGATCGCCGATCTGTTTTTTCATACGCTCATGGTCTTGGGCTACCATGACATTCCTCTGTCCGTGATTTATCAAGAATTGGCGACGCGTTTCGGGAAGTCCGGTCTCAGGACGGAACAATAGCCAGGGAGGGCACGGTGAGTACCTGCATTTTTTGCCGTATCGTCGATGGCAGCATTCCCGCAAAGGTGGTGCATGAGGACGAGCATACATTGGCGTTCGATGATGTCAGCCCTCAAGCGCCTGTCCATACACTGGTGATTCCCAAGCGGCATGTCGCAGCAGTGCAAGATCTCGGCGAGTCCGATCAAGCGTTACTGGGCCGATTGCTCCTGACCTGTCGAAAGGTCGCTGCAGACAAGGGGTTGGCCGAGCCGGGCTATCGTATTGTGGCCAATACGGGGCGTGATGGAGGGCAAACTGTTTTTCATCTGCATTTTCACGTGCTTGGCGGTCGCCACCTCGGCTGGCCTCCAGGCTAGCCGGCCGCTCTCATAATTGACAGGGTTTCAAGCGGTCTGATACCCTGACCAGTCAAATTTTCTGATCATTTTCAGGCTAGCTCGTCGGTCGACCATGACGGGTGCAAAGGAGCCAGGACTCTCGTGGGCCGAGGCCTGATTTCTGACGACATCATTAACCAGATTCGGGACCGGGTCGATATCGCGGATATCGTCGGTCATCATGTCTCGCTCACCAGAGCGGGACAGAATCTGAAGGGGTTGTGTCCGTTCCATCAGGAAAAAAGTCCGTCGTTTACGGTGAGCCCGTCACGGCAGATTTTTCATTGTTTTGGCTGCGGGGCCGGCGGCAATGTGTTCTCATTTTTGACGCGGATTACGGGAGTCAGTTTCCCGGAAGCGGTGCGTGATCTCGGCCGTAAGGTCGGTATCGAGGTGCAAGAGTCGGCCGGGTTCAATCCGCAGGCCGCTCAGTTCGGTCGCATTGAACAGGTAAATCAAGCCGCGTCTTCGTGGTTTCACAAGAACCTTCAGGCTGCACAAGCCGGTGGGCCTGCGAGGAACTATCTTGCGGAACGGGGCATTGAGCCGGCCACGATCACGCGTTTTGCCATCGGTGTGGCGTTGGGAGAATGGGAAGGGTTGATCAAGGCATTGACGCATCAAGGGTTTACGGCCGGCGATTTGGCGGCGGCGGGGTTGACCATTGCGCGTGAGCAAGCAGGGAAAGGGGCCACAGGTTTCTATGATCGATTCCGCGCTCGCGTCATGTTTCCAATCGTCGATTTGCGCAAACGCGTGGTGGGATTCGGTGGACGGACGCTCGGAGACGGCACACCCAAATATTTGAATTCCCCCGATACGCCGTTATTCAAGAAGGGGCAGACGCTGTTTGCCTTCGATCAGGCGCGCGAAGCGATCGCCCGAACGAAGACCGTGATCGTGGTAGAAGGCTATTTCGATGCCATTGCCTTGCATCAGGCTGGGATCACCCATACGGTGGCAACTCTTGGTACGGCGCTGACGGCGGAACATATTCAAGCCCTCCGGCGGTTCGCGACGAATGTGGTGTTGTTGTTCGATCCGGATGCCGCCGGTGTGCGAGCGGCGTTGCGGGGGTTGGATTTGTTTGTAAACAGCGGCCTCGGGGTCAAGGTGGTGACGTTGCCGGATGGAGACGATCCCGACACCTATGTTCGGAAAGCCGGAGCAGAGGCATTTGCGCGGCTCGAAGCGGCGGCTCCGAGCCTGTTAGATTACGCGTTGGAACATAGTGTGAAAGAGGCCGAGTCCGGATCGCTCGAAGGTCGAATCCGCAGCGTGGATGAAATCTTGCGCATTCTTCAGAAGAGCGAGCATCCAATTGAACGGGAAGAACGGTTGCGCGTGGTTGCGGAGCGCTTGGGCATCAATCAGCAGCGATTGATTGAACGATATCCGGCGTTGATTGCGGAGCAGCGGAAAACTGCCGGCTCACCGGCCCCGTCACCGAAACCCGTACCGGTTTTCAAAGGCGTTCCCGAGGAGCGGGATCTCGCGTTTTTGTTGTTGCAGGGGAAATTATCTCCGGCGGATATTCGACGGTTGAACCCGGAACTGTTTTCAATTCCCGCCTGTCAAAAATTGGTGGAATGTGCCCTGGCGCATCTAGGGGCGGACGGTCGTGTTGAAGTACGCGCGTTCCTGGATGCGGCGATGGAAGATCCCGACTGTGGATCGTTGGCTACCGAGTTCTCGCTGCGGGACGATCATTTCGACGATCTCTCGGAACATATCAAGGGGTGTCTCGATCAACTGGATCGGAAACGTTCCGAGGCGGCCATGCGCGAGCTCATCTCGCGCCTCAAAGGGGCTGAGCGTGAAGGACGTTGGGAAGATGTGCAGGCGATCAATCTGCAGGTGAATGAATTGCAAATGCGGAAAGCCGGCACGCCAGTCGCCGGCACAGTCTCATTGGTGAAGGAGTAGTTATGGCGAAGCAAGAGTTGCTCGGCGAGGTGAAGAAACTCATTACGATGGGGAAGGAAAAAGGCTTCCTGACCTACGATGAGCTGAATAACACCCTGCCGGCGGAGGTGGTCTCCTCCGACCAGTTCGGCAGCATCATGACGATGTTCGGCGAATTGGACATTGAGATTGTGGATGCGCCGGACGGCGAGCGGGCCCAGAAGCGCACGGAGCGGGGCGAGGCCGCCGACGATGCGGAGGAAGCGGAGACCGAGGCTGAGTCGGAGTCAGAGGAAGAAAACGAAAAGCCGATCGATCTCACGCCAGGCGCCTTGAGCCGCACAGATGACCCGGTTCGCCTGTATCTGAAGGAAATGGGCAGCGTGGCCTTGTTGAGCCGCGAAGGGGAAATCGAGATCGCCAAGCGGATCGAAGAAGGAAAGAAAGAAGTGGCGTCGGTGATCTATGGCTTGCCGATGACCATCGAGTTCGTGCTGGCTCTGCGCGATCAGTTGAAGGATGCGAAGATCGATGTCCGCGAGATCGTGCCGGTAAAGGAAACCGAAGAAGAGCTTGAAGAAGAGCAGCAGCCGGTCGAACGGGACTATGAAGAGCTGCGCGTGAAGACGCTGGAGGCATTGAACACGGTCCGGAAGGTTTCGCTCTCGCTGAAGGCCCTGGTTGAGAAAGAAAAATCAATCGGGAGCGATCAGGCGAAACAAAAGCAATATAAGAAACAGTTCGATCTGGCCCGCCAGCAGGTGGTCGATAAAATTGAATCCGTGAATCTGCACGGTGTGTTGAAGGATCGCATGGTGCAGCGGGTGCGCGATTTGGCCGTACAGTTCCGCATGGCCGAGCGGGAAGTCGCCAGCTGTCAGCGGCGGATTGGAATCGGCGGCGAGGCCGGCGCCGAGCAGCTCAGGAAAATGTGCCGGACGAGACCGGATTTTCTGGCCGTCAGACGAAAGGCCGGAGTGTCCGAGGAGACCCTGTCGGACATCAAGAAAATCTATCAGGCGGCGAAGGCACGGATCAAACAACTGGAAACGGAAGAGTCTTTGGTGCCGGCGGATGAAATCAAAGATGCCGTGAAGCATCTGGATGTCGCCGAGGACAAGGTCAAGCGCGGGAAGGCGGAACTGGTCGAGGCCAATCTGCGTCTCGTGGTGAGCATCGCGAAGAAGTATACCAACAGAGGATTGCAGTTTCTGGATCTTATCCAGGAGGGCAATATCGGTCTGATGAAGGCCGTGGATAAGTTCGAGTATCAGCGCGGGTACAAGTTCAGCACCTACGCGACCTGGTGGATCCGGCAGGCCATCACTCGGGCCATCGCCGATCAAGCGCGCACGATCCGTATTCCGGTGCATATGATCGAAACGATCAACAAGCTGATCCGGACATCACGCCATTTGGTCCAGAAGCTGGGCCGTGAGCCATTGCCGGAGGAGATCGCCGAGCGGATGGACTTGCCGCTCGATAAGGTCCGGAAGATCCTCAAGATCGCGCGTGAGCCGATTTCTTTGGAGACGCCGATCGGGGAAGAAGAAGATAGTCATTTGGGTGACTTCATCGAAGATAAAAAGGCAGTCTCCCCGCTGGAAGCCGCGATTCGCTATGATTTGCAACGCCAGATTAATAGTGCGCTGGAAACCCTGACCCCGCGAGAAGAAAAAGTCTTGCGGAAGCGGTTTGGGATCGGCGAAGCCACCGACCACACGCTGGAAGAAGTCGGGCAGGATTTTGAAGTGACTCGTGAGCGTATTCGGCAAATCGAAGCCAAAGCGTTGCGCAAGCTGCGACACCCAAGTCGGAGCAAGAAGCTGCGGAGCTTTGTCGAAAGCGTATAAAGCAAGGCTGTTCGTGGGCCATTTGACTCTATTGGGAGGCGCAGCCTAGAATCATCCGACCTGTGTCGGGTGAGCAGAGAAGTGAGTGCATCGCCGGTTCACCCGATCGGGCCCATAGCTCAGGTGGTTAGAGCGGCTGACTCATAATCAGCTGGTCCTAGGTTCAAGTCCTAGTGGGCCCACCACATCTGATATGGGCCCCATCGCGCCTCGAGGTGTGTCACTACGAATGTCGTGTTAAGGAGTCCGTTGAGCCAGAAACTTTCTCCCCTGCTCGCCCTGCAAAAATTGGATCTCCGCATTCTGGAGATTACGGAACAACGCCGAAAAATCCCTGAGCGGTTGAATATCGCCGAAGCGCCGCTTCGCGAGGATACGCAGTTGCTGGCCGACGCGAAGACGGGGGTTGACGCGCTGGTGAAGGAACGGCGGACGCACGAAAAAGATCTTGAAGTGCACGAAACGCAGACCGAGAAAATGAAGTCGCACGCGTCCGGCTTGAAGACCAACAAGGAATATCAAGCGCACTTGTTCGAAATTGAATTGGCGAATAAGAAGCGTGGGGAGTTTGAAGAAAAGATCTTGGTTTCCATGGACAAGATCGACCAGCTGCAAGGCACGATCAAAGAGCTGCAGGAGAAAGTGACGGCGGCGCAGGCCGTGTTTGCCAAGGAAAAGTCCGTGCTTGATGCCGCGGACAAAGAGCTCGCCGCGGAATTGGCGCAGCTGGAGGCTCGGCAGCGCGAGGCGGCGAAGCAGATCGACCCAAACTTGCTCGCGCGCTACACACACATCAAGCTATCTAGAAAAGATGGAGCGGTCGCCGCCGTGCGTGAAGGGATGTGCGCCGGGTGCCGACTCCAAATCCCACCGCAGCTGATTGCGCAAGTCCGGCGATCCGACGATCTCCACGTGTGTCCCTATTGCCGTCGAATGCTCTACTGGGAAGGCGAGATTCCGACCGAATCCGCTTCGGCATTGAGTGTGGCCAGGAAGAACGATCTGGAAGTCGGCGAGTCGGTTTAGGTAAGCCCTGCCAGGATGGTTTGGGTGGTCTTGAAGTGTAGCTTTGCGACGTGTTCCAGTCGCTCCTGCCCGTGTTTCTTCATCACCATTCGAGCGGCCAGTTCCACCGTGGATGATGCCCCCTTCGGGAGCGTTGTGCCGACCTCATCAGACAGCCGTGTGAGTCGGATCAAAAACTCTGCGCGTGCGAGGATCGAAGCCGCAGCAACGGCCATGTCCGACTCAGCTTTCGGTCGCTGTTCCAGTACGATCATGCGGCCTTTGGCTTGGAGCGCGTCCAGGATCAGCCGTTCATCCCCGAATTGATCCGCAATCGCCCGACCGCACGGCACCTTGTCGAGCAGATTTTCCAGGGCGCGGGCATGGCCCCAGGCTAACAAGCGATTCAAGTTCTTAATTTTCGCATACAGCTCATTATATTTCTGCGGGCCGATCGCGACGATGCTGTGGGGACAGATCGTTTTGATGTCCGGCGCCATCTCAAGGATCCGACCGTCCGAGATCTTTTTGCTGTCCCGCACCCGCATGAGGGCAAGTTCGCTTTGGGTGACGGCATCCACAAAGACGGCGGCGACAACGAGCGGGCCGAAGTAGTCGCCTTTCCCCGATTCGTCGAGGCCGATGCGCTCGACTGATGTATGGGTAGCTGCCACGGCATACTCCCGGTAGAAATATTATCTAGGGCGCGGTAATCTAGCGAATTGAAGCAGGGGCGGTCAATTGAACCACTTGCCCAATCGATGAGTGATGCCTGAGGGAGACCCTATGAGAGCCAGGATATGGAATATGCGATCGGTTGTGATGGGAGTGTTGCTGGGCACGCTGTTGGGGATCGGCGGGTGTGAAACCAATCCTTATACAGGTCGGCATCAGTTGCTCATGTCTTCGGTAGACGAGGAAATGCAGATGGGCGCGCAGGCGTACAGCCAGGTGAAGAGCGATCCGAAGATGCACCAGTCTCAAGATCCGCGTGAGATCGAGCCGGTGAAGCGTGTGGCGGCGCGGATTATTGAAGCCGCGAAACGGTCGAAATATGGAGAGATGGCACAGCAGTTTCAATGGGAAGTCACGGTGATTAAGGATGATAAAACCTTGAACGCATTCGCACTGCCTGGTGGGAAAATTGCCGTCTATACCGGAATCTTTTCGGTTGCCAAAACGGAGGCCGGCCTTGCGGCGGTCATGGGCCATGAAGTTGTGCATGCATTGGCGCGCCACGGGGCGGAGCGAATGAGTCAAGGGCAATTGACGAACGCCGCTTTGCAGGTAGCGGGAGCCGCAGCCAGTGCCAATGGCGGTGGAGGCGTGATGTCACAGGCGGCGATGGCCGCGCTGGGGGTCGGCGCGCAGGTCGGGGTGTTGTTGCCGTTTAGCCGGAAACATGAGTCGGAGGCGGACTATATCGGCATTCTTCTGGCGGCTGATGCGGGCTACGATCCCCGTGAGTCTATTCACTTGTGGGAGCGGATGGCACAGTTGTCCGGCGGCGGCGGTCCGGCCGAATTTATGTCTACCCATCCTGGGCACGAGACGCGCATTGAACAGTTGAAAAAATGGATGCCAGAAGCCATGGCCATCTACCAAACGCGGCAGCCGGTTCCAGCAGTACTCTTACCCGTGGCGCCATAGCGGACAAGCTATTGAGGTATCGCCCTTGAAAGCCGGGGGCGCCAGCCCTATAGTACAAGGGCGCGAGAGAGGAGACTGGGTGATCGCTCGGCACCTTGTGTGCCGGGAGGAAAGTCCGGACTCCATGGGCGGGGCGCTGGGTAATTCCCAGGCGGAGCAATCCGACACCTGCACCACAGAAAACAAACCGCCGATGGCCAAGGCGACGGGATCCCATCTAGTCGCTACGGATCAGGTAAGGGTGAAACGGCGGGGTAAGAGCCCACCGCGGGGATGGTGACATCGCCGGCACGGTAAGCGTCGCCCGGTGCAAGGCCAAATAGGAAGACACGTGCGGCGTTCGCAAGGACGCGGCACAACGATTGGCCCGGTCGAGGTCTTCGGGTAGGTCGCTCGAGGTTCGGGGTAACTCGAATCCCAGAGAAATGATCACCTAGGCATGAACTCCGGTTCGTGCGGGACAGAATCCGGCTTATAGGTTTCCTCGCTCGCGCTTTTTTCATTCTGAGCGGTGCTTCACTGATTCTACCCCGTCGTGCTGATGGGGCGATGGCCCTGGCGGCTCTTGACCCTCATCTGGCGTGGTGTTAGGATCTCGCATTCTTTCCTATTGATATTGCACAAATTTCCGTGTGGATTGGCCAGAGGTTCCAGGATGGCCATTTCGTGAAGGGTTGCACGTTCTTGAAAACAGGACTCCGGGCATCCGGGGGAGGGAAACGATATGAAGCTCAACGGGTCTGAGATATTAATCGAGTGTCTCAAGCGGGAGGGGGTCAAAACGATCTTCGCGCTTCCCGGTGGCGTGGTCCTCAAGATTTTCGACATGCTGCACCAGCAGAAAGACCTAGATGTTATCTTGACGCGGCACGAACAGGGTGCCGGCCACATGGCCGAGGGCTATGCCAAGGCGACGGGGAAAGCGGGCGTGTGTCTGGTGACGTCCGGTCCCGGTATGACCAATGTCATTACCGCCTTGGCGGATGCGTATATGGACTCCGTTCCGTTGGTCTGTTTCAGCGGCCAGGTGCCCACGAGCCTGATCGGCAACGATGCGTTTCAGGAGGCGGACAATATCGGATTGAGCCGTCCGTGCACGAAATACAACTTCCTCGTGAAGGACGTCAACGATCTCGCAATGACCATCAAAGAGGCGTTCTACATTGCGACGACCGGACGCCCCGGTCCCGTCCTTGTGGATATTCCCAAAGACGTGTCGATGGCCACAACGGAATTTGTCTACCCCACCTCCGTCTCAATTCGCGGGTATAACCCCACGTACGACGGCAACAAGTGGCAGATCAAGCAGGCGGCCGAAGCCATCATGAAGGCCAAGAAGCCGATTCTCTACGTCGGCGGCGGCGTCGTGTTTTCAGGTGCCTCTGCCGAGTTGATCGAGCTGGCGGAATTGACGCAGATCCCGGTCGATATGACCCTCATGGGTCTCGGAGCATTCCCGGGAGAGCACCAGTTGTCCTTGGGGATGCTGGGCATGCACGGCACCTATCAGGCCAATATGGCGATGCATTACTCCGATCTCGTCATTGCGATCGGGGCGCGTTTCGATGACCGGGTTACGGGAAAGGTCTCGGAGTTCTGCCCCCATGCCAAGGTCATTCATGTCGATATCGATCCGACCTCTATCCGGAAGAACATCCATGTGGATATTCCGATCGTCGGTGACTGCAAGACCGTCTTACGCGAGTTGAATCAGATTCTTCGCGCGTCAGTCAACGGAGAACAGAAGGAACTCCGGAAACCCTGGTGGAAGCAAATTCGTGAATGGGAAGCCGCCCACCCGCTGTCGTATCAGCAGGATGCGGAGGGACCAATCAAGCCGCAGTACGTGGTGAAGCGTCTGTACGAACTCACCAAGGACCGTGATCCGATTGTTTCAACCGATGTGGGGCAGCATCAGATGTGGGCCGCGCAATATTTTAAGCTGGCCAAGCCGAATCGCTGGTTGACGTCCGGTGGATTGGGAACTATGGGTTTTGGTTTTCCCGCGGCAATGGGCGCGCAGGCGGCGTTTCCTGGACGGCTGGTGCTCTGTATTGCGGGCGACGGCAGCATTCAGATGAATATGCAGGAGATGGCCACGGCGGTGGTGAATAAGCTGCCCGTGAAGATCATTATCCTGAACAACCGGTTCCATGGCATGGTGCGGCAGTGGCAGGATTTGTTCTACCAGGGCCGCTATGCATCCAGCGATCTTGAGAATACCCCGGACTTTGTGAAGTTGGCGGAAGCCTATGGGGCCGTCGGTCTGCGGGCGAACAAGGTCGGGGATCTTGATGCGGTGCTCAAGGAAGCCATTGCGGTGAATGGGCCGGTGATTGTGGATGTGCCGACGTATCGGTTTGAAAATGTATATCCGATGATTCCGGCCGGCGGGTGTAACCACGAGATGATTTTGGAGGATCCGCCGGAGTTGAAAACAAAGCAGGCGGGCGCATCCAAAGTCACGCCGGACGGTAACGATACCGTTCTGACCGCGTAGGGTATTCGAATATGGAACACATTATTTCCGTTACGGTCGAAAATAAATTCGGGGTGTTGTCCCGCGTCGCCGGGCTGTTTAGCGGCCGAGGGTTCAATATCGAGAGTTTGTCGGTGGCGCCGACGTTGGATCCTTCGATGTCGCAGATGACGATTGTGACGTCGGGCGACGATCGCATCATCGAGCAGATCGTGAAGCATCTCAATAAGCTCATCGATGTGATCAAAGTCGTTGATTTGAACGAGAGCGAGTTCGTGTCGCGCGAGACGGCGTTGATCAAGGTGCATACCAAGGCCGAAGATCGGGCAGAGGCGCTGAGAATCGCGGATATTTTTCGGGCCAACGTCATCGACTCGACGCCGGGGACCTATACGATCGAAGTCACCGGGGATCCGAAAAAGATCGAAGCGATCATCAATCTGTTGCAGCCGCTCGGAATTAAGGAATTGACTCGAACCGGGCGAGTGGCTGTAGCGCGGGAGCCGATTCGAGCCAGTGCAGTGCAGCCCAAGAAGGTGGCGCGCGAATAGTTTGGAGTTCACGCAGGTAGGATTTATTTCTGAAACAGGGCGTTCCTGAGGAGTGGATGATGAAGATTTATTACGACAAAGATGCCGACATTCAGCAGATTCGCAATAAGAAGGTCGCCGTGATCGGCTATGGCAGCCAGGGGCATGCGCATGCCCTCAATATGAAGGAGAGCGGCGTCACGGTGGTGATCGGTGCGCGTGAAGGTGCTTCGTGGAAGAAGGCGGAGCAGAGCGGACTCAAAGTCATGCCGGTCGCCGATGCCGTCAAGGCCTCCGATGTGGTGATGATCCTGGCGCCCGATGAAATGCAGGGTGCGATCTATCGCCAGGATATTGCGCCGAACCTGAAGCCCGGTTCCTACCTCGCATTCGGGCACGGGTTCAACATTCATTTCGGCCAGATTGTTCCTCCGGCGAACATCAATGTGTTTATGGTTGCGCCCAAAGGGCCTGGGCATTTGGTGCGGTCGGAGTACACCAAGGGGAGCGGCGTGCCTTGTTTGCTCGCTGTTCACCAGGATCCGAGCGGGACGACGCGGCAGGTGGGATTGGCTTATGCGAGTGCCGTCGGCGGCGGGCGCGCCGGCATCATCGAAACCAATTTCCGTGAAGAGACGGAAACTGATCTGTTCGGTGAGCAGGCCGTGTTGTGCGGCGGGCTGACGTCGTTGATCCAGGCGGGCTATGAAACATTGACGGAAGCCGGGTATTCGCCCGAGATGGCCTATTTTGAATGTCTCCATGAGGTCAAGTTGATCGTCGATCTGATCTATCAGGGCGGTATCGCCAACATGCGGTACTCGATCAGCACCACGGCCAAGTACGGCGATATCACCCGTGGGCCTCGTGTAGTGACCGAGCAGACGAAGCAGGAAATGAAGAAGATTCTCGGCGAAATTCAGACCGGTCAGTTTGCCAAAGAGTGGGTGCTTGAGAATCAAGCCAATCGGCCTGTCTACAACGCGCTGCTCGCGAAAGGCGAGGCGCATCCTATCGAGGCCGTCGGGGCCAAGCTCCGGGCGATGATGCCCTGGCTGAAGAAAGATCAGCTGGTCGACAAGACCAAAAATTAGAAGGGGCGACCCCTGTGGCTGATCGTGCCGTCGGTGTCCCGTTTGCCAAGGAGGGATTTCCCTTCATCGGAGCGGCAGCGGGCGCTACACTATTGACTGGATGGTTCGGGTGGACGCCGGTTGCCGTGCTGGCGGCCGGACTCACGCTGTTCGTGGCGTGGTTTTTTCGCAATCCCGCGCGAGTGATTCCGCAAGGACCAGGGCTGATCGTGGCACCCGGCGATGGGAAAGTCATCGCCATTGAAGAAGAGTTTGAGCCGCGCTATCTCAAGGAGCGCAGTCTTCGGGTCACGATTTTCCTGAACGTATTCGATGTGCACATCAATCGGATTCCCTGTGAAGGGGTCATTGAAGAGGTGCAGTATCAGCCGGGTCTTTTTCTGGTCGCCAGTAAGCCGGAGGCGACGATCAAGAACGAACAGAACGCCGTGATGATCAAAACCGTCAGCGGTGCCAAGGTCTTGTGTGTGCAGGTGGCGGGACTCATTGCCAGGCGGATTGTCTGCTGGGTGTCTCCCCAAGAGCGGGCAACGCTGGGAGAGCGGTTTGGGTTAATCCGGTTTGGGTCGCGGATGGACACGTTTCTTCCCATCGGCACGAAGTTGAGAGTGGCCGTGGGAGATCGAGTGAAAGGCGGATCCACCATCTTGGGAGACCTGCGATGAAGGGACAGGGCTTGCGACACAGCTTGGGGAAGGAAGCACGGAAGCGCCAGGCCATGCATCTGATTCCCAATCTCTTCACGACGGGGAATCTGTTTTGCGGTGTCTACGCGATCCTGTCCGTCTTCAACGCCAATTATATCGCCGCCGCGATTGCCATTTTAGTCGCGATGATTTTTGATGTGCTTGACGGAAAATCCGCTCGTCTGACCAACAGCACAAGTCATTTTGGATTGGAGTACGACTCTCTGTCCGACGTGGTGTCGTTCGGAGTCGCTCCGGGTCTGCTGATTTATTCCTGGGCGCTGAGTGGCCAAGGCATGTTCGGCGTGGCCGTGATGTTCGCCTATGTGGCGATGGGAGCGGTGCGGCTCGCGCGTTTCAATTCAACGGTCGCGCTGGCTGACAGCAAGTACTTCACCGGGTTGGCGATTCCCGCAGCTGCCGGGGTGATCGCGTCGTTGGTCATTCTCGACCATCATATTGTGCGAATGGGCACGGAAGTGAAACCGCTTTTAGTGCTGGTCATTACGCTCGCGCTCTCGTTCCTCATGGTCAGTACCGTGAAGTACCGCAGCTTTAAGGATTTGAAGTTCAAAGGCCGTCAGCAGATTACCTATCTCGTCTGGGGCATTCTTGCGCTCATGATGATCGCGGCTTGGCCAGAAGTGATGTTGTTTGTGGTGTTTTCCGGCTATGCGTTGATGGGGCCGACGGAGCGACTATTCTGGCTGGCGGCAAAAACGGTTGGGAAGAAACCTCTTTCCAAGTCCGATCAGCCTGTGATAGAAACCAAATCGTAAGGCGACGACGAGGAGTAGTACGCGAACCTCACAGATTCGAGAGAGCCGGCGGGTGGTGCAAGCCGGTCTGTGTATCGCCGAACTCGCCTCCGAGCCGAATCCGTGAACCTCGAGTAATGGATTCCGCTTCGCCCTCGTAAGGGGCCAATGAAGGGTGATGGATGACCACAGGTCATTCGTTGCCGAACCAGGGTGGTACCACGAAGCGCACGAAGCCTTCGTCCCTGACCGTAATGGGGGGCGAAGGCTTTTTCTATTTAAGGCTGACGAACAAGCTCCCCTGCAGCGTTCTCGATCGTCGACCCCTTCGGTGTACTGCGGAAGTACGCCTCCGGGATTGTCGTCCATGTGGCCTTGTCCGTGGAACGGCGCGTCACGGCGCGCCGGGGTTGGGCGGGTGAGCCCGGTGGTCTGTTTGAGCATCCTGATGGAGGCGTGAAGGAGGAGAAACCATGGAACGGATGATTCGTATTTTCGATACAACGTTGCGCGACGGGGAGCAATCGCCCGGCGCCAGCATGAACGTGGAAGAGAAAGTCATGGTGGCGAAGCAGCTGGCGCGGCTCGGCGTCGATATCATCGAGGCCGGGTTCGCCTACAGCTCACCCGGTGATTTTGAAGCGGTCCGCAGAATTGCATTGGAGGTCGAAGGGCCGACGGTCTGTAGTCTCGCGCGGGCTCGTCCGGAAGACATCGACCGGGCCTGGGAAGCGCTCAAGGGCGCGCCGAAGGCCAGGATTCACACGTTCCTCTCGACGTCCGACATCCATCTGAAGCATCAGTTCAGGATGACGCGAGAGGAAGCCAAGAAGCGCGCGGTCGAGATGGTGCAGCGCGCGCGGAGCTATATGCCTGACGTGGAATTCTCCTTGATGGATGCAAGCCGCTCGGACCAGTCCTATGTCTATGAGGTGATTGAAGCGGTGATTGCCGCCGGAGCAGGGACAATCAACATTCCCGATACGGTGGGCTATGCCGTGCCACAAGAGTTCGGCGCGTTGATCAAAGGGATTTTCGACAAAGTGCCCAATGCCAAGCAGGCGGTGATTTCGGTCCATTGCCACAACGATTTGGGTGTCGCCGTTGCGAACAGTTTGGCGGCGATCGTTAACGGGGCTGGTCAGGTGGAGTGTACGATCAACGGGATCGGCGAACGGGCCGGCAACACGTCGTTGGAAGAAATCGTCATGGGACTCAGGACCCGGAAGGACTTTTATCGCGCCGATACGGGCATCCGGACGGAAGAGATCGCCAAGACGAGCCGGTTAGTCAGTAAGATTACCGGGATGGTCGTGCAGCCGAATAAGGCGATCGTCGGTGCGAATGCGTTTGCGCACACGTCCGGTATTCACCAGGATGGGTTGTTGAAG
This sequence comes from Nitrospira lenta, assembly GCF_900403705.1. NCBI lineage: Bacteria > Pseudomonadati > Nitrospirota > Nitrospiria > Nitrospirales > Nitrospiraceae > Nitrospira > Nitrospira lenta. The sequence continues at coordinate 460,917 of NZ_OUNR01000001.1, read as the reverse complement.
GATAAGACCACCTACGAAATCATGCGGCCGGAATCGATCGGGTTGATCGAGAGCAAGATGGTCATGGGCAAGTTGTCCGGGCGTCATGCATTCCGGCAGCGGTTGGAAGATTTGGGGTACAAGCTCAGCGATGAAGAGCTCAACCATGCGTTTGAGCGTTTCAAAAAGCTGGCGGATCAGAAGAAGGAAATTTTCGAGGAAGATTTGGAAGTGATCGTGTCGGAAGAGCTGGCCAAGATGACGGAGCGGATTGTGTTGAAGTCATTCCATGTCGAAAGCGGCACGAACCTCGTGCCGACGGCGACGGTGGAGCTGCACATTGACGGTCAGGTGATTACGGAATCAGGCACCGGCGACGGGCCGGTCGATGCGGTCTATCGGACGATTGCTGCGATCACGAAGACGAAGAGTAAGCTGTTGATGTTCGGCGTCAATGCCATTACGGGCGGGACCGACGCGCAGGGTGAAGTCTCCGTGCGCGTGGAAGAGGATGGCCGCACGGTCTCAGGGCATGGGGCGGATACAGATATCATCATGGCCGCGGCCCGGGCGTACCTCAATGCGCTGAATCGGCTCGCGTATATGGCCTCGAAACAGGCAGAGGGGGAGCAGAAAGTCCGCTTGATTTGACCGTTCTCGCCACGCTAGAGTGACGGCCCCTGGTGTCCGCACGTGGCGGTTAGCCTAGTTGCGGACAGGTTGGGGCGGTCTCCCATGCTCAAGCGCACTCTCTTGGAATGCCCGGAATTTCTTGCCGGAGACCATACGGCTCTTCGCGAACTGTTGCATCCGGCCAAACAGCCGGTGCAGCTGGGCTATAGTCTTGCGCATGGCCGGTTGGCTCCCGGACGGCGGTCCAAGTGGCACAAGCTGACGTCGTCAGAGGTGTACTACTTTATCGGACGGCAGGGACGGTTCAGTATCGGGAGCGAGACGGAGCTCGTCGAAGGCGGATCGATTGTGTACGTGCCGCCTGGAGAGAATCAGTCGCTCGAAAACATCGGTATGACGGACATTGAATTTTTGTGTCTGGTTGATCCGGCCTGGCGAATTGAAGATGAGCAGGTCACGGAGTAGCGAATCCAGTTTGTTCTCAGGAAGGAGTGGCGTCACGTGAAAGCGAAGATTGCAGTCTTGGCGGGTGATGGAGTCGGGCGCGAGATCGTTCCCGAAGCGGTCAAGGTATTGCAGGCCATCGGGGAAAAGTATCAGCACACATTTGAATTCACCTCGGCCGACATCGGCGGGCAGGCGATCGACAAAGTGGGTGTGCCGCTGCCGCAAGAGACATTGGCCTTGGCCAAGCAAAGCGACGCGGTCTTGCTGGGCGCCGTCGGTGGCCCCAAATGGGAAGGGTTGGAGTATAGCCTTCGTCCCGAGCGGGCACTACTCGGTATCCGTGAAGCCTTGGGCCTCTATGCCAATTTACGTCCGGCCAAGGTGTATCCCAACCTGGTGGATGCTTCGACGTTGAAGCGAGAAGTGATTGAAGGGATCGATATTCTTGTCGTGCGTGAACTGACCGGTGGCATCTATTTCGGGAAACCGAAGGGGATTGAAAAGCTGCCGAACGGTGAAGAGCGCGGGGTGAACACGGAAGTCTATACGACCGAAGAGATTCGCCGGATCGGCAAGGTGGCCTTCGAAGCGGCGCGCAAGCGGCGGAAAAAAGTCACGTCGGTCGATAAGGCGAATGTGCTGGAGTCGTCCGAATTATGGCGCCGAGTGATGATCGAGGTGCAGAAGAGTTATCCGGACGTCGAATTGCATCATATCTATGTCGACAATGCCGCGATGCAGCTGGTCCGCAATCCGCGCCAGTTCGATGTCATGGTGTGCAACAATATTTTCGGTGACATTCTCAGCGATGAAGCGGCCATGCTGACCGGATCGATCGGCATGTTGCCGTCGGCCAGTATCGGCGCCAAGGTCGGATTGTTTGAGCCGATTCATGGCAGCGCTCCGGATATCGCAGGCAAGAACATTGCGAATCCCATCGCGACGATCGCCTCCGCGGGCATGATGTTGTCCTACGCGTTCAAACTCGAGAAGGAAGCCGAGGCGATCGAGCAGGCCATCGTCAAAACGCTCGATATGGGGTACCGCACCAAGGACATTCAGGGTCCGGACACCAGAGTCGTCGGCACGACCGAAATGGGCGATGCCATTTTACGCAATTTGAACTGAGGCGGAGTGCGCATGGCGACCCTCTTTACATCCGGGACTCTTGCGACACGGGCCGGCATCGGCGAGCCTGGGTTCAGCGGCGACGGCAGGCTGGCGTTGCAGGCGTGCTTAAATGAGCCGAAGGGCCTGGCAATCGATAGCCAAGGGAATCTCTTTATCGCGGACTCTGAAAACCACGTCGTGAGGCGGGTGGATCGCGTCACCGGTCTGATTTCTACGGTGGTCGGCTGTGCATCTGAAGAAGTCGCGCCGGCTTCTCAATCAAGCAGTGGCGATGTGGCCCCTGAGGAAGATGTTGATCCCTTCGCCGAGGCGAGCCAGAAGACGACCGAGCAGTTTACCCAACAGACGGATCTAAGCGGGACGGTGCGGTATCTCGTCGGGGCAGCGGCGCCCAAACGGTACGGGGGAGATGGTGGGCCTGCCACTGAGGCGTTGCTGAACTTTCCCACAGCCGTCGCCGTCGATGCGCAGGGCCACCTCTACATTGCCGATACCATGAACCATCGGGTGCGCCGGGTGGATGCTCAGACCGGGATCATCACGACCATTGCCGGCACCGGGCAGGCACGGTTCTTCGGAGACGGCGGGCCGGCCGATCATGCGGCGCTCAACGAACCGGCCGCCTTGGCCGTCGATGCGCAGGGGCAGCTGTATATCGCCGATCAGAGTAATAACCGTGTGCGGGCCGTCGACCTGAAGACCGGGATGATCCGCACCGTTGCAGGAATGGGATCGGCGGCCTACGATGGAGACGGCAAGCCGGCGGCAGAATCAAGCCTTGCCGGGCCCAGCGGGTTAGCCGTTGCAGCGGGGACGCTCTATATTGCCGATACGTTCAATAGTCGTATCCGATCCGTCGATCTTGCCACCGGTATGATTGCGACGGCGGTCGGTGACGGGGGAAGCTATCGCTATCAGTCGCCCGAGGATCCGCCGTCTTCAAGCGTCTCCAGGCCGTCAGGAATTGCGCTGGATCGAGATGGTAATCTGTTCCTGACGGATTCGGACAGCCACTTGATTCGCCGATGGGAGCGTGCGACGGGTCTCTTGACGCGCATGGCCGGTACCGGATCCGCTTCATCCGCCGGTGACGGTGGGACGGCATTGGAGGCAGGCCTGTGTTATCCCTTCGGTATTGTCACGGATGGCGAGCGGACACTCTTGATCGCGGACACCTTTAACCACCGTATTCGTGCCCTCTCGCTGGAATAGGATCCTGCACATGCTTAAGAAAAAGTCAGCCTATACTATAGCCATTCTCGGGGCGACCGGCGCGGTCGGCAAAGAGAGTCTGGAGATTCTCGAAGAGCGGAACTTCCCGCTGGCCGGACTCCGGTTGTTCGCGTCGAAACGCTCAGCCGGTGAGGTCATGACCTGCCAGGGCAAGGAGTGGACGGTCGAAGAATTGACCGAGTCCTCTTCTTTTGCCGGCGTCGATTTCGCCTTCATCTCCGCGACGGACTCCATCAGTAAGGAGTATGGTCCCCGGTTGGGTGCGGCCGGAGTCGTGGTCATCGACGACAGCGGGGTCTTTCGGATGGATCCCCAAGTGCCGCTGGTAGTGCCGGAAGTGAATGCTTCGGCGTTGCGATCGTTGCCCCGGGGAATTGTGTCTATTCCCAATTGTACGACGACTCCTCTGGTGATGGCGCTCAAGCCGCTCCACGATGCGGTAGGGGTGAAGCGCGTGGTGGTGACGACGTTTCAATCGGTATCAGGAACCGGCGCCGCCGCGATGGACGAATTGCTGGACCAGACGAGGGCGTTGATGGCCTTTCGTGACGTGAAGGCGGAAGTCTATCCCTACCAGATTGCCTTCAATCTGTTGCCGCATATCGGTTCATTTTCAGAGGGCGGCGAGTGCTCTGAAGAGATCAAGATCGTCAGGGAAACGAGAAAGATTCTGGATGCGCCGACGATGCGGGTGACTTCCACCACTGTGCGAGTGCCGGTGTTGCGCTGTCATTCCGAGTCCATCAATGTGGAGTTGGAGAAGCCGTTGACTCCTAATGAGGCTCGTGCGGCGTTGGCGGCGATGCCGGGGGTGTTGGTCTACGATGACCCGTTGAAGAAACTCTATCCTATGCCGCTGGATGCGACGGGGAAAGACGAAGTCTATGTCGGTCGCATCCGTGAAGATGCTTCGGTGACGAACGGACTCAACCTGTGGGTCGTGTCCGACAATCTTCGAAAAGGCGCGGCTTTGAACGCCGTTCAAATTGCCGAATCCCTGGTGCGGGGCTGATGAGTGGTCTGTGGGTTGCCGTCGATGTATTTCGTGAGCGCGCCGCGGTGCCAGTCGTCTGGAGCGCGGCCTGTCGGGTGCTGAGCTGATGGGCGAATGGGGCGCCTTCGGGAAGCTCTTGATTGCAGCCGGGTGCGGATTGGTCGTCGTGGGTTTGTTGTTTGTCCTGAGCGACCGGATCCCAGGCGTGAGCGGATGGTTTGGCGGTTGGCTCGGAAAACTGCCGGGCGACATTTCAATTAAGCGTGAGCAGTTCTCCTTTTACGCTCCTCTTGGCACCAGCCTGGTGCTCAGTATCGGGCTAACTCTGCTATTCTATCTTCTATCATGGCTATTCAAACGCTAGGATATGTTCGACGGCTGGCGGTCCTCTGGGTTCTATTCGGGGGTATCGTTGCCCTCAGCGCGCCGGTTCAGGCGGCCGAGTCCATTCGCGTCTTAATGGCATCCGAGGTCCATCGACTCGATGTGCGCGCGGAGAGCGTGGTGTGGCTCACCGATGGGCAGAGCCGGTCGCAATCTTACAATACGGTTGTGCATATCGAGTTGCGCGGAGCGGCGCTCTTGGTCAACGGGACGCGAGTGGCGGGGGAGCAGCTCACGCTGCGCGCGGGCGAGCATGATCTCAAGCTCTGGTTGCCCCGGGTATCCAGCGGAAGCCACGGTGCGGCGTTGCAGCCTGGCGATGAGCGGGGTGCGCTGCATGTGAGTGGGATGGTGCATATCGTTCGACGTGGGAAAGGCCTGCTTGTGATCAACCAGGTCGATCTTGAGGAGTATGTCAAAGGGGTGGTGCCGGCTGAAGTGAATTCGACTTGGCACCGTGAAATGCTCAAAGTGCAGGCCGTCGCGGCCAGGACCTATGCGCTCTATCAGCATATGCTGAGTGCGTCGCGTGACTATGATGTGGCGTCAAGCATCCAAGATCAGGTCTATCGCGGGCGGCAGGGGGTGGACGCGCGTGTGCAGGAAGCGGTGGAATCCACTCGTGGTCTCGTGGTGACTCATGATGGTGCGCCGATCTACGCCGCGTTTTCTTCGACTGCGGCAGGGATTACCGAGGATGCGATGGTGGTGTGGTCGAAGGATCTGCCGTATCTGAAAGGCGTGGAATGTCCCTTCGACGTGGAGTCTCCGTATTATCAGTGGAAGGCGTCTTTCAGAGTGGCGACACTGGAGCGGAATCTTCGGCAGCAGGGCTTCTCGGTAGGGACGATCGCCACCATGACGCCGGTGGGATTCAGTCGCGCCGGACGTGTGTCTAAGTTACGTATTCTGCACTCCAAGGGCGAGCTTATCTTGCGCGGTGAGGAGCTGCGCAAGGCGATCGGGTACACCGTTGTGCCGAGCACGCAGTTCACAATCGAGTCTATGGGCCAGGACATCGTGTTGGCCGGATACGGCGCCGGTCATGCCGTGGGGCTTTGTCAGTGGGGAGCGAAGGAGCTGGCCGAGCTCGGGTATTCCTTCTCCTCTATCCTGCGGTACTACTATCCCGGTACGGAGTTGCAGAATGTGGCGTTGACGAAAATGCCGCCGATGCCTACGTCCTAGATGAATCTCTCTGAGTTCGACTTTCCGTTCGATCCCACTCTGATTGCCTCCGAGCCAGTCCTGCCGCGTCATGCTGCGCGCTTGTTGTGTCTCGACTCACAGACCGGGAACTTATCGAATCGGCGCGTGGCTGACCTGCCGGAGTTGTTGGCGCCCGGAGATTTGCTGGTGGTGAACGATACGAAGGTTATGGCCGCTCGTCTGTCCGGACGTAAGCAGCCGACGGGTACGGTTGTGGACGTGTTGTTCGTCAAAGATTGTGGTGATGCGGTCTGGGAAGTCATGCTCAAAGGGCATTTTCGTGTGGGGCAGGCGATCCTGTTTGAAGGGGATGCCAGTGCGACGGTCGTGCAGCGCGATGAGCACGGGACGAAAATCAAAGTTGCGAGCTCGGTTCCGGTTGTCGAGTTCCTGCGGACTCACGGCTGTATGCCGCTTCCTCCCTATATCAAGCGCTCCGCGCAGCCGGAGGACCACGTCTGGTATCAAACCTGTTTCGCAGATCGAGAGGGGGCGATCGCGGCTCCGACGGCCGGTCTGCATTTTACGCCCGAACTCATGGCCCGATTGCGGGATCGGGGCGTTGAGACAGCAGCGGTCACGTTACATGTCGGGCCCGGGACCTTTAAGCCAGTGGTCGTCGAGCGTATCGAAGAGCATCAGATGGGAACGGAATGGTTTGACGTGAGTGAGCGGACGGTCGAGGCAATCCTCAAGACAAAACGAGCCGGTGGACGAGTGATTGCGATTGGGACCACCGCGGTCCGCGCGCTCGAATCAGCCGCGCAGCAGGCCGGGGGGCTTCAACCGACAGTCGGTGAGAGCCGGTTGTTTATCTCGCCCGGATTTCGCTTCAACGTGGTCGATGCGCTCATGACAAATTTTCATCTGCCCCGGACGACGCTTCTGATGCTGGTCTCTGCGCTCGCCGGAGTGGACATGATGCGGAAAGCCTACGCCGAAGCAGTGGAGCAGCGCTACCGCTTTTATAGCTATGGCGATGCGATGCTGATCCTCTGAGCGGGCGGCTTGAAATGAGCGGCTGGCCTATACGCGATCAGCGTTACAGTAGTTCCCGATGAACCTTGACGGGGATTTTCCCTTTGAGTGATTCCTGAAACGCCACTAACGCGCGTTGTTGTTTCTGGAAGAGCATATCTTGCAGGACACGATCCTTTGCCGCGGTGGCTTTCGTGGGATCGGCATCAGGCTGCCGGGTCATCAGGGCCTGTCCCTCGGAGATCTCCGACGGTGTTAAGGCGATGGCGTCCCGGACAAACATTCTCGCTTTATTGCCGAGAATTTCCTTGGCTTGCGCCTCTTCAAAGACTTTCGGGGTGAGATGATTCGCGGCCAGGAGCCGTTGATAGAGCTCCGGATCGAAGGCCCCGTTTTTCTGAAACTCAGGGACTTGCACGATCATTTCGCGCAGGTCTCCGTCGGAGACGGTGATGCCCATATCTTTCGCGGCCATCAGCCAGAGACGGTTGTCGACGAGTTGTTCGATCACAAATTGCTTGATCGTTTCATCCTTGAACTCTCCCGGCACTTTTTCTTTGTAGAAGCGGTACATGTTTTCGTAGGCGCGCCGGAACTCATCGCGCGTGACGGCCAAATCGCCGACAGTGGCGACGGTGTTTCCCGGTTGGTCTCCGAATCCCCACCAGCCCATGGTAATCACAAAGGCAATGGCCAGGATGCCCATGATTGAGTTTAACAGCCAGGGGTGGTTGTGCGATGCGTCCCGCATTGTCTTGATCATGCAAATCCTCTCGGTCGAAAAATGGTTCGGGGATTGTACTTGGCGCTGGGGCTGAAGGCAAGATCATGCGCGACCATCGACCGTCGGTGGTTAGCGAAGGATGATGGGTTCGTGAGAGTCGAGTGATGGACGAATCAGTTCCGTATCCGGCCACGTAGTTCTCCTAGTGGCGCCCGTCGGAGTCGTTTTAAAGAGCAATTGCACAAGTGAGAGGAAGGAAAGCTGTTTGTTTGTGCAAGTTGTTTGATTTTGTTATACTTTGCCATTAATTAGAAGGAGATTCCTTGATAGGGGCAGGGCCGGTTGCGAAGCTCATCGATGGAGCGGTCTATCCCAAAGCGTACGTGCTCAATCGGTTTATTGCGAAACTCATTGATGTATTCATTGTCGTGGCGGCCGATGAGGTTGCACCGCCGGTCGGGTTTCTGGCAGGACTGGTCTACATTCTGATTGCGGACGGGTTTGCGGGTGGGCGAAGTATCGGGAAGCGGCTGGTGGGTTTGCAGACCATGCGTCTCGATGTTCGTGAGACGGCCGGATTCCGGGAATCGATTATTCGGAACTTGCCGTTCGGAGTGGCTCAACTGCTGTTTGCCGTGCCGTATGTCGGGTGGATCGGGTCTGCGGCCGTGCTGGCCTTTGAGAGTGTCTTGATCGTAGGAAATGAGCAGGGACGGCGCCTTGGCGACGAGGTTGCGCGGACCCAGGTGTTGGACGCAGAACAGTTAGCGGTACCCGACTAAATTTATGAATAGCGAGGGACTCGCGCAGCGCGTAGCGAGTTCATGACGAAGGGAGAGTGCCGTGGGGTTCACGGGAGATGTGTTCGGATGGTTTTCCAACGATCTTGCGATCGATTTGGGGACAGCGACGACACTGGTGTATGTGCATGGGAAAGGCATCGTCCTGAACGAGCCCTCGGTGGTGGCGGTGGAAAAGAAGACGGAGAAGGTCTTGGCGGTCGGCGCCGATGCGAAAAAGATGCTCGGTCGAACCCCTGGGAACATTGTCGCCGTCCGGCCGATGAAAGAGGGCGTGATTGCCGACTTCGAGATGGCCGAGCAGATGCTTAAGCATTTCATCCGCAAGGCGCACAATCGGAGCGCCTTCGTGCGGCCGCGGATCATCATCGGCGTTCCTTCACGCATCACCCAAGTGGAACAACGCGCGGTTCGTGACTCTGCCGAATTGGCGGGTGCACGCGAGGTCTATTTGATCGAAGAGCCGGTGGCGGCCGCCATTGGGGCGGGCCTTCCGATTACCGAACCGTCCGGTAACATGGTTGTCGATGTGGGCGGTGGCACGACGGACATTGCGGTGATTTCGCTCGGCGGCATCGTCTATAGCGAGTCGGTGAAAGTCGCCGGCGATCGGATGGACGAAGCGATCATGAATTACATCAAGAAGAAGTATAACTTGCTCATCGGCGAACATATGGCGGAACGGGTCAAGTTCGAAATCGGATCAGCCTATCCCTTCGAAGAGCGCAAGACGATGATGATCAAAGGACGGGATCTGATTTCCGGCATTCCCCGCACGCTGGTCGTCGACGATGCTGAAATTCGAGAGGCGTTGCAGGAACCGATCGGAACGATCGTCAATGCCATTAAGGTCGCCTTGGAAAACACTCCGCCGGAATTGGCGGGGGATATTATTGACCGCGGGATCGTGCTCACAGGTGGAGGCTCCCTGCTGAAGGGGATGGATACACGATTCCGTGAAGAGACAAATTTGCCGATCATTACGGTCGATGACCCGCTGACCTCGGTGGTGCTGGGGGTCGGGAAGATTCTGGACGAACTGGATCTTCTCCGTAAGGTGTCGGTCATGTCTCAATGCAGTAGCCTCCGGTAAGGTTCCTTCCTCCCCATGCGGATGGCCAACTTTCGTTCATCATACGGCGCCCGGCGTCTTGCCCTCGGGGTGTTGCTCTCCGTGCTTCTCGGGTTTTTCCTGCTGCCGCACCAGCTTCAGGCGCTCTTCCAGGAAATCGGCGGTCCGGTCGGGTGGGTGCTCAGCTGGCCGATCCGTCTCGTCGCCTCGGTGGAAGGCGGGATCGGAGAGACCTGGAGCCATTACGTGGCCCTGCAGGACGTAGACGAAGAGAATCGGCAACTGCGCAAAGAGCTCGAGCTGTTGCAGGGGCAAAATAGTCAACTGCGCGAGGCCGCATCGGCGACGGACCGGTTGACGGCGTTGCTTGAGTTCAAGGCGCAAGCTCTCCCGACGATGATTGCGGCGCAGGTCATCGGCCGGGATACGGGCAATTGGTATCGAACCATTCTCCTGAACAAGGGAAGCACCGACGGCATCCAGGCAGACATGGGTGTGGTCACGTCCGCCGGCGTCGTCGGACGAGTAGTGAAGACGACGATGGCGACCGCGGTTGTGCTCTTGGTGTCCGATCCCAACAATGCCATTGCCGGGCTGATTCAGCGGACGCGAGATGAAGGCATTGTCGAAGGAACGACCCCCGGTCTGGCTCGGCTCAAGTATATTCCGCTGCTCTCGAATGTTCGCGCCGGTGATCGCGTGGTGACCTCCGGACTCGTCGGGGGCTTTCCCCGCGGACTTGCCATCGGCACTATCACCACGATCGGCAAAGAGGAAGGCGCGTTGTTCCAATCCGCTGAATTGCGCCCTGAAGTTGATGTGAATCGAGTCGAAGAAGTTTTGGTTATTCAGTCTCCCTATATACCCGGCGAGGACGGAAAGAGCGATGCGCTTCTTCCGAAAGCCAAACCGTGAAGATTGTCGTGTATGCCTGTGCCGTCGCTGTCCTGGTGGCGGTGCACGCCACGGTGCTTCCGTACCTCAGTGTGTGGGGTGTCAAACCGGATCTCGGTCTTGTGGCGGTCTGCTTTATCGGTCTCCTGTCTGGTGAATTGGAAGGGTTGATCGTCGGGCTCTTCGTAGGATGGGCCATGAGTTTGTTTTCCGCCACCGACCTTGCGACAAGTATGGTGACCAAGGGGACGGTGGGATTTCTTGCCGGACTGGTCGGTCGCCAGGTAGCCCAGATCAATCCGTTGGTGTTGGTCAGCGGCCTTGTTGTCGCGTCTACCTTGTCGAGTCTGATGATCATCTGGTCGCTCAAACCGAATGATCAGCAGGATGTTTGGTGGATGATTCGGACGATCCTCATGCCGCAAGCCTGTTTCGATGCGGTGGTCGGAGGACTGTGTTATTGGCTGATCTGGAGCCGGTTGAATCTTGACCGGCTGGCAGAGGGGCGAGAGTTCTAGGAGTTATCGTGGCGACCAGTAGTACCCATGAGTCTGAACTCGGAGAGTTACAGCGGCGGCTCATGCTGCTGCGTGTGGGACTGCTCCTGGTCGTCGGGCTCCTGGCGGTCCGGTTGTGGCATTTGCAGATTCGTGAAGGCCCATACTACCGCGACCTCTCGGAGAATAATCGTACCCGCTCGGTGCTGCTGGAGCCGGCCAGGGGGCTGATCTACGATCGCCACGGGGTTTTACTCGCGAATAACGTGCCGAGCTTTAGCCTCTACGTAACGTTGGAAGACGTCAAGGATCGGGAGGGGTTGATTCAGAATCTGGCGGACTTGCTGGGACTCGATCCGGCCATGATCCGGAAAAAACTGGCGGTGCGGGGCAGTAAGATGCTGCCGAAAAAAGTAAAAGACCGGTTGACCTTGCGCGATGCCACCGTAATCGAATCCCACCGGCTTGATCTTCCGGGTGTCATGATTCAGGTGGAGTCGCAGCGGAACTATCCCGGCGGTATGGCCGCCGCGCATCTCCTTGGGTACGTCGGAGAAATTTCTCCTGAGCAATTGGAGAAGCCGGAATTCGCGGATCTCCATCAGGGCAGCGTGGTCGGGCAATATGGAGTGGAGAAGTCGTTTGATCGTCACGTGCGCGGCCAGGCCGGACAAAAAAGCGTCGAAGTGGATGCCTTAGGCCACGAGAAGCGGACGGTGTTGGTGGATAAGCCGCTCGCCGGAAACGATCTCTATCTCACGATTGATATTAAGCTACAAAAGGTGGCGGAGGATTTATTGGGGGACGAATCCGGTGCGATTGTCGCCCTGGATCCTACGAGCGGCGACGTCCTGGCTATGGCGAGCCGGCCGGGATTCGATCCGAATATTATGTCGCGCGAGCTCACGCCGAAGCAGTGGGTGGAGATCGTCCAGGATGAGAGACGCCCGCTCAACAATCGTGCGTCGCAAGGACAGTATCCTCCCGGGTCCACCTTCAAAGTGCCGATGGCCGTCGCGGCCCTGGAATCCAATACCATGTCGCCGTCGAGTTCCGTGCTCTGCACGGGCGGGTACCAATTCGGCAAGCGTATTTATCACGATTGGAAAGCGACCGGTCATGGGTATGTCGACCTTCACAAGGCGCTTATCCAGTCTTGCGACGTGTACTTTTACACCATCGGGCAGCGGATGGGGATCGATACGATGTCGGAGTATGCCAAGGACTTCGGCCTCGGTCGTGAGACCGGCATTGAATTGCCTTCCGAGCGAGTGGGGTCGATTCCTTCCACGGCTTGGAAACTGAAGGTGAAGAAAGAAGCCTGGCTGCCAGGTGAAACGATTTCTGCCGCGATCGGACAGGGGTATGTCACGGTGACGCCCTTGCAGATGGCCAGCATGATCGGCACGGTGGCCAACGATGGCGTGAGCTATCGTCCGCGTCTGGTGCAGGCGATTATGGATCGCACGACTGGAAATTTACAGGAGATGCCGGCGGTTGCGCGGGGGAAGGCGCATGCCAAACCGGAGACGTTTCGGATCATCAAAGAAGCATTGGCCGCGGTGGTGACGGAAGGGACGGCGACTCGCGCAAAATCTTCGATCGTGACGATCGGGGGGAAAACCGGGACGGCGCAAGTCGCGGCGCTGGGAAAAGAGAAGAGGGCGGAGAAAGACATTCCCAAAAAGTTTCGTGATCATGCGTGGTTCGTGGCGTTTGCGCCGGTCGAGGCTCCGAAGATTGCCGTGGCGGTGTTGGCCGAGCATATGGGACACGGTGGGTCGGCGGCGGCGCCGCTGGCCAAAGAAGTGATTGAGACCTATATGAAGCTGAGTGCGCAGGAGCCGGCGGTTGTCCCGCCAGCGCAGTGACCGTGGCGCCATGGGTGGTGTGTGTGAGTTTTTATGATTGATCGTCTGACCGACAGCCGGGGGCTCGATAGTTTCGACTATCGGTTTTTGGCATTAGTATTCTCTATCCTGGGGATCGGCGTTCTGTCGATCCACAGCGTGACGCACAGCCAGCAGGCGGGCCTTGCGCCCTACTACGTCAAGCAGATGGCCTGGATTCTCATGGGCAGTGCGGCTTTCGTGTTCATGTTGGTGTCCGATTATCATCGCATCGCACGGCTGGCCTACCCGCTCTACGGGGTCGTGTTGCTCATGCTGGCATTTGTGCTGGTCGATGGGCGCACCAGCAAAGGCGCGCAGCGCTGGATTTCGCTCGGTCCGTTTGGCGTGCAGCCCTCCGAATTCGCCAAGCTGGTCTTGATCCTCGTGTTGGCGCATTACTATTCGAAGGCGCCTCGGGTGGGGTGGTTGCAGCGGGTGATTATGCCGGGCATGCTGATGTTTCCCGGTCTGGTCTTGATCCTGAAACAGCCCGACTTAGGCAGCGGATTGAGTTTCGTGGCCGTGTATGCCGCCATGCTGTTAATGGTCGGCGTGCGCTCAAAGGCCTTGGGCGTCATTCTCCTCCTGATCGTCATGCTGTTCCCATTTGCCTGGGAAGGGGTCTGGGGGTCCTTGCATGATTATCAACGACAGCGCATTATGGCCTTCGTCGACCCGGAATACGATCCGGGAGGAAAGGGTTATCATGCCCTACAGTCTAGAATTGCGATCGGATCCGGCGAGCTGATGGGCAAGGGCCTCTACGGAGGGACGCAAAGCCAGCTGAAGTTCCTTCCGGAGGGCCATACAGACTTTGTGTTTGCCGTCTATGCGGAAGAATGGGGATTCTTGGGAGTGTTGCTATTGTTGGTGCTGTTTGTCGCACTGATCTGGCTCTCTCTGGAGATTGCATCGAAGGCGAAAGATCAATTGGGCGCGCTCCTGGCTGCCGGTATTGTCGCCATGTTGTGCTTTTGCGTCGTGGTGAATATCGGGATGACGGCCGGGATGTTCCCGATCGTCGGAATTCCGCTGCCCTTGATGAGCTACGGAGGCAGCGCGACGATCATGACCATGGCGTCGTTGGGATTGTTGCTGAACGTCAAACGGAGACGGCTGAGTTTGTTCTATTGAGCGGAGACACGAGTGTTGAGCGGTGTGAATGAGTGGAGTGTTGTGAGGCGTGGGATTGAGTCGCTGGAATGTGACGCGGATGGTGGATGTGACGGACCTGGGCGTTGTGCCTGCGTCTGTCGCCCATTGCGTCGTTCTAGGGCTTGCAGACTAAAGGAGTAGTTATGGGAATTGAGATTGCGATTTCGGTCGCACGGGAAGAAACCCGTGTGGCGGTGTTGGATGGCGGTGTGGTCACGGATTTATTCGGCGACCGGGCCAAACATAAGGATTTCGTCGGGAACGTGTACAAGGGCAAGGTCGCGAAGGTGCTGCCGGGCATGCAAGCGGCGTTTGTGGATATTGGTTTGGAGAAAGCGGCGTTCATGCACGTGTCCGACCTCTCGGAAGAAGCGGAGCCGGGCGATACGCTGGTGGATGCGACCGACGACGATGATGATAAAGATGCGGACATGCTTCGGCCGAAACGCCAGAGTGCCAAGCCCATCGAGCAACTGCTGACCGAGGGGCAGGAGTTGATGGTACAGATCTCAAAAGGCCCCATCGGGACGAAGGGGCCGCGCGTGACGACTTATGTGTCGCTCCCCGGCCGCTATCTGGTCTTTATGCCGAATGTCGAGCACATCGGCGTGTCTCGCCGGATTGCGAAGGACGAGGAGCGCGCCCGCTTGAAAGACATTATGCGCCGGGTGCGCCGCCCAGGGTGCGGGTACATCGTGCGCACGGTGAGCGAAGGCGTCAAGGAAGACGAATTGAAATCCGACGTGGATTTCTTGCATGTGCTGTGGCAGGACATTTTGACCAACCGGGAAAAGCTGAGCGCGCCGGCGTTGCTGCATACGGATTTGAGCCTCAGCTTTCGCGTGGTGCGCGATCTGTTCGGGAAGAAGGTGGATCGCCTATGGATCGATTCGCGCCAGGAGTATGAGGCTGTGCGGGACTTCGTGCAGCGGTTCTCTCCGGAGCAGACCTCCCGCATTCATTTCTATGACAAAGATGAAAGCCTCTTCGATCACCTTGGTATCGAGCAAGAGATCACCCGCGCGACGAGCCGGAGGGTCTGGCTGAAATCCGGCGGCCACTTGGTGATCGATCACACCGAAGCCATGACGGTCATCGACGTCAATACGGGGCGATTTGTCGGTAAGCGGGATCAGGAAGAAACGATTCTCCGCAATAATCTTGAAGCGGCCAAGGAAGTGGCGTACCAGATGAAGTTGCGCGGGATCGGCGGCATCATCATCGTCGACTTTATCGACATGGAACGGGAGAAAAATCGGGACAAGGTCTATCACGCGCTGGTGGACGCCATGGCGTCGGATAAAGCGCGGACTCGAATCTCAAGGATTTCGGACCTCGGACTGATTGAAATTTCCCGGGAGCGTGTCCGCGAAGACCTGCTGCGGTCTTTGTCCGAGCCGTGCCACTACTGCGAAGGCCGAGGGTACACCAAGTCTCCGACGACGGTCGCCTACGAAATTTTCAGGGAGATTCGAAAGATCGGCGAATCGGGGGAGAGTCAGCGGATCGTCATCGGGGCGCATCCCAGCGTTGCGGGGCTGCTCCAGGATGAAGAACGCCAAGGTCTCGAAATGCTGGAGCGCGAGTGTTCGGCGAAGATCATCGTGACACCGGACCATCAGTTACATCTTGAGCAGTATGACCTCGTGACGCTGTAGATCGCACGGTCGTCTGTGTCCCATGTGTTTCTTGCCTGATCGCGAGGCCAGGAAGGCCTGCGGTCAGGCCGCGTATATGTCACGGTTACAGATTGCCCTCCTGCGCAGGTCTGTCGCATGGACTCCACTCAGCTCACATCCTGGCTTCTTCTGCAATCGATCGATGGAGTGGGTGACCGCACCGCCCTGAAATTGGTGCAGGCCTTCGGGACTCCGGCCGGCGCGTTGGCGGCTCCGTCGGGGGACTTGAGGCGGATCGGGTGCAGCGCGGAACTCGCTGAGGCGATCAGGCGAGGTGCGGATCTCAGGATTCGTCATCTCATCGATCGTCAAGTGACGCTGGTCGAACGGCTTGCTATTCAGGTCGTCACGCTGACCGATCCCTTGTATCCGAAGCGCCTGAAGGCCATTCCCGATCCGCCGCCCTTGTTGTATTACACGGGTGCGCTGCATGAACAAGATGGGGCAGCGCTGGCGATCGTCGGTGGGCGATCGGCCACCTCTGCCGGGAAGGCCCTTACGGAAGAAATTGCTCAGGAGTTAGCGCGAGGGGGCTGGACTATTGTCAGCGGGATGGCGCGGGGGATCGATGCTGCGGCTCATCGTGGCGCGCTGGCCGGACAGGGGCGCACGATTGCCGTCCTCGGCTGCGGAGTGGATCAAACTTATCCACCTGAACATGATCAGTTGCGCAGACAGATTGAGGCACAGGGAGCGGTGCTGGCGGAACTTCCCGTAGGATCGCCGCCGCAGAGCCATCATTTCCCGAGACGGAATCGGATCATCAGCGGGTTATCCGTCGGGGTGCTCGTGGCGGAGGCGGCGATGAACAGCGGATCGCTCATCACTGCCAAATTGGCGTTGGAGCAGGGGCGCGAAGTGTTTGCCCTTCCGGGGTCTGTCAAAGAAGCACGGTGCCGCGGGTCGAATGGATTGATCAAGCAAGGGGCCAGATTGATCGAGTGTGCGGCGGATATGATAGAGGAGTTGTTGCCGCAAGTGGAGCCCGCTGTCCGTGTCCGTATGGTGAGCGGAGTGACGGGTGCATCGGTGCGTGGCGAATTAGGGCCGGAGGAACAGCGGATCTATGAGGTTCTTTCTCCTGTCGCGCAATCCGTTGACGTCGTGATTGAACGGACCGGACTCAGTGCCGCGACGGTCGCTGCGACCATGCTGGCGCTGGAGCTCCGCGGCTTTGTCCGGCAGCTGCCTGGTCCGCAATACCTGCGTCGCTGATCCGTGGCCGAGTGCATTCCAGTTGCAGGATGTCGAAAAGTTTGGTACGTGATGGGACAACGCGTGCGCTGAATACGGAGATGTTATGGCGAAATCGTTGATCATCGTTGAGTCGCCGACCAAGGCGAGAACGATTACGAAATATCTGGGCCGCGGATACACCGTGATGGCCTCGGTCGGCCATATCAAAGATCTTCCGACGAGTAAGTTGGGCGTCGATCTCGAACATGATTTTGAGCCGCAGTACGTCACCATCAAGGGCAAGGCCAAAGTGTTGGCCGATATCAAAAAGAAAGCCGAAGAGGCCGACAAGATTTATCTGGCGCCCGACCCCGATCGCGAAGGGGAGGCGATTGCCTGGCATCTGGAGCAGGAGTTGCTCGGCAAGTCCAAAAAGAAACAAGGCGGAAAGATCTTTCGCGTCTTGTTCAACGAGATCACCAAGACGGCGGTTAAGCGGGCGCTGGAGTCGCCCGGTGAAATCGACATGAATCTGGTCAACGCGCAGCAGGCCCGCCGTATTCTGGATCGCATCGTCGGGTATCAAGGTAGTCAGCTCTTGTGGACCAAGGTTCGGCGCGGACTCAGTATGGGGCGCGTGCAGTCGGTCGCCATGCGGTTGATTTGCGAACGCGAAGCGGAGCGGGAGGCCTTCAGGACCGAAGAGTATTGGTCGATCGTCGCGTTGTTGTCCGGCACCAATCCACCCTCATTCGAAGCCAAGCTCCATAGTATCAATGGTGAAGCCGCGTCGATCGAGAACGGCGAACAAGCGGCGCGTGTGGTCGAGCATATTCAAGGGAAAGCCTTTGTTGTCGAATCCATCGAACGTCGTGAGAAGAAGCGGAACCCGGTTGCGCCGTTCATCACCAGCCGTCTCCAGCAGGAAGCCTCCAGAAAGCTGCACTTCTCGCCTAAGAAGACCATGACCCTCGCGCAGCAGCTCTACGAAGGTATGGAGATTGGGGCTGAGGGAGCCACCGGTTTGATTACCTATATGAGAACCGACTCGCCGCGCATTTCCAATGAAGCGATGGCCGAAGCGCGGGAAGTCATTCAGGCAAGATTCGGGGCAGACTATCTGCCGGCGACGCCGAATATTTATAAGACTCAGAAGGCCGCGCAGGAAGCGCACGAAGCCGTCCGGCCCACCTCGGCGGCCCGCGACCCGGAGTCGATTCGCCAGTATCTCGACCAGGATCAATACAATCTCTATAAGTTGATCTGGAATCGATTCATCGCGTCGCAAATGGTGCCGGCTATTCTCGATGTGACTCGGATCGATTCGACCCCGGTGGGGACGCCGGTGAAGTATGGTTTTCGTTCCACTGGAACGGTCGTCAAGTTCCCCGGCCACACCATCGTCTATATGGAAGGCGTCGATAAAGAGCTGCCGACTGAAAAGCCGAAAGCCGATCAGGAAGCGGAGGACGACAATGATCGCCAGCTTCCGGCTCTGTCCGAAGGGGAACAACTGCGGTTGGTTCAACAGGAGGGGGAATCGGCGATCGGACTGACGTCAAAGCAACACTTCACTCAGCCGCCTCCCCGCTACAATGAAGCGCTGTTGATCAAGGAATTGGAAGAAAAAGGAATCGGCCGCCCTTCCACGTATGCGGCCATCATTTCCACGATTCAAGACCGCAAGTACGTGGAGAAAACCGAGGGCCGGTTAGTGCCGACGGAAACCGGCAAGACCGTTCACGATTACTTGATGAAGGGGTTCCCCGAGCTGATCAATGTGGACTTCACCTCGCAGCTTGAGGAGCAGCTTGACGAAGTGGAAGGGGGAACGAAGCCCTGGGTCACGGCGGTACGGGATTTTTACACGCCATTCACCAAGGAACTTGAGCGGGCGAAGACGATTCCCGGTCCGAAGGATATTGTGGAGCCGCCCACGGATGTGCCCTGTGAAAAATGCGGCAAGATGATGGAGATCAAGTGGGGGCGAAACGGAAAGTTCCTGGCTTGTCCGGCCTATAAAGCCGATCCTCCCTGCAAGAACACGCAAAATTTCCAGAAGCTCGAAGACGGCACGATTAAGATCGTCCCGAAAATTGAACTGACGACCGATCAGAAGTGCGACAAGTGCGGGAGTGGCATGGTGGTGAAGACCGGGCGGTTCGGCAAGTTCATTGCTTGCTCGGCCTATCCCGAATGTAAAACCACTAAACCGCTCGCGCTAGGCGTGAAATGTCCGCAGCCGGACTGCGGCGGAGATTTGGTCCAGAAGCGCACGAAAAAAGGACGATCATTTTTTGCGTGCGGCAACTATCCCAAGTGCGAGTATGCGCTGTGGGATCGTCCGATCAATAAAACCTGTCCAACCTGCCACGCGCCGTTCCTGATTGAAAAAGTCAGCAAGCAGGCGGGGCGAAGCGTGCAGTGCCGCAATGAAGAATGTGGCTATCGTGAGGCCGGATAGCGGTAAACAGTTTCCGTAATCTGGTGGCGGCGATGCGCGTCATGCACCGACTCTTCTTCCGTCGAAACTGAGAAGCAGACTCATCACGCTCAACTTTTTTCTCTCTCAATCAGAATCTCCTTGGTTGACGACCGCTTTGCTGCGGACGATAATGAAGCTATTCGTATGACGTCATCTGATAGCGCGAGCTTCTGATCCGATGGCTCACTCACATTCTGAAAGGGGGAACACACTATGAAAGCAAAAGAGGGCGTCATCAATATTCTGAATAAGGTGCTGACGGCCGACCTGACGGCCATCAATCAGTATTTTGTGCATGCCAAGATGTGCGAGAACTGGGGCTTTGAACGGTTGCAGCATAAGGTGCGCGAGCGCAGCATCGATGAAATGAAAGATGCCGACGAACTCATCGGGCACATCCTCTATCTCGAAGGCGTGCCGAACGTGCAGCGCATGAATACGGTGCATGTCGGCGAGACGGTGCCGGAACAGTTCAAGCTGGATCTGGCGGCCGAGCAGGAAATGCTGACGCTGCTGAATGAAGGCGTCGTGCATTGCATGAAGGTGACCGACTTCACGACCCGCCATATGCTCGAAGAAATGGCGAAAGATGTGGATGCGCACATCGATTGGATCGAAACGCAGATGGAAACGATCAAGCAGGTCGGCCTGGAGATGTATCTTGCCGAGCAGATCACGAAGGAAGGCTAGTTCAGGCCACGACAACAGTCCGTGCGCTAAAACAAAGGGAATGTTATGAAAGCCAAAGAGGGGATTCTCGATCAGCTTGGAACCATCCTGACCGCCGAGTTAACTGCGGTGCATCAATATCTGTTGCACGCAGAGCTGTGCCGTCACTGGGGCTATGAACGATTGGCCGATAAGTTTCAACATTTGTATACGGAAGAAGTCACTCATTCCTCGCAGCTGGTTCGTCATATGCTGTATCTGGGCGGCCAGCCGGATGTTGGGAAGTTAGACGAGGTAAAGGGGAGTCAGTCGGTGCAAGGTCTTTTCGAGACCAACCTGGCGTTTGAACGGGAAGATGTGGAGATGCTGCGGAAGGCGATCGTTCATGCGACCGCAGTCGGAGACTTTACTACCCGCCAGAAGTTGGAAGAGATGGTGGTGGATTCAGAAGAACATGTCGATTACTTTGAGCGACAACTCACCACGATCGCCCAGGTGGGGTTGACGGGGTATCTCGCCGAGCAGATTAAGTCGTAAACCGTTTCTCGGTATGAAGCGCCTGGAGATGGAGCGGTTGTCCGTGCCTCTCAAGGCCGACCGGTAGTGAACAAAGGGCGGGTGGGGTGACCCCATCCGCCCTTTTGTTATCGCTGAAACGGCTCACAGATTCTTGTGCGGTCCAATCCAAGAAATAATAGGGCGGGGGGACCCAGGAGGACTGAGGCCCCCCGCCGCAAAGAGGCGGGATACTACGAATCGCGCCTCTTTGCTCGGGAAGGATATGTTCGAAGGGGGATGCTCGACCGATCTCGACAAGATCCCTCACTTCAGCTCAAACAGCAGCAGCGCCAGCAACGGCGGCAGCATGCCGACGGCAACCAGCCATTTCCCTCTGCGCGCCATTCCATACTTGCCTTTCAAAAGGAACAATCCTGTAAAGCTGAGGATAATCAAGATCAGTGCAAACGCGTCCGCCGCCCATTTCCATCCTTTGAGGCGATTCAAGTGCAAGGCGTTGACCTGATATAAAACCGGTCTCCGAGAGACTTTCTCATAGGTGCCGCGTCCGTCCGCGAAATGCAGATGAAGCGACGCGTTGTCATAATAGATTTTGACCTGGTCGGAGGTCGGGAAATCGTAGACCTTGTAGTTCTCTTCCTGGACCAGTTGTCCAAACTCCGCGATTCGTTCTTGTGTAATGTCTTCTTTCGCGAAGGGATGAGGCAACGAGATCGACTGTCTCGACACGATGAAATCAGGATTCCAATCGCCGATATGATTGAGGGCAATGCCTGACAGGCAATAGGCCAGAATCAGAGAGGCGCAGGCATATCCGATGTCCCTGTGCGCCGCCATGTTGAAGCGCGTGATGGCGTCCGGTCCCGGCCAGCGGAGTCTGGTTGTCATCCATTTCAGCATCAGTTCACTCTGGAGACTTGCGGTTGAATCTTCCGCACATACTCGTCGGTGACCGCGACCACCCATCGCTCGATGTTCGGATCGGGCAGAATGGAATCCGGTCTATATTGCACACGCTTTTTACTGTCGGGGACTTTGGCGATCCCATCGCCGATAATCTTAATTTGAAACTGTTCGTCGTGCGCAACCAGCACAGGGATGACGAGGGCTGTGCCTGACGTTTTGAGGACCGAGTTGATGGCCGCAGTCGTCTCTTCAGGTTTATAGTTCGCGATATGGCCGCACCAGCCGTAGGAATATCCCGTAATGCCCGTATGCTCTCTGACGTAGCCTGCCGCTTTGTTGAAGAGCTCAACCCATTCCTTGTCGTAGGTCTCATCGCCGTATCCAATCAGCACGAGACCCTCATCAGCCGGATTGTGTGAGAGAGCCGTCACTCGTCTGAGGAGGTTCTTCTGAAGGATGTCTGTAAAGTCGAGCGGCGGGGTAATGTGAGGTTTGGCTTTCGGAGAGTACCGCTGGATATTTTCAATCTTGAGCTGCTGCATGGAATGCGGATCTTCCTTCAGTCCCACAATGGTGGGAATGTCGTCAAAGGTATGGGGGCTGACGGTCAAGAAGACCGGCACAATGATGACGTCGGTGAATCCTTCGTGATCGAATTCTTTCATGCGAGTGGCGATGGACGGCTCCGTGTATTCCATGAACGCGGTTTTAACGGACTGGACTGCGTGGCCCTGCATGATCGTCGGAGCGACCTGGGCTTCAAGTTGGAGCAAGGATTGGCGCCACGTCACGGATCTGGACCCGTGGTTGACCAGGAGGACCCCGATCCTTGGTGCGCTGGAAGATGAAGGAAGAGTTGTAGGCGCCGCCAGGGCTGCCCATGGAGCAACTGTCATCAGAAGCGCAGAGAAGAAGACTATCATCTTGACCGGCATGTGCTACCTCCTGTGTGAGTAATGGGAGTTCAAATCGTCATCCGCAGGGCGCCGCAATGCATGCGCTCGCCGTGGTATTGAGCGGCGGCCCCATCAAGAGTCGATGCGCCCGCGCTGCCACGTGCTTCGACATAGTTCCCGGCGTCGTTCGTGCGTGTGCTTGTGAATCGGAGCTGGCGTGGGATATGGGACGGAGCCTGTTCGTTCGGATTGATCCGGCGGCGGCGACCGGTCTCAAGGTGAAGCCGATCCGATTGATTGTCAGCAGCTCGCAACGGCAGTGTGGCTCACGATCCAGCAGCTGCCGAAGCACGTGCACATGGACATCTACGGTGTGTTCGCCGACTGCAATGTCTGGCCCCCATACAAGATCGATCAATTTGCTTCGGCTGAATACCTTGGATGGTTCCCGCATGAGGACGCTGAGAATGGCGAAAGGCTTGGTGGTGAGCTTCACCGGCCGTCCGGCAATGGTCACCTCGTGCGCATCGCCGTCCAGCTCAATGGCGCCCACATGATGGACGCCTCGCCGCGCGCTCGCGCATCGCGCCCGCCGGAGATAGGCGCCGACCTTGGCGATGAACAGGCGATGCCCGTCGTGCATCTCGTAGATGCCGTCCATCCCTCGTTCTAGGTCCGCGATCACATGGCACTCGGTGTAGAAGCAGTCGGGAGGAACGACGGCCATCAGCAGGACATGGCGCAGTGAGGAATCTGTCCGAAGCATGTCCCAATCGTGGGTCCGGCAATCCACCAACACCAACAAGAGCGACGCCGGATCCGTGAGGGCAACGATCTCGCTGGGTGTGGCTGCCACTCGGGCTTCATAGCCCGCGCGATGTAAATACCCTTCCAGCTGGGTGGCCAACCCACCGTCGGATGTGAGCACGACAATCGGCACGGCCGCGCCTCGCCGAGGCGGGGCAAGGTCGGACGCAGGCACGGCTCGCTTGAAGCGCGCCTCTCCCCGCACCGCGGTCACGGTCCCCAGCATCCCCACCAACGCTGTCATGAAGAGAAGGCCTGAAGACGGAGGCGTAGAAATCGGCACTGCCGGTGCATTGCTTCCTGCGTCGATCGCTCCAGCGTGCGGCTGTGCAGGACTGGAATACGCGACATCTTGAAGAGACCGATCGAAGGTGAACCGGGGGGAGCATTGATCGATCCAATGAGACGGTCTTCCGGTATCCGCAGCGGGATTCTGGCGCGACGCCGGCACTACGGGGGCCATGTTCTCCGGTCGCTCGTGAAGCACGAGCGCGGCATCCTGCGTCTCGGTCTTTTCGGGCAGGCGATGGCTGATAAGCCAGGGCTGTGTGTCGGACGCGAAGCCGACGGATCCGGCCCCTTCGTCGACCGGCAATATCCCGGAAGCGTGCGTCTCAATACTGGTGAGGCTAAGTAAGAGCAGCGCCCCAACCAGACAGAGCGAATTGACCCTGGGCTGCGCGTTGATCCGGCGTAGAGAGTCGTGCGGGTGTTTCATTCGGTTCCTTGTGTCAGTTTCAGAACGTTTGCATGGTGTGCATTTCGTCACCGATGGGAGGGTGACAGTTGTCGGACGTATGGCCGGGTCCATGGGGGCGAGTGCGCCGTCCATGACCTTGCTTCTGGCCTGGCTTCGCGGCGGTTTGTGTGAACGCATAGTGGTGTCTGTTGCCATAGATCATCAGAACGACAGTGACGCGAAGACGCGCAGGTTGTAGCCCGGTGCCTCCTGGCCGATTCCTCCACCAAAGCCATCGTTGAGGAAGTACCGAGTGTTGGTGAAATTATCGAGAGTCAGGTTCAGGCTGAGCATCTGATGGGGCCGGTATGCCGCAAACAGATTGTGCAGGAGATACCCGGCCTGGTCCCCGATCGTGAGGCCGGTGTTGCAGGGGGAGGCGATTTGGGCGCTGGAGCCGGTGATCACTCGGCGGGGACCGACGGCGCGGATGCGATACCCGTATTCGAGCCGGTTTCCCAAATCGCTGCGCCCGAGGGTGAACACCAAGGTATTGCCGGGGATGTCGTACATCGCGCGTTCGCCCTCGCAGACTTGCTTGCCGCGTACGGCGGCGAGGTTCAGGTTGCTGAACCAGTGTTCCGTCCGAAACCCAAGCTCGAACTCAATCCCTTCCCGATGCTCTTGCCCGTCTTGCGTGAGGTGCGTGCAGACGGTATTGCCCTGTCCCAAACTATTGAACGGATCGCAGAGCACTCCGCTCGACGTCCGCGCCGCGAGCGATTCGAGGATGTGTTGAACGCGGTTGCGGTACACCACCACTTTCGCCGTGAGCGCATCGACGCCGGCGAATAGGCGGGGATAGTTGAGCGACAGGCCGACTTCATGGTTCCGCGATGTCTCGGGCCTGTAGCGATCGCCGCAGACTCTGGAATCCGGCGCGAGCGCACCGAAATATAAAGGCTGACAACGGCTGAATCCGCCTTGCGTGAACAATTCGTCGACAAGCGGCGGCCGGAACGCTTCCGCATAATTGTAGAAAATGGTCAGGGGGCCGCCCAGCATGTTCCATGCAATGCCGGCGCTGGGCACGGTCTTCGCGAATTCAATGCGCGGGCTGCGGCCTTCGGTTTGCAACAGAGTGCGAGTCTCTTGTGCGTTGACCTCGACGGCATACTGGTCGTGGCGGAGGCCGGCGGTGAAAGTCATGTCGCCGATCTCCAGTCGATCCTCCACCATGAAGGCCAGATTGGACTTGAGACCTGACGGCTGACTCAGGTTGTCCACGGTCTGTCGTCCGACGGGGCTGACCTGCTCGGTCTTGGTCGTGCGGCTGTTGTGGTTGTATTGGATGCCGTAGGTGAGCGCATTGCGCACGGGGTTGATGCGCAGCATAGAGGTGTTTCTCAGATCGAGCGTCAGAATCCGGTAGTCGAAGAAATTTGTAGGCGAGTTCGGGATCAACACGCCTTTGGCATTTTGTCTATCGGAATCGGTGACGCTGGTGCTCGTATGACCGAGCGTGCCTCTGAGATTGATCCAGGGCGCAAGCGTGTGCGAGGCCGGCGTGTATTCGAAATTGGCGGTGGGAGTGCTGTCGGTCACGGCTCGCCGCACAAATCCAAACACCCCGGGAATACCGATCGTGGCGTCAAAGGGCTGCAAGGTGCTTTCCTGGGAGTACGTCTCTGCGAAGGTGATCGATGCGCCGGGCCGCGGGCGGTACGTCGCCTTTGCCAATCCGCTCAAGCGGTTCGACTTCGTGTTTTTTAATGGGTCGCCGCTCGCCGTGGTGATGTCGCCAGACCAGCGCCGGGTGAAATTGGCGAGGAGATCGATCGAATCGAGCACGACGCCATAGACACTCGCCGATCCAAGCTTTTCGTCATTGTTGCTGGACCACCCGCTCTTGATGCGCGCGCCTGCGCGATCCCCGGGCGCCAGGAGGTCGGCGGCGTCCTTGGTCCGCATCTCCACCACTCCGCCGATCGCGCCGGAGCCTTGCAGCGCGCCCGCCGGCCCGCGTGTCACCTCGATGGCTTTCAATAATTCAGGCTCGATGAAGACGCCGCTGCCGAAGCGGTACTTCTCGAAATTGCGCATGGCGCCGTCGAGCTTGATCAGCACGTCTTCTGAGTCACTGAAACCGCGAATGTTGAATTTCATGCCGCTGGCGAGCGGTCCGCCGTTGACCGAGACGCCGGGGGTATCCTGGAGCACCGTGAAGACATTGTCCGACTGCCGGCGTTCTAGTTCCTTGGCGGTCAGGGTCGTGCGCGAGCGCGTCGGATCGAATTCGACGGCCTCGCGTCTCCCTGTCACTTCCACTTCCGCGATCATCAGCGTGTCTCCTTGCTCAAGACTCGGCGTCTCCATCGATGGCCGCGCAGCCGCAGTGTCATTGCGCTCTGTCATGTGCGATCGGCTCTCCCCACGGTTCTGTTCCGCGGTCGTGGCTTGGCTCAGCGCCGCTGGCGCTGGGCTGCTCGCGGCGATACTCCGGCGTTCCTGATCTGCGGGCAGCGGGTTGGGCAACGGACGAATATCCGCCGCCCCCCCCTGAACAGGCCATGCATGCAGCAGTGCCACGACCGTCATGACAATTCCCCAGTGTGCGCAATTCATGCTGCATATACGCATTCGCATGGCCGCCCTTCGGCAGGCGGCCACTCCTATGCGGAATAGACCAGGATCCTTAGACGGCTCGCTGTCTGCGCCGAGCCATGGCCGCGATTCCCGCAAGTCCAGAACCCATCAGGTACACTGCGGCGGGTAATGGCACCGGGGCCACATCAAGGGAAAGCTGGTCCAGGCTCACGCTGCTGCCGATGGCGTGGAACGCGATATTCAACGATCCGGTGTGCGTCACACCCAGCCAGCTCACAAGGCCTTCGACTTCGTTCCCGCCGAATCCGCCGGTGATGGTTTCGTTGAACAACTGCGAGTAGGCGCCGGAGACGCCGTTCAGCGTGAACCCGGTGAGACTCTGGTTGAGCGTGGTATCGAACGCGCCCACGGTGGCGACCCGCAGAAACACGTTAGACGTTCCGCTGCCCAGATTGCCTGCCGTCAGGGTAAACGCTGTTGGAGAGGAAGGGCTGTAGATGTTCCCGCCGCCGATATGGCTGACATCCGGTGTGTTGTCCTGAATATTCCCACCAGGAATGTTGTCGTTGAACGCGTTCCATTCGGCATAGTGCGGCCCCACCTGCGTATACGCGCCGTCCCAAACGGCCTGCACGGCATGCGCCGGCTGGCCGGCGGCCAGCAAGAGCCCCAGGCCGAGCAGGCCCCCTGTAAAAAGTGACGTTCTGTTGTTCATGGCAAGAATCCCTTTCACTGATTGGCCTTCACCGCCTCACTCGCTGAGGCCGGAATACGGCCGGCGGCTGTCAAAATAAAGCAGCGGCCCCGCACCGCCTGCCTCAACGTCGGTAACAAAAACATGCCGAAGCCCTCAGCCCTCCTTTCGTTATCGCCCTGGGGCGTCAGGGCAGTTGATGACGAACCGGTATTGCCTGCCGCAATGGAGGATCACTTCTTTCTGTCCGCGCTTGAGGAGGCGGATCTCCACGGACATCTCCGCGAACCCGTCGTGCGTAATGAGCTCGTCATACAACGCGGAGAGCCGCGACTTAACTTCGGCGTTATCTACCCGTGTCGACATACGGTCTTGTCCTTTGTCTTCGCCCGCGGTGCGCAGCCGGATGGCCCGTGAGGGTGGCTGCCTGTTTGCGATCCTCAACCCGTGGTCTTCCTGATTCATTCCGCTCGGAACGCTCCCGGCCTTGTTCCGAAACCCCGTCTCTCGTCCTGTCGGCGCGTGCGCGGCGAATGGACATGAACAAAGACGACTAGGGATGGGCGGCGGCGGATTGTTCGCTTTTTGACGGGATCAACTCCGCCGTCATGCGCGTCAGCCCGTCCTCCAGCCATCGCGTGAGCACGGGATCGACCAACCCCTTTTCACTCAACTCAAAATTCAACCCGCTGAGCATGGTCTTGTAAGGCCCCGATCCGTACAGGCGATTGGCGATGACGAGCACGCGTCCCTGTTTGCTCGCTTCTTCGATCATTGTGCGGACGGCAGCAACCGCCTGCTCCCGTTCCTTGGGCCAGTCTTCTCTGACAGTCAGCGCCGTGATGGCTTTCAGTTTGGCGCAGTGAGGGTCCAGGCGAAGCCGGGCGATGTTCTGATTCATGACGGAAATCCATTGAGCATCCCCCTCGTCAGTGCCCTCGCCGTGCGCCAGCAGCACCACGGTCTCATTGGCTGGGTCTTTGCTCAGCTCGGCGATCCGTTTGTGCAGAACGAGGGCGATCTCCGGATTCTGCTCGTAGCCTCCGAAGGTGGAGAAGAGCGCGGCTGTTCTGACTTGAGGCGGGACCTCAGACGCATGATCGTGTCCGCCTGCAGGGGCACTCTCGGCCAGGCCGAGAATGTAGTCCGTGACCGGTTTCATATGGTGATCCAAGGCATACATTCGGACAAAAACGATCCGTCTGATTCCCTGCTGCTCAAGACGGGAGACGGCGTCCTGAATGATATGCGGATCGCCCATGCCATAGGCCATCTCGATCGGATACTTGGACCTGAGTGGCGTGATGGTTGTTTCAACGGCGTCGTTCCAGGGCTGGGTTGACCCGTGAGGCATGATTACGACGCCAATCTCGTTCGAGGCTAAGGCGGTCTCGCGGTTGGCCGTCTTTTTCAACCACAAGAGGGCGTTCGGGTGAGGCAGCAATTCGTCCGGCTTATAGGCCGCATTGGTATGCTTGAATTGGGCATCCATCCAGGCTGCCAGCGACATGGAGTAATCGAATTTCGGGCCGATGAAGACGGGCACCAACAGGGTCCGGCCTTGTTTCGCCATTCGGGACAAAAGGTGGGCTTTGATGTCCTTGTTTTTCTGTTCGGCATTAGTCGCGTCGCGCTCGTAGTACACGACGACGTCTGTCTCGCGGAAGGATCGGTATCGCGCGACGTAGGCCAGGAGATGTTCCAGGTCGGCTTTCAACCGGTGTTCATTGGCCTCGTCCGTTGCGCCGGCGCCGACGAGGATCAATCGATCCGATTCAGAGGCCGCGCTGAGCGCAGCGATACGGTCGAGCACGATTTGCCCGATCAGATAGTCGTGCGCCATCGCCGGCGCCCACCGCACGGGTAGCTCCCCAGAATAGGCCGCTATGAGCGGTCTGATTCGCGTGAGCAGCGGATCGGCGTCAGACAGAAACAGCGGAATGGCGACGATCTCCGTGACGCCGTTCTGTTTCAACTCCTGGGCTGCACGGGTGAGATATGCGGCATATTCGCCCTGCACCCCGGTGTAGTCTTTCCCGATCAACCCGAGCGCGGCGGGGTAGGATTTCTTGAACTCCGCGACGAGCGAGCGGATTTCCTGATTGCCGAGGAACCCGCGGTCAGGAGCGACGACGAGGAAACCGACCTTGGGCACAGGTGCGGCATGGGCCGGCATCCAGCCGATGCCGAAGATGAACAGGATGGCCAGACTTCCTGTCGTTTGTCTGAATGTGAACATGTCGTTCCCTCCTTCATGCACCAGTCGAGTCAGTTGAATTCATCGAGTCTGTAACGGATGGGAATCATGACCGCGATTTGGGACTGCCCAAGGTCTCGCGGCAAATGAATCGGACAGACTCGATGCATCAGTTGCAGCGCATCCTCGTCAAGCGCGTCGTACCCCGAACTTTTCGTGACTACCGCTTCAACCAGGGTGCCATCGCTCTTGATCGTGGTTTTGACAATGACGATCCCTTCCCAGCCTTGTGTGCGAGCCCTATGGGGATAGGCTTGGAGGCTCAGGATCTGTCGTCTCAGCAATTCCGTCAGCCATGCCAAGTGCTGTGTCGCCGGAACCGCCCGTGCGATCGTTGGATGGTTCAGAGCGACGGTGTCCGAGGAGGAAGTGGCGGAGGAGCCTGAATCACCGGTTTGTGAATCGGTCGCAGATGCGAGATCTGTTTGCGGCAAGGAGGCCGCCTCCTTATTGTGCGGTGACGCCGGCGCGACGCTGGCGCTTGCCTCGACAGGATGCTGCGCACGCTCCGGTGGAACAGGCGACGACAGCTCCGCGTGATCGTGGACATTCGTGGCGACGGTCTCCGTGACGGGGCTCGTCTTCGCATCGGAGGGAGACCAGTCGGTGGGCGGACGGGATTCATTCAGAGGCGGCATGGGCTCAATCGGCCGTTTGATTGGCATCGGACCGTCCATGGGAACGGGATCACTCGCGGCGGTAGATTTTGCTGTCGTGTGCAGTGCCGGTGCGGCAGGGGTGACCTGCCGCTCCATTGGTTGAACCTTCGATGGTTCGTTGACGGGGTGTGGTTCAACCACTTCTGCAGAAGATGCCTGGATTGAAGGAGGCGGGGGGGACGTGACCGGTGAGGAATCTTCAGCAAGGGCGGCCGTTTCTTGGGATGCCGCCGGATTGGCTGAACCGAGCGAATCAGGGGAGGCCGTCTGGTCCGCTTCGCTTTGCGGATCGGTAAGAAGGAACTCCATGTGGGACACGAGAGTCGGGGCCTGGGGGACTTCCCTCAGTGAGACCGCAGAGACCGCAGCCACCGCCAGTGCCATGGTGTGAAAGCAGACAGAACAGGCCCATGACAATGCCCGGTCTTGCGACAGAAAGGCCGACTGAAGATCCGTGAGCAGTGCGTGGTTATGATCGAGAGGTGCCATGGGAACGACTTTCTGAACAATTGAGATCAATTCTCAAACTCATATACAGGGTTCCGCCGTCCTGTGGCTATGTTTAGCCGCCTGGTGCGCATGTTCTCTTTCCAGATGTCCCGCTGAAGTGTGTTTCAGATAACTGTGTTCGATCGAGATACGCGCTACGAGTTTGGGGTCTGCTAGGCAGTTGTAACGGAGATTGGAGTTGTCGACGGGTGGTATGCGGTGAGGGGAGGGCCGTTTTATGGTGTGGGTGAATTACGAGAACCGGCAACGAGCGTCGCTTTAGGCGTTATGCAATAGGGTGCAAAGCGGTCTTCACTCCCGACAAAGATGTGCGTGTAGATCGCGGCAGGACTCATCCCGCGCAATCGTGTCTTCATGAAGTGAGTGCCATACGTTGCCGCCGTACGATCTCGATGCGATTCACAGGCATGCATTGGAGTATTGTTCCTCTAAGATCGCCTCTCTGGTAAGACCTGAAAAGCGTTCTGCGTTCCAGTGCAGAAACGTATCGGTGTTCACGCCCAATTGAATCACCACCAGATTTCTTTCCCGCGTTGATCGGTTCTCTCGTCCGCCGTGCAACAGCTTTGAGTGAATTATCACCACGTCTCCCGCCTCCGCGTTGAGAGAGACGATTTGGCGCAAATCGAAAGCCTTGTTCTTTTCCTCCTGAATCGCTTCCTCATCGGTGATGGTATGGCTTTGGGGAAGAGCTTCCGTGCAACCGTTTGCGTCATACATTCCTTCAAGCGGAATCAACGCCCGGAGGAACGTGCACGCCTTGGCCGGGCAGATGTAGCGGTTTGGGTAATCGCGATGCCAGGAGAGATTGGGGCCGACCCGGGCCGGTTTTCTGGTGACATTCGAAAAATGATAGACGACATCGTTTGAACCGAGTAGCGCTTTTGCAATGTCCCATAACGGCTGATGCAGAACGAACTCTTTCAGCGCTTCTGAAAGGGTCGGAAGTTCCCCAATCAGAAACGGAATCTCTCAAAGGGAATCGGGCCTGAGCCCAGGGTTGCGGTGCTCAGGTAGAGCTGAAAGAGGGGTGATACGGGTGCGCCACGCATTGTCTTCGGGCCGGACATTCTTGCAGATGCGTTCAACCGCGCGTCTCGCTTTTTGGATGTCACGCTGTCGGTAAACCTGTGAAAAGGTATGGTGCCCGAGATCGAAAAAAGACATTGCTGCTCCCGTGAAGCGGCTCGGGGTATTTACGTTGACGCTGTTGTGAGATCGAACCATCCGCGCACCTGGCGCCTTTTCAGCTCAGCCGATGACTCCGCACGTGGAGGTACCACTGCGGTCACATTCATCGCATTGTGTATCGCACCTTGCGAGCCATCGCTCCGATGCCCAACAGGCCGGACAAAAACAGCGGCAGCGCAGCTGGAATTGGAACGGGAGCGACTTGGTAATCCAGCGTGTAGGTTGTCGTTCCCTCTGTTTCCTGAAGCCAGAAACTATAGGCTCCTGGCCCAATCGGGCCATCGGCAACGAAGTCGAGCAGATTGTCCCCGACTGAAAGTCCGGGCAGTGTGCCGATCAGGGCCCACCCTGAGAGGCTACTGAACCCTAACGTCTTAAAGTCGCTTCCACGGGCCAGGCCGAAGAACGACTGGTCGTCGGTGGTCGTATAGCTCGACAACACGATAGCATTCAACGCGTGGCCTGCACCGATGGTCACCGTGAAAAAATCTCGATCCAGCGAAGGCTGGTGAACGGTAGAACCCAAGATCAGGTTCTGCCCGACCCCGAGGGTTACAGCAGTGGGGTGTAGGTGGTCGTTGGAGAGGTCGCCCCGCAGGGCTTCATCATACACTGTTGCCGCCTGAGCGTTGAGTGCGAGCAAGCTGCACAGTAAGAAGCTCCAAACCGTTCGGTGCATCGTCTGTGCTATTCCCTTCATGTGTCCCTCCTCCAATAAATTGGAATGCCACCGCAACACCGGTATCTGTAGTCACACGCATATGTCACATGCAGCTACCTACGCCGGTTGCGATTCGGACGCCATGTTCAGGTGCTGGAATCGTATGCTCATTGCCCTCATGCTCCGATCCAAGACCGATTCGTTTGCCGAGGAAGAGAGGGGGACGGGTTATCGGCCGGGGGCGCGTAATGCGGCGGCGACAGACAAGCGGGCTGCCCGAACCGCCGGAGGGATTCCGCCGATCATGCTGATGCCCAGCGCAAACGCCATCGTAATCAGAGCGGAGGCGGGAGTCAGTGTTAGGCGAAAGGCGAGTTCTGAGAACGTGCTGAAGTTCATCGTCGAGAGCGTGACAAACTGCAAGGCCGTGCCGCCGCCGATTGCCAACAGCCCGGCCAAGGCGCCGAGCAGCAGGGACTCAAACAAGAAGGCCGAGAGAATTTGGCGCGGCTTGAATCCCAGCGCCCTCAGCATCCCGATCTCCCTTGTGCGGGACGCGACGGCGCCGTACATGGTCATGGTGCCTCCCAGGACCGCGCCCACGGCAAAGATGAAGGTGAAGGTGAAGCCCAGGAGGCGAATGAAGGTGGCCATCGCCAGCGATTTCTCGAGGTAATACTCGCGTTCTCGTTTCACTTGCAGCAGGAGTCTGGTGTCTGCCGCGATGGCGGCATCCAGCGCGTGAAAGGCCGACAGGCTGGAGAGACGTAAGGTGAGCGACGAGTAGGAGTCCCGTCCATACGCGGACATGAGTTGGTCGACGTCGCCCCAAATCTCGGACTCAAAGGCGGTGCCCTGCGCCTCCGCGATACCGACGACGAGCCAGTCCCGTTTCCCGATACGTAGATGCGTGCCGATACCGTCACGGAGAAAGCGCGCGGCGATTTGAGCGCCGATGACGATTTCAGTCGTGCCGGGTTGCCAGGCGCGCCCCTGGGTCAGCCGAACCTGCGGACGCAGCGCGAAGGCTTCCGGCTGTGTTCCTCGGACCACCACATTGGCAGGGGAGTCGGTCCCGCTTTTTGCGAGGCTGATCAGGGCGACCAATTCGGGGATCGCCAGGGGAGCGCCGCCGGGCGTGCGCGCGATGTCGGCGAGCGTGCTCACGATG
Organism: Nitrospira lenta; assembly: GCF_900403705.1. Taxonomy (NCBI): domain Bacteria; kingdom Pseudomonadati; phylum Nitrospirota; class Nitrospiria; order Nitrospirales; family Nitrospiraceae; genus Nitrospira; species Nitrospira lenta. The sequence goes on along the minus strand of NZ_OUNR01000001.1, from coordinate 427,329 downwards.
TGCGCTTGATCGCGGTAGATCCCGCTCGCGATCTCCGTGGTCGCGCCTTTCCGCAGCAGAAGGACATTGTCCGGTGAACCGCTTTCGATCAATGCCCGGTTCAATCCATTGCCCAGCATGAGGACCGCCAGCAGGATCAGGCTGACCAGTGCCAGGCCCGCGATGGTCAGCGCTGCCGTACTGCTCCGCACCCAGACGTTTCGGAGACTGTAGGCCAAGAGAAGTGTCATGGATCAGGGTCCTATCCGGCGTTATGCAAGTCCTCCGCAACCTTGTCGCGCAACAGGGCCACGATAGGAAATGCCGCCGCGCAGACGGCGATCCCCAGTGTGACGAAGGCGCTCAGTAACAAGGTGCTCGGGTACAGGGTCAAATGTTGGAAGAAATTTCCCAGTTTAGCGGCCACGAGGGTTCCATACAGGTGTGAGGCGGGAATGGTGATGGCAATGCCCAGGGCCGAGCCTATGACCGCAATGAGCAGCGCTTCTCCCGTGACCAAGCCCGCCAGATGCCGTGGCTGAAATCCGAGCGTCCGCAGGACGGCCAGCTCCTTCGTGCGTTCGCGCACGGCCATCACGAGGGTGTTGGCGAGCACCAGCAAGGTAACGCCGTTGAGTACGATCGCCAGCAGCTTCAGTGCGTTGATGATGGATCCGGACATGGCGACGAATCCGGCTTGAAACGCTTGCTCGGTTTCTGTCCTGGTCTCCGAAGTGGAATTGGCAAATTCTGCATCGATCGATCGGCTCACGCGCCCGGCGAGAGAGGGATCGGCAATGCGAATGACGTACCAGCCGACCGTGCCGGCTCGATCGGGGTCTAATTGCTGTCGGCGTTCGTTCATATAATCCCAGCGCAGGAGCATCCAGGTTTCATCCGTGGCGGCGTCGGCCCCGCGATAGATCCCGCGCACGACGAATTCCCAGTCTCCGGGATAGAGTGTCCCTTTGAGCGCGATGACATCGCCGACTTTCCATCCGTAGAGCGCTGCCAGCCGGCGACCGATCAGACATCCCCTTCGATCAGTGAGAAACGCTTGGCGCTCCGCTGCCGGTACAGACAGTTCTGGATGAAGGTCCAGAAACGACGCCGGCTCAACGGCGAACTGCGGGAAGAATCCCTTGGCATCCCGGTAGACGCCGCCGAACCAGTTGGCGTAGCTGACGCCGGTCACTCCATCCAGCGCGGCGATACGGTCTCGATAGGCGAGCGGAAGATGAATGGACAGCGAGGCGGCCTGGCGAGTGATCAGTCGGTTCGGGACCGAGGCCTCGACGCCTGCGTACCAGGCGCGGACCGTCGTGACAATTAGATTGAAGGCGAGGATGACCGTGGCGATGCCGAGCGCAGTCAGCACGACGCGCAGGGGATGCCGCCGAAGATTACGAACGATCAATGTCCCGAACGTCATGAGCTCGTCACCGTTCCTTTATCGAACTGGAGAGTCTCTTGAGCGTATTCGGCGGCCCGTGGATCGTGGGTCACCATGAGAATGGTCTTGTTAAGGTCCCGATGCAGCCGCGAGAGGAGCGCCATGACGGATTCGGCCGCGGTTCGATCGAGATTCCCGGTGGGCTCATCCGCCAGTAAGATCGTGGGGTCGCTGACAATGGCGCGCGCGATCCCGACGCGTTGCTCCTGTCCTCCGGACAACTGACGGGGATAGTGATGGATCCGGTCCGTTAACCCGACGAGCCCGAGGGCCGCCTGGACGTGCTTGACGCGTTGGTGCCGCGTCAGGGTACTCAGCAGCAGCGGCAATTCGACGTTTTCCGATGCGGTCAACACCGGAATAAGATTGTAGAACTGGAAGATGAAGCCAATGTGCCTGGCTCGCCATTGGGCGAGATCGGACTCCCCTTGCTGTGAGACGGCCAACCCAGCCGCGCGGATTGTTCCCTGGGTCGGACGGTCGAGTCCGGCGACCAGATTGAGGATGGTCGTCTTGCCGGATCCGGACGGGCCCATGATGGCAAGAAATCGTCCGGGGGGTACAGACAAGCTGAAGTCTTTGAGAACCGGGATTTCTTGTTCTCCTCGAAAATAGGATTTGGAGACGTGCTGGAATTCAACAACAGAGGCGGTCATGGCTGAGGCTCCTCTCGCTGGGGGATTCGTGACCGGACGTTCATGCCCGTGTGCAGCGATGACGGCGGCGCAAGGATGACGTGTGACGACGCGGTCAGGGTTCCGCGCACTTCGCTGTCTCCGCCGCTCCGGGATACTTCTTCAACGGAGACTTCGCGGACGGTCTCGTTTTCGAGCACATAGAGGATGGGCCGGCCGTTGTGCTGCACAAGCGCGGATGAAGGAACGAACAGCCGCGGTGCAGCCGACTCGTTCGTCCGCACCACCGGTAAGAAGGAGACCTTGGCGCTCATTTCAGGGAGGACACGATCGTCACGCTCGACGAAGCGAACTTTCGCCAACACCGTGCCTTTGGATCGGTCGGCTGTCGGCACGATTTGTTCGACCATCGCGGGATAGTGCTTGCCCTGGAGGGCGTCCAGAGTGATCTCGGCTGATTGGCCCTGCGCGATTTGTGAGAACGACGATTCTGAGATCTCCGTCTCTACCGCGAGCGAGGTCATATCCGCGATGAGGACCACCGCGCCACGCGAACTGGCAGAGCTGGCCATGGGCGCGACCACTTCGCCGATCTCGGCAAATTTCTTTAAGACGGTGCCGTCGAACGGCGCGCGTATCAGCGTGTTCTCCAACATGACGTCGGCTGTCTGGACGTCGGCTTCCGCCGCCGTAATGGCCGCCGCCGCCGATCGCACCGTCGCTTCCGCGCGCCGGAGGCGCGTGGCGGTGGTGTCGAACTCGGCTTGCGACACAAACTGATTGGGCAGCAAGGCTTGGGCTCGCGCATAGCTGAGCCGGGCATCCCGGTGTTCGGCTTGGGCGTTGGTCAACGCGGCTTTTGCCACATCCAAGCGCGCCTGTACCTGGCGCTGAACGGCTTGGACATCGTCCTGTTGAACCCGGGCAATGATGTCACCGGTCGTGACGCGACTGCCGACGGAGACGGCGAGATATTCCAGGCGGCCGGTGCCTTTGGACGCGACAGAGGCTTGTCGCTGCGCGACGACATAGCCACTGGCGCTCAACATTGATGACGGCATGGCGCCTCCGACGATCCGTACCGGCGCCGTGTCAACTTCCGGCAAGGCGGAAAATTCCGGCAGCATCCAATAGAGTCCCGCCAAGAAGCCGCAGCCGGCGATGCCGGCCCCGACCCATCTGAGCCAGCGCTTTGATGGGCGGGGTTCTTGCGGGGATTCTTCCCGTGGCAAGGTGAGGACGGACACATCCGCATCTCGAATCGGCGGGGACGTCATGAGGGGTTCCTTGCCGGGCCTGGGCGTGGTTTGGAGAGCCGCCGGCTGCGTTCTGATCGAAACTGGATCGGAGATTGGCCGGTCGCGCGTTTAAAGAAATGGCTGAACGCAAACTGATCGCAGAATCCGATAACCGTCGCAATTTCAGCCACGCCCTTGTCCGTGGTCTCCAGCAAGCGGCTGGCGATTTCAAGACGGCGACGCTTCAGATGCGCGGAGAACGATTCGCCCATCGTGCTGTGGAAGAGGTCCGAGCAGTACTTTTCCGAGTATCCGAGAAACTGCGATAGGAGTTTGAGGGTCAAGCCCCTGTGAAGATTGTCGGTCATAAACTTGTGAATGCGCGTGGGAAGCGATGGCTGCGGGGGCGCCGTGTCCTCGTCTTCCGGCTTGAGGATGTGCGCCAGGTTGAACAGGGAGCTGACCACTTCCAGCAGTTCGCGTTCCGATTTCACCTGGGCGAGTCGATCGGCCCATTGCGGGGCATAGCGGCTCAGTTCTGCCGTGAGGGTGTGAATACGTCCAGTAAGCATGATTGACTCCGAAGGCTTCGTCATGTGTGGCGCGAATCCCATTCCAATACGTCCTGTCAGCGCGGCGGCGCCGGCAAGACGGACGCAATGACCCTGTTGCAATATCGGGCTCTGGACTCACGTCCTCTGGCCTTCCCACACGCATGTGTGTGGCGTGGTTGAACGACTGTGACTAGGACATCCTGGGCGGCGTCCCGCGGATCAATTCAAGTGGGACGCACACCAGCCGGCGACACCGTTTGCATTTGATTTCCACGCCGGCCCTTGTCCAGCGGGCAATCAGTTGTCCGCAGGCGCAGCGCAGGCTGCCGTCATGCGCTGGTTGTCGGCTCTGTCCATCCACGCGTGTCCGCTCCTGACTTGAAGCTGGAGCCGCTGCTCCGTAAACGGTGCCATAAAAAAAGCCCATGGCCAGTGTCTGACCATGGGCTCTGGACGATGGGTCCGTTGGCCTTGCCCGTACTGATCAATGGAAGATCAGCGGACGTACTGTGTATTCAAGAAGGTGGGACGGGGGGCCTCAGGAGGACTGAAGGCCCCCGTCCGTGAAGTGGGAGGCGTTGGCCTCCCACTCCCTTGCCGGCGCGTGGAGGGCGCCGGCTGGTCGTGTTCGTTTCCGTCTAGTTCGACTATTGATAGTCCTCATCGAGTGATTTCAAGAATGCGACGAGCGGTGCGATATCTCCCGTCGTCAGCGCGATGCCTTGCAGCTGCGAGGCTCCGTTGCGCAGGGTCGCGGCTCTGGCTTGCGTAGAGACGTCTCGATAAAACACGATGATATCGGTCAGTGTGTCGAACTGTCCGGTATGCATGAATGGAGGGGAGTGGCTCAGGTCGCGGAGCCCCGGCGTCTTGAAGCGGGCGATCGCTCGATCCAGCAGGGTAGCATCGGATTGAAGACAGGGCACTTGGTTGTCGCACAGCAGGGTGCGAATTTTGGCCTGTGGGTTTGGAATGTCGGGATTGGCAAAGACATTCCAAACTCCCAGATCCGTCAGCGCCGGATTCGACAGTGTCGGGATCGATCTGAACGGTTCCTGCGCGGCCGGGTGCGTTTCGGTAGCTGGAAGAAACTGATTGTAGTTCCCGTTGCGCGTAGTCAGGTTCGGAATAGACAGGCTGGCAAATTGGCCGGCGCCGTGAATGGCGTCGTACTCTTTCTGCGTCGTGCCGGTGTTGTGCAGTTTGAAGTCGGTAAAGTTCGGCGCGGCATGGCAGGCGAGACAGTTGCCGATTCTTCCGGCCGTCAGTTCTGTCGGTGAGGCGGTACTGGCCGCCGGTTCCGCGAGAAACATCTTCAGCCCGTCGAGTTCTGTTGCGCCAAAGGTAAAGCTCTGCGCGTGGAATTGAAACTGGCCATTTGACCGATTCGGGTTCACGGCTACAAATTGCGGGGTAAACCCCGGCGCGGTGATCAATGTCCGCAAGCGCCGGCTGTAGTCAATCGGCGTTTCGTTGGCATCCGGTTGCTGCGGCAAGCCATTGCGTTCCAGAAAGACGTCGAAGGGGGAGCGAATGAGGGCTCCGCTGTCTTCGGCTTGCGAGAAACGGAGTCCGTTCACGTAGGCGGACACCACTTTTACGACAGCGTCGAAGACTTGCTGGTCGGTGCTGGATCCGATGAATGCGCGGAACTGCGGAGGCAGACGGAACTCGTCTGGAATAGCTGGGGCGGATCCGGTAAATAACGTTCCATAGGATACGCCGTCGAACTGCTGGGCAAGGTCTCCTGCGCCGTCGTCGCCTCGAACCACGCGCGCGAGATGCGCGATGGCTTGGGCTTTTTCCCCTGGGAGCCAGCCGAAGTTTCGGCCAGTGAAGGTGGCAGCGACCAGGTCTTCCATCGAATTGAACTCCGCATCGAAATGGAAGAGGACGCCATCCGGCCGATCCAGCATCGAGTTGACGAGCGCCGGAGAATTGCGGGGCGCATGAGTTTTTCCATCGGCTCTCGCCGGAATTGGACTGCGGCGGGCAAAGTCGGCATAGGTGCGCATGCCGCCGCCTGGCGCGGTCAGCACATCATCGACCAGGTGGCAGGCGCGGCAATTCATCGATCTGCCGGCAAATGGGCCGGGTGTGATCGGCGCGCCGGTCGTCTCCACGGTACTCATAACAGCATCGCCCGCATTCGGATCATTGACGGCGCCACCGTTGTCCATAAATACTTTGAACGCCTGCGCAAAGCGGGTTTCGAGGAACAGTCGCTCTCCGACTGCTTCTTCGGCTCCCGCGGTGCCGGCGGCGATTGTTGTCGGGGCTTTCCCGGAAGAGCTGTCTCCTCCGGAGCATCCATATCCGGCAACGAGGCCGATAAGTCCCATGAAGCTGAGTAGGGCGGAAATGGGAGTGCGGGTGTGGGATCTGTGATGTGTCATGACGCGTCCTCTTTCATGCGATCAGAAGCAACGAATTGACGCGGGGAGTTCAGCGTCGAATTCTGATCATGTTCTCCCTCACTGAGGCAACCGTCCAAGAGTTGAACCAACTGGGGATCGAATTGAGTGCCGGATGCGACGCGGAGAATGTTCATCGCAATGCTGTTACGAAGAGATCGGACCGGCGCGTCAGGGACGACGATGGCATCGAACGCATCGGCGATGGCCAGAATTCTCGCGCCCAGAGGAATGTATGCGCCGCGGATTCCATAGGGATAGCCTGAGCCGTCCCAGCGTTCGTGGTGATGGGCGATGAGAACGGATGCCTCCTGCAAGAAGGCAAAGGGTTCGAGGACAGTGGCTCCGAGCCGGGCATGTTGTTGCACGGCGACGTAGGCCTCCGGTTCGAGCGCTGTGCGAGTGTTCGTCAGATGCGGCGAGAGCATTAAGAGTCCAATGTCATGCAGGAAGGCGGCGAGCTTGAGGTGGTGCAAAGCCTCGGCGTCGAGGGCTGCGGTGCGGCCGATCATGAGGGCGATATCGGCGGTATGGCGTGCATGGCCGGCCTGCCAGGGCAATGCACGGTCGATTTCCTTGGTCACCTGGCGAACGAGAATAGACTCGACATCGCGCCGGGAGCGATGAGGCAATCGGAGGCCGTCGATCTTACTCAGCATGGCGACGATGCGAGATCGTACGGTTGTGACGATTGTGTCCGTTTCAACGGTCATGCAGGGTCTCCATGAGACGGAGCGGGCCGGGGACTTCTGTTGGAGCCCCCGGCCCTGCGTCATTAGAAATAGGTGGCTGCTGAAACGACCAGCGCACTGTCGTGGATGCGTTGCCCGCTGTTCGGATTAAAGGCCTTGGGCATATATTGGTAGCTGATCTTGAAGACCGCATCTTCGACCGGCCGATAGTTCAGACCGAAGGAAATCTGTTCCAGCTGGCCTTGGTTCTCGCCCCGGTTATCTCTATTCAAGTTGACCTGGTCATAACGAATCACCGCGGTGAAGGTTGAACCCTCGCCGAATCGCTTGGGTGACAGCGCCGTCAAGAAGGACGGCATAAAGTGATAGTTGCCCTGGATGTAGAACCCCTGCATCCGCTGCGGCGGAGCGGCCAGAGGGTTGAACGTATTGATTCCCGTCAGGATGGTGCCTGGCGCAATGCTGTTGAAGGTGTTGCCGGCAATGGCGCGTGAATTTCCTCTTGCATAGGCCCAGGCCGCTTCACCGATGATCTCGAACGGCCCTTTCTGGAGTGTCCAGTCGATGGCCGTAATGCTCAGGGGGTTATAGCTGCTCGGGGAGGAGTTGCCGAAATACCCGGATCCGGCGACTTCGATGCCGAGGACAGGGCTAAAGGCCACACGGCCTGAGACCGCTTTGCCATTGTTGATATCGAGTCCGTCCGCGGTGTTTTCGCATTTTCTCTGGCGCGAGTTTTTGGTGCCGGTTTCCTCATTGATGCGCGGTTCGCCGGTAGGGTTGTATCCGCAGGGGCCGGTCGTCACATAGAGTTCGTAGTCGAGTTTGCCGGTCGCCCCTGGGTAGAACGTGCCGTAGAAGCCCGCGCCGGTTTCAGACATGGTCGAGGGAATAATGAACTGACTGACCAGCGGACGATCCGTCAGGTCGTTCAGCGGAGAGTCGTGGAGCAAGTTAAACTTGCCGATCGGGATCAAGAGAATACCTGCGCGAATATTGAACGGCTCGCTGACGAGGTAGTCCAAATGCGCAAATTCGAGGCTGATTTCTATTTCTCCGGCCCCTCGAATTCCATGTTCAATCTCCATTTCCGAGGCGAACTTCAGATGCTCGGTAATATCCGCATAAATAAACGGCACGAAACGCTGTTGGTCGAATCCGTTTGTAACGCCCTCGTTATTTCGTATGGCGTTATAGTCGCCGGTCTCCATGACTCCTTTGCGGTGGCTTCGATACTGAATATCCATGTAGCCTCCCACGATGGCTTTCGGGGCTGCCACAAACGGCTTGGCATAGACCAAGCGGCCTGATCCGCTCGATCCGAACGACAAGGGGGCTGCTGTCGAGGTACGAAGGTCTCTGCCGACCTCGGGAAGGGAGCCGATCCCCGGTTCATTCGACGCGGTTGAAGCCCCGTCCCGCCGTTCATGATCCTGAGATTGCTTCGCGGCGGCGCGATATTGGCGCAACTCCTCTTCCACCTGCTTGAGGCGATCCTCAAGATTCTTGTCTTCCGCGAATGCGGGAACTCCTGGCCAGAATGCGATGATCAGTAAGCCGAGTCGTAATGCCGTCTTCATGACTGATATTCCTCTACAGTTGATGGTGAAGGTATGACTCGGGGCGCTGGGGCCTCTGGCCTGTGGTAGTGGTTGCTGTTGACGCTCTTTTCCCCACGAGTACACACACGAACAACACAAACCCCAAGATCACTTGTGTGAACGTGGGCTCTGGGTGAAAAACCTCTGGCCGTTGTAGATTGTCAGGACCGCGCTGGTAGTCGCTAGGTTTCCTCGGAGCGTTTCCCGCCCATCAGTGGTTGCTTGAGAATCCACATCTCACGCAAGGGAATCCACATCATAATCAAAAATGTCACCATCATCAGCGTATCGCCGGTCAACATCGTCAGCACGAAGACGGGCGACACGTAGCTGATCAACCAGGGAGACAGTAAATCCAACCCGACACCGGCAAAAGAGAGCCACGTCATCCAGACCTTCATGGCCTGGCTGGCGCTCGTCAAATACAACACGTGGACCAGAATCATGAACACCACCGGCATGGTGAAGAGGTGGAAATGCGTGACTTCCGCCAGTTCTCTGAATGACATCGGCTCGCCGAACGTGGCATCCGATCCCCGGTAGTGTTCCGCAATGCCTTGTGGCGACAAGCTGGTCATGCTGTGAGCCCAAAAGAACGAAAACAGAAATCCGATCAGCATCAAGAACAAGAACTGTGTGTACAGCAGTCTGATATGCCGGTCGGAGTCCCGGAGTTTGAATCGTTGATTAAAATTTTTCATAGGGGGACGCTCGGTCCGCTTCGGTTAGTCGCCGAAAATGGATGTAAAGATGCCCTTCTCAGATTTGCGAGATGTGACGGTATCGCTCCCCAGCCCGGCCGGCTTCAGGTAAAACTCGTCGACCAGGACCAGGACCCGCTTGACGCCGGCGCTCATCGATCGGACGGACATGGTGGCACCGCTGATATTGATGATGTCCTTGTTGATCCGGATAGGGTCGGATACCGTTCTACCGTCATATTGCGCATTGAACCGCTTTTTCCCGACCTCACTGCCTCTGGCATCGCGAAAGACCAGCAGCTCCACGTCCGTGCAGGCGCCCTTCGAATCGACGCCGACCATATAGGTCATGTGTTTGTACTTGCCGATGGTGTTGTGGATCATGGCATAGCCGTCGATCTTGTCTCCGGTCTCTCCGATGTATAGCTCAAAGGATTCTTCTGGGAACTTCCAGCCGATTCGCTGCTCGATGAGCTCTTTCTTGTCCGGTGTCAGGCGGATTAGCTCCTTGTGTATGCGGTGCGACTTCGGGAGGATGGTTTTCACGGCCTCCTCTTCCGTCATAAATTCTTCATACTTGAAGTCGTCGTCTTTCAGAAATCGGTGCAACTCGTTATCCCAGATCTTTTCGCCGGCAAAGGCCGGGAGAGCTGAGACCACTAACACCAAGACGGTCGTAACGGTGCGGAACGCACTCAGCTGAGAGAACATCCTTGCTCCTTTAGTTTTGTATCCAGACGGCTTTGTACATCGGCCATGACTTCCGCCGAGGGATCGGTGGAGGCCCAACCGAAGAGGCGTGAGCCGCCGCGGAACGCCCAGCGCTGCCGCTCTTCGGTAAAACTGATCTTGGTGACATCGTTGAGACGCTTGACGACCAGGGTGATACGGGACCGATCTCTGCTATCCCCCAAATCGCGTTGGAGGGCACCAAAGGTCCGTCCTGGCATGGGAATTTCGAGCCAGCCGGTGACGATCATTCCGTCTTCTTTGTCTTTCGTCACGACCGCGCGATCCTTCACTGCATCAAGGGCCGCATCCCAGGCGTGGTCATAGCTGCACACCGCAAACCGCTGCTGCATGCCACTCATGGAGGCGCAGGCCGTGAGTAACACCGGCATCAGGAGGAGGGGAACGAGTCGTTTCATCATCATAATAGTACGCGGCCTTATTGTTCGCTGAGAGGCCGCCCCTTTCCGAGGCGGCCCCTCATGGTTCTTCTAGAAGTACGTGGCGGCTTGAATCAGGAAGCCGTTGCCATTTAAGAGACTGGTATTCGTTGCCAGGTCGCCAGCTGGAACGAGCCCTCTTGCGTTGTTCTGAGTGTTGAGCTGCCAGTCAAATTTAATGACCGTGTCTTCAATCGGCCTGAAGTTGAGGCCCAGGGTCAGCCGGTTAAGTTCCCGCCGGTTGCCTCCGCCTGCGTTGTTCAGGGTTCGGTCGCCGACATCGGTATCGACCTGTTCCCACCGGACGACGGCGGTAAATGTCGATGCGTCCGTGAAGTGACTGGGTGCCCAGGTCTTCAGGAATTCCGGCATGAAGTGGTAGTTACCTTGCACGTAGTAGCCGCTCATCTTACCCGGGCCGATCCCTGGATTCGTAATGGTTGTCCAGGCAGCTTCTCCGATGACCTCGAAAGGACCTCGTTGCAGCGTCCAGTCTACGGCTCCAATGGTGATGTTGCTGACGCCGGTGATCCCGTTATTGGTCTGTCCACCGGGATTCAGTTGTCCGTGATACCCGGACCCGGCCACTTCGATTCCCAGCATCGGGCTGATGGCGACCCGGCCGACGATGGCCTTGCTTTGATCGCGATCTCGCGAGACGCTGCCGCGCACACTGCGCACTCCAAGATCGTTGATGGTTCCGGCCGTCGAACTCATGCCGTTCACCGCATAGAGTTCGTAGTCGATCTTCGATAAAGAGGTCGGGTATAAAGTTCCATAGATACCAGCGCCGGCTTCGAACCAGGTGCTAGGGATAATGATGCGGGAGACCATCGGACGATCAACGAGATCGTTCAACGGCGAATCGTGCAGCAAGTTGAACTTGCCGACCGGCATCAGCAGGATACCGGCGCGCAGATTAATAGCTTCATGGATCAAATAGTCCAGCTGGGCGAACTCGATCTGAAAAGATCCATCGCCAGTCTGAGGGGCATTTGCTCCGCCTCGCTCAAACTCGAGTTCCGTCGCAAACTTAATATGATCTGTAATGTCGGCGTAAATAAACGGCACCAGCCGTTGTTGGCCGAAACTGTTGCGGCTAGGATTGTCCAGATTGGGGCGCGACAGATTGTTGTACATCACATCGACATATCCGCCGACCGTCGCTTTGGGCGCGCTTAAGAACGGTTTCGCGTAGATCAGTTTTCCTGATCCGGTCGATCCGAATCCCAAGGGAATCTTTTCTTCGCCCTTGCGTTCGACTCGAATGTCGGTGATAGGGCCGGAGGCCATAGGATATTGCGCTGTGCCGGGTTGGCCGTCCTTCCGCTCCAGGCTTCGTTCGGCTGAACTTTCTCGCCGTTCGTGCTCCTGCATCTTCTTGTTCACGGCGTCATCGACTAACTTCTTGATTTCCTCCGGGGTCATATCGACTGCCAAGGCCGGCACAGCCGACAAACTGGCGATGATGAGAGCCCCGAGGATTGACCGCATCTTCATCGGTATCCTCCACGGTGAGTTGGGTTGTGGTCTGACTCGGGACTCGACGGTCTCTGGTCTGGCGTATGTACACAGCACGGCATCTCGAATGAATGCTGCAGTAGTTCTGTGGAGACCTCCTTTCGTGAATCGACTCACGATGCGACGGTGCTCCATCCTTCGATGGACGAGAAGGGAATGATGACAATGCGTTTGCAGCGTTTGCATTTCAGTTCGATCCCTTGCCCGCGCACTTTAGCGATCAGTTGCCCGCATTCGCAGCGGGTTTCAGTGCCATGACACGTGTCAGAATTTGAGGCTGATGTAGTGATCATAGTGGTCGGCAATCCTGGTAAATGAAATTGAGAACGATTATTAGTATCTCGCTAGAGGTTCCATTGTCAAGAGGGTATCGCGTGCCGCATAGTGAGGCCGTACGGCTGGGTGGTTGTGTGGTTTGGCGCTGGAAATGGTGAAATTATGATGCGAGCGTGGTTCTCAGGAGTGATCGGGGGGGTGATGGTTATCCTGCTTGCGGGGTGTGGGACGATCCGCTCCACTGAACCGCCTGTCGTGGGGAAACGAGCCCAGATGCATATGGGGACGCTGGTCTCCATCACGACGGTCGCTCCGACTAAGGCCATTGCGCAGGCTTCAATGGACGCGGGGTTTCATGAGGTGAAGCGACTAGAGCAGCTTCTCAGTACGTGGATTCAAACCAGTGACGTATCTCAGGTGAATGCCGCCGCGGGACGAGAGCCTGTGGCGGTTGGTCCTGAAACCTTGGAGGTGGTTCTGCGTTCGCTTGAAATGGCTGGTTTAACCGAAGGTGGGTTTAACATTGCAATTGGCCCTGCAGTCGAAGCCTGGAGCGTAGTCGACGATCAGCGGATTCCCAGTCATGCGGAATTGCAGTCACTGAAGCCGTTGATCGATTGGTCTGCGATCCGAGTTGATCGAACAGCCCATACTATTTTTCTGCCTGTACGGGGGATGCGAATTGATATTGGCGGGATCGGTAAAGGGTATGCCGCCGATCGGGCGGCCGACGCGATGAAGAAGGCCGGCGCGATAGGAGGCGTCATTGCGTTGTCCGGCGACATTAAGGCGTTCGGCAATTTGCCTGGGATGAAAGGATTTTCGGTCGGTATCCGCCATCCTCGACAAGACGGTGCACTGGTCGCGACGATCGATCTGCAGGACGAAGCCATTTCGACTGCCGGGGATTACGAGCGGTATTTTGAGCGGGCGGGTATACGGTATCACCATATCCTCGATCCGGTATTGCTAGAGCCCGCGAGGAAATGTCAGAGTGTCACCGTGATTGCCACCGAAGGGACAGTCGCGGATGGGCTTGATACAGGTATTTTTGTTCTTGGGCCAGAGCGTGGAATGGCGCTGGTCGAGCGCCTTCCGGACGTCGAAGCCGTCATCATCGATGATCGCGGGAGGATGACTGTCTCCTCAGGACTGCGATCCCGGCTACGGTATCCATAAGAAGATTTCTTTCGAGAAGGGGGTACGATGGCTCAAAGGCGGGCGTATGCGATGATGCGATGGATTCGGTGTTGTCTGGTTCTGGGGCTGGTTTTCTGTGGTGCTTGCGGGGAGTTTGAAACGGGCTATTTCCAGAGCAAAGTGAATCAGGTCACGCAGGATGAGGTGGCCAAGCGCTATGGAGCTCCCCATAAGCAGGAGCCGCAGCCGGACGGACGCGTCCTCTGGACATATTTTGTGCGAGGCAGCGGGACCAGCGGCTATAGCGGGTATGCCAGAGAGGAATATTGCCGGGCCTATCAGCTCACATTCGATCAGCAGGGAATGCTGCGCGACTGGCATGACCAGGACTGTGCGATGAAGCCGGCGAAAATTACCGACCCGTTTTCAGATCGTAATTGATCGAAAGTTTGAGCGGGAGAGTAGTAGCAGAACTGACGAGAGTCGGACTGTACGATCAAGCCGATCGGCCATCACCGAGTAATTTTTAGGTCGTAACTGATCGAAAACTTGATGGGGCGTTGTGGACGACCGAGCGGGCGGGAGAGCTTGATCGGTGGGCCTTGCTCCACATCGGCAATCGCCGCGTGATCGAGCACAGTATTTCCTGAGCTTTTTGCGATTCTCACATCCGTCAGTGTTCCATTCTCATGGAGCATTGCTACAAGCACGACTTTCCCCTGTATGCCTTCCAGCCGTAGGGTTGCGGGATAGTGTTTTTCCAGATCGGCAATCCATTTCCCCATCAGCGTTGAGAGCCAGCCATCATCAGGCTTGGCTGTGTTGGACTGACTCGGCGGAGTGAGCGCGGCCACTTCCGTGGCGACTGTCGCTGCGGGCTGATTGGTTGCCGTGGATGCCTCCGCGGTCCTGCTGGGCGCAGGCAGTGGTTGCTGAGGGACATCGACCTGTCTGCGAACAGGCTCGGGCGGGACAGCTGTTGGTTCCGGAGGGCTGGTTGCTGGACTGGCAGGTGCCGAAGTTTCGAGTGGTTCGGCGGGTGCCTGTACCTGCGCGGTTGGTAGCCGGTCGGTCGGGGGCGTTGGGGGTGATGCCTCAGGCGATTTCATGGCGGCGGATAGCTGAGGGCGTGGGTGCTCGCGAACTGGTTCAGGCATGGGCTCGGGCGTTGAGGGTGCTGCGGCGTGGATCGAGGGAGAAGGGGCCGGCTCAGTACGAGGAGGGGGGAGGTGGGTGTCAATCGCTGGTGCTGGGGCGGGAACAACGGGAGACGGCACGGGCTGAGCTGGTGTGGGTTCCGGGCGTCTCGGAGCGAGAGCCTGTGATGGTGTCGGCGGAATCGGCGGTGACTCGTTGGCGGCAGCCGGTGAGGGTGGCGTCGCGGCGGGCTGAACCATGGCGACATTCCATTCGAATGGTTCCTCCAGCTGCGTCAGTTGCATCTGTTGAAGCAAGACCATCGCTCCGAGCACCAAGCTGCCATGGAAGCCAAGCGACACCAGCCATCCGGCTGTATGTGCCCCGCCTGCGCGCAGTCGATCTTGATTCCGCACGGACATCACAACCGGATCACCTCAAGGCTGACCTGTTGAAACCCCAATCCTCTAACTTCATCGACGAGGGCGACGAAGCGCTCGAGCACGGTCACTTTATCCGCCCGAACGACCACCGCCGCGTCGCGCGATTCTTCCCCGAGCGCAGCGGGCAGGCCGTCATCCGGTATCGGCTTGTCATTCAGGAATAGATGCCCTTCTGATGTGAGGGTAATGACGAGGGGCACGTCTTTGCGGTCGCTGACCGACTTCGCTTTGGCGAGATTGACGGGGATTTGTCCGGTGCTGATGAAGGTGGCGGTCGTCAGTACGATGACCAGCAGCACGAGCATGACGTCCACGAGCGGGATGACATTGATCTGATCAACTTGCTGACGATCCATGATCCACCTTGTACTGGGTCAGCAGTTCGGCGACCCGGCGACGGAGAATGTTATTCATGACCACACAGGGAATCGCGACGAGCAATCCCACGGCGGTGGCTTTCAGGGCGAGGCTCAATCCGATCATGATCGTGTTGACCGCCATGGTGCCGGAGGTGCCCATGGTGTGGAATGTCAGCATGATGCCCAAGACGGTGCCCAACAGCCCGATGTAGGGGGCGTTGGCTGCAACCGTGCCGATGATCACCAATCGCTTCGTCAGGGCGATTTCGAATACCTGGGCGTTGGGGTAGTGAGCGGCGTTGATGTTACGGTAGAAGAGCCAGCGTTCAACGGCGACGGCGACCGACCACAGGCTCAGGCCGAGCAACAATCCGATGATGCCATAGTCCACGACGTGTTTCAGTGAATCCATTACCTGTGCTCCTTCGATAGCGCCGGTTCTCAATCAGCACCGGCGGCGCGGAATCGGCTTGTGTGCCTACCATCAATGCCAGATGGGGAAAAGGCCTGTCAACTGGACGGCGGCACGCGTTTAGGCTGCCGGAAAGGGGGCGGGGAATACCACCGTGTGGGTAGCCAAGACTTGGAGTTCAACGGCGGTCCCTTCCTGATACACGCTCGTCGAGCCCTCACTGCTGTGGACGATCTGCCCGGAGGGAAGGCGGACCGTATAGAGATTTTCAGATCCCCGGAACTGACGACCGATGATTCGAGCGCTCGCGCCCTTGGCCGGCAGCAGGTGGATATCGTCGGGCCGGATCATCACGGTCACGGCCGCGCCGTCCACGACGGGGAGTGTGTTGGGAAATTCGCCCAACTCGGTATGAATCATTCCGTCACGGATGTCGCCCTGAATGAAGTCGGCTTGTCCCACAAAATCCGCGACGAAGGGACTGGCCGGCATGTGGTAGATCAATTCCGGCGTATCCATCTGTTCCAGCACGCCCTGGTTCAAGACGGCAATCCGGTCGGCCATGGCAAAGGCCTCTTCGTGATCGTGCGTCACGAGGATGGTCGTCGTTTTGGTACGCCGCAACAGCGCATGGAGGTCCTGGCGCATTCGTCCGGCCATGTCCGGATCCAGATTGCTGAAGGGTTCATCCAGTAAGAGGACGACGGGATTTTGCACGAGTGCGCGGGCGAGCGCGACGCGCTGCTGTTGTCCGCCGGAGAGCTCATGCGGATAGCGGCGATCAAACCCTTCAAGACCGGTGAGCGTGAGCATTTCTTGAATCTGGCACTTCCGGTCGCCTCGCGAGAGGTGTTGGAGGCCGAAGGCGATGTTGTCCGCCACGCGCAGATGAGGAAACAGCGCATATTCCTGGAAGACCATGCCGACGCGCCGCTCTTCGGTCGGGACGGTGAGATTCGCATTCGACACCAGGCGGCCGGAGAGAAACAGTTCGCCGGATCGGACCGGTTCGAAGCCGGCAATCGCCCGGAGGATCGTGGTCTTTCCACAACCGGAGGGACCCAGCAGACAGAGAATTTCTCCCTCGCGCGCAGCAAAGGAGATATTGCGAATGGCCGGCCGTCCGGTTTCATAGGCGCAGGCGACGGTGCGCAGCTCCAGCACATTGGAAGCGGGCTGATAGAGGTCCGGCTGGTTGAGGGCCTGATGTGGTTCAGTGTGCATATATTCCACCGCTGGGTTGAGGCGTTGCCTCTTACGCGGCTCTCCAGTCTTTTGAGACTAATAGGAATAGGGCCGGCAGACTCAATAAGACAATGAGCAGCGCCGCAGGCGCCGCCAATTGAAAATACTCCTCGCTCGCTTCCAGCCAGACGCGGATGGCTAATGTGTCGAAGCCAACCGGGCGCAAGAGCAACGTGGCCGGCAGCTCTTTCATCGTCTGAAGAAACATGAGCACCCAGGCGACGATAAAGCCGTTGCGCACCAGCGGCAAGGTCACGCGGCGCCAGGTCTCGCGGACGCCCAGCCCCAAGGTGCGGGCGACTTCTTCGAGGTTTGGCGTGATCTGCTGCAGGGCCGGTTCCAGGGCTTGAAGCCCGGCGGGAAGAAAGTGGATGACATAGGCGATGACCAACAGCAGGATTGTCCCGTACATCACCGGGGCAATCTTCAGACAGAGGACGAGCACCGCCAATGCGGCGACCGGTCCAGGGAGTACATAGCCGGCATAGGCGGCTTGGAGACAGCCGATATTCAGCGCTGTCGGACGCCGGCTTGCCAGATAGGCCAGGGGCAGGCCGATGATCACGCCGACCGTTGCGGCCGCTGCGGCCAGCAGAGCGCTGTTCCAGATAAAGCCGAAGAATCGGCTATCGATGATGGCTTGCGCTTCCGGCGAGAGGCTCCAGGTGATCAGCAAGTAGGCGGGAATACCGAAGGACATCGCGACGATCAGACTCATGAACGCGGTGATCGAAGCCGCTCCCAGCCAGGAACAGCGGATGCGTTGCGGAGGCCGGTAGCGGCCGGTGGTCTGGTAGAAGCGGCTGCGTTGGCGGAACCAACGCTCCGTGACAAGAAACAGCAGGGCCAGGATCACCAACAATACACTCAGGATACTCGCGGCGGTATTGTCGGAGCGCCCAGTCATTTGTTGGAAGACGGCGTAGGTTAGTGTCTGATAGCGCAGCAGCGAGACCGCGCCAAAATCGGAGACCACATAAAGAATGACCAGTGCGACTCCCGCAGCGATCGACGGGCGTATGAGGGGGAGCGTCACGCGCCAGAGTGTCATGGCTCGGGATACTCCGCAGACTCGCGCCACTTCCTCGAACGACACATTCAGACTTAAGAGGGCGCTGCGGGTGAGCAGATAGACGAAGGGAAAGGTATCCAGGGCCATGACGAGCGTCGTGCCCCAAAAACTCTGCGGTGACACGATGCGGGCTTGCGGCCCGGCCCAGAGTTGCCACAGATGCTCCACCGGTCCGCCGAATCCGAGGAGATAGGTGTAGACGTAGGCTAGGACGTAGGTGGGCATAGCGAGGGGAAGGATCAACGCGGCTTCCCAGAGGCGGCGTCCCGGAAAATCGAAACGGACCACCAACCATGCCGTAGAGACTCCCAGAAGTAATGTGAGGGCGGCGACAGCCCCTGCAAGGGCAATCGTATTGAACAGCAGCTCAGGAATTCTCGTCGCCCACAGGCGAGACCAGACGGCGGGGTCGGCCGAGAGTGCGAGGACGGTGACATAGCCGAGCGGCAACAGAATCAGCCCCGCCGTGGCAATGGCGGCAAGTTGCAGCGGAGAGGTGAGCTGCTGGCGAAGCGTGGTCACAACGGGCCTCGTGTATTAGCGGAGGCCCACTTGCTCGATGAGCATGAGGGTCGGTTCCCGGAGCTCGGCCAATCGTGTCAGCGGCACCTGAGCGGCGCGAAAGCTCTTCCGGTCGACCAATGCCGGATCGGCCTTGACCTCCGGGTGCAGCGGGTACTCTTTATCCAGGTCGGCGAACATCTTCTGTCCGGCTTGTGCGACGAGGAACTCGATCAGCAGCTTTGCCGTATCGACATGGGTGCTCGACTTGGTGATGCCGATCCCTGTCACGTTCATGATCGCGCCCATCCCGCCTTCTTTTTGATCCGGCATGATGACGGCCAACGGCGCGGCGGGCTGCGTGGCAAGATGGCGATAGACGTAATAATGATTCACGATGCCCACGGCAACCTGCCCTTTGGCCACGGCATCCACGATCTGAGAGCTTTTCTGGTAGACCTGTGAGCCGGCGTTGTCACGCAGGCCTTCCAGGAATTTCTTGGTGCGCTCGTCGCCGTGAGTGGCGCGGATCACCGACACGCCTGCCTGAAGATACTCACTGCCTGAGTTGGGAATCGCGAGCTTGTCTTTCCATTGGGGGTTCGCCAGGTCAAGCAGGGAGTTGAGCTGATCGGGCTTCACCATCGTCGTGTTGTACACAATAATCCAGAAGCGGCCGGAGAGACCGACCCAGCTATTGTCCGCGGCGCGGAACTGCGAAGGAATAGCGCGCTCGATCTCGCGCATGTTGAGCGGCCGCAGGAGTCCGGCTTCGCGTGCGAGTTCAAGGCTTCCGGCATCATTAGTTAACAATAGGTCTGCCGGGGTCCGGTCGCCTTCCGCCTTCAATCGGTTGACGAGTTCGGTGGTGCCGGATGACAGGAGATCCACCTGGATGCCTGTTTTTGCGGTAAACGCATCGAACACCGGCTTGATCAAACGCTCTGCTCGGCCGGAGTAGACGACCAGCTTGTCAGCCGCAAATGAATCCGCCGGCAGAAAGGGGAATGAGCTGAGGGTAAGGAGGAGCAGCAGCGCGTGTATGTACCGACGGTGAAGCATGGGGAGGGAGGCGCGAAGTCGTTCCCGAAAAGTAGCCATAGTGCGCGGTGTGCCTCGCAATTGAAATTGATAAATCGTCTCAAGAAAATAGCAAAAAAGTCGGCAGGGGTCAATGACGGCAGCGTCCGCAGAGGCCGTAGAGCTCGAGGCGGTGAGTGGAGATGGTGAAGCCGTTCCGGGTGGCGACTTCTTGCTGAAGCTTTTCGATTTCGCAGTTTTCGAACTCCACGATCTTGCCGCAGTCGGTGCAGATCAGATGGTCGTGGTGACCCTTGTGGGAGATATTGTCGTATTGCGTTTGCGTGCCAAAATGCCGCGCTTGCGCCAGGCCGGCTTCGCAAAACAGGTTGAGTGTGCGATAGATGGTCGCGAGCCCCAGATGCGGATCTTTCTTCGCCAGCTGATGATACATTTCTTCCGCGGTGATGTGTTCCTGCTGCAGGAAGGCCTCCAGGATGAGTTCGCGCTGGCGCGTGTACTTGAGCTGGTGTTTGCCGAGGTGCGCTTTCAGCGCTTCCATTTCTTTCGCATGCTTGGGCATAGAGTCCGTCGATCCTCCTTCACGAACCGACATTAAAGACGAAAGTCGGCGGAGGGTCAAGAGGAGAATGGCGTGCGCGATGGGTTTGACGATTCTCCAGCGAGCTGTCTATAGTTCGATCATTTGAAGATTCATGGAGACCATAGATGAGAAAGCCGAATCAGATTACGGTGGACCGGGCGCTGCTTCTCTATGTGCTGTATCTTGCAGAGCCGCACGGGTTGCTGAGTGACGTTAAGTTGCAGCAGCTGGGATTTCTCTGCGAACTCCAGACGTTCGGGAAGGGGTTCAAGGGGTTTCATTTTGAGTTTTTCCGGTTCGCGTACGGCGCCTTCAGCAAGGATCTGGACAATGATCTGATGTCCCTGCGCCGGAAAGAGCGGGTCGAGAACTTTACCTTATCTGATCAGGCGAAAGAGGAGGTGATTCCACTCTTGCTCAAAAGCATCGAGGGCGTGGAGCCGAATGAAAAAGTGAAGGAGATTATCGATGCCGTCATGACGACCTATGGTCCGCAAGACAGCGGGGCCATCACGAATTCGGTCGAGGCCGTCGAACTGAGCACCCCGCAAGATCCTGAGTTCAAGATTCCCATCCGCGACATTGTCTTCCACACGACGCTGCTGGTTCCGCATCGTATCGAGGTGCAGGCGGAATTCACGCTGCCGCCGGCCGTTCTTGCCAAACTCAACATCGCGATGGGGTACTAGCCGTTCGACCCGCGTCCTCGCCAATGCCCTCGCCGGCCGGCGAGTAGGTGAGGTGTGCGAGAGTCTATACCTGAGGGCCTCAAGTGTCAGCGGGTATGCGTTTTCTGCGTGGGCGGCAATTCGCCATTTAGGGCGCGGGCGGTAGTGTCGGTCAGTCCGGCCATGGAGTCGGTTGCGACGGGAACGAGCCAGGCATGCAGCGCGCGAGCGGCAGCGCCGCCATAGGCCAGTCCCGTGCTCTGGTCTTCGCGCGTCACGGCGATGAAGGGTGTATTGGGATGCAGATTGCGAAACAGCACCAGCCGCGAGAGCCCGTCATGATCGGTTGCAAGCACCTCCGCGACAATTAAATCATAGCCGGACACTTGTCTTGTCCCCGGCTGGCTCAAGATCGCTCGCGTGTTGGGTACGCCGAGCACGGCCGCTCCGTCTTTCCCCATAGACTGGCGGAGTGTGTTTCGGAAGGTGTCATCGTCACTAATGAGCAGAATGGTGGGCATGTAAGAACTCCTCTTGACTGAATGCGTAGAGCCGCGGCCGTTCCCAGATCTTCTCGGCCCTCATGAGCGGATTGCGAGGAAGGGGCTGTTGGACGGTTTGGCCGATGAACCAGGCGGCGACTTGAGAGCGGCGCGTCATGTGTAGCCGGTCGAAGAGATCGGCGAGATAGTTTTTGACGGTCTTCTCGCTCAAATGGAGTTGCAGGCCGATTTCTTTGTTGGTGAGGCCATCACTCAGGAGCGGGAGAATCTGTTGATGTCTCGGCGAGAGCTGCGGATGCAGTCCCTGCGGAGACTCTGCTTGCCCGCCCATCCACTTCAAGGCGGTGCCCACCAGGTCATGGTCAAAGGTGGGTTCTCCCGCCAGCGCCTGAGCGACAATCCCGGGTACCTGAGCAGAGGGGGTCGTTTTCAGAATGAGTCCTAGCGCACCGGCCTGTACCGCGTGCATCAGGAGTTGCGCGTTGGCGGTATTGGCGACGAGAAGTATGCGCATCGTGGGGTATCGGCGAAGAAGGGTCCGGCAGAGATCGATCCCGTTGCCGTCTGAAAACCATGTGCCTATCAGGACGGCATCGGGATGGTATTGATCCACCGCCTCGAGTAACTCGATCGCGGTGGCAACGGGCGGCGGCAGAGATAAGCCCGGCTGGTCGGTCAGAATCGCGTGAAGCCCCAGGCGAGTCGGCAATTCCCGTTCCGCAATGACGATGGTGTGAGTTGCGCTGTGTGACGGCCGTATGGACATTATCGTGGCCTACCCAAGTGGTATAGGAACATCTCAGTAGAAATGTGCGCGTAAGTGAGGATTTTGACAATCGGCAGCAGTCTGACTCTGAAGTAGGAGTCACTAGGGCTCGCGTGTCGGACAAATGCTGACACGCCTGTGTGGAGAGCGGGAGTTACTTGGCCAGCTGATGATCTACGGCAAAGCGGATCAGTTCGGCCGTTGTGCGAAGATTCAACTTCTCAAGGATGCGGGCCCGATAGGTGCTGACGGTTTTAATGCTGAGGGTGAGTTGTTCCGCAACTTCAGTGGGAGTGTGTCCCGATCCGATGAGGCGAAGCACTTCGAGTTCCCGGTCCGAGAGCGTCTCGTGCGGTTCGTGTGCCTCACCGAAGGCAGTGCCGAGGTCGGCGGCGAGTTGTTCCGCCAGCGCGGCGCTGACATAACGGCCTCCTTGCAAAATGCGCTTCACGGCGGTCGTGACTTCTTCCGGCGCGGTATCTTTGGTGAGATAACCGGCGGCGTCGGCTTTCAACGCGCGTCGTGCGTAGTGTGCTTCCGGGTAGAGGCTCAGGATCAGCACCGGGAGATCGGGGCAGACGCGCTTGATGTCTTTGAGCGCGTCGAGCCCGCTCTTGTCAGGCAGGTTGATATCGAGAATGACGAGATCCCACGGCATGGCTTGCGCCGCCTCAATCGCATCCTGCGCGGTGCCTTTCTCGACGATCGTCAGATCGGGAAGGTCTTCTCGAAGCACATGGGCCACACCGCGGCGAACCAGCGCATGGTCATCGACCAACAGGATTTTCATGTCCCTCCTGGGCCAGGCGTGAGGGGTAGGTGGCGGTGGAAGGCGGAGGAAGAAGGACCGCCATCGGGATACGCAGTGTGGCGACCGTGCCTTCCAACGGATGGGGCGCAATCGTAAAGGTGCCGTCAAGGAGCGCGGCGCGCTCGGTGATCCCTTTCAGACCGAACGAGTCGTGCCGGGTCTGATGGTCCGGCGTGATGCCGGTTCCATTATCGTAGACCACCACCGCAAGCAGGTCCTGCGCGCGGGTCAGCGAGATGGCCACCGCCATTGCGCGCGCGTGACGCAGGACGTTCGTCAGAAGCTCCTGCACAATTCGGAAGACGGCTGAGGCTGTCGCATCATCGAAGGGGACCTCGACGAGGGCGGGATCGACGGCGACGTCGCAGGCGATCCCGGTTCGTATTTCAAATTGTTGCGCGTAGGTCTGCACCGCGGGAATCAACCCGAGTTCATCCAGAATTGCGGGACGGAGGGACGTGCTGACATGGCGGACCTGATTGAGCATGGAATCGTTCAGGTTCAGGAGATCGCTCAGACGGATATCGTGGCCGTGCGCGCGCAGGCTTTTTTTCAACGAGGTCAGTTGAAAGCGCATGGCGGTCAGCAGTTGCCCGAGTTCATCGTGAATTTCCCGGGCAATCCGGCGACGTTCGTTTTCTTCCGCCGTGGCGGCCTGCCGGGTGACTTTCTGCAATCGTTCATAGGCCGTGCGAAGTTTGGCGTCGGCCAAATGCCGGTCCGTGATGTCTTCGACGGTCCCGGCGACGCGCAGCGGGGTGCCGGTTGTATCGAGGGTCACTTCCCCGCGGCAGCGGATGTGGCGCGCCTCTCCTGATGGACGAAGAATACGGCAGACCAAGTCAAAGGGCGCGTTGAGGGACAGTGTCTCGTGCAAGGTGTCGATGACCCGCCGGCGGTCATCCGGATGCAAGGATTCGACAAACAGATCGTAGGATGGAAGGACGCTGTGGGGGCCGTAGCCGAAGATGCGGTAACTCTCATCCGACCAGGTGACGGCGGCATCGCTGGTCCATTCCCAGCTCCCGAGCCCCGCGATGCGTTGAGCCTCCTTCAATTGCATCTCGCTCCGGCGGAGGGCCTCCTCTGCAAGCTTTCGATCCGTGATGTCCCGGCAGGATCCGGCCATACGCTGAGGTTCGCCGTGCGCGTCTCTGATGGCCCGGCCGCGTCCCTGAAGCCAGCGGTAGTCCCCCCGGTTCGTTCGAATACGGTATTCGACGTCGAAGGGCGTCTGCTGCTGGAGATGTGTCCGCAGGGCGGCAAAAACCCGATCGCTGTCGTCGGGGTGTAACCGCTGAGCCCAGTGGGCGAGCGTGTGAAACGGATCTGACTCATTCAGCGCCAGAATGTCTCTGATTTTAGGCGACCACCAGACTGAACTTTCCCGATCCAGGAGGGAGCGCCCCGGCAGACGGTGTTCATCCCACCACGCATCGGTCGAACCTTCTGCGGCGAGCGCCAGCCGTTCCTCGCTTTGGCACAACGCGGCTTGCAGATGCTTTTGGCTGGTGATGTCGATGAGGACGCCCTGCACCGTCTTCGGGCGGCCCTCTTCGCAGGTGACGGTGACGACCGCGTGGATCCAGACGATTCGCCCATCTGCGGCGATCATGCGGTATTCCGCGGGATAGTTGAGCCCATGGGCCGTTGCCGTGAGGCATGCTTGCACGGTGGCCTCACGGTCCTCCGGGTGAATGTGGTTGGCCCAAAACGCCGGGTCTTCCAGCCACTGGCGTACGGGGTAGCCCAGGAGCGCTTCCGCGTGCGGGCTGACGAAGGTGAAGGCCAACGTGTCAGGCGCGGCTTCCCAGACGATACTATCCAGATTATTCACGAGATTGGCGAACCGCGTTTCGGACAGTTGCAGCGCTTCTTCGGCTTGCGTGCGCGCGGTGATATCGATCATTGCGCCGATCATGCGGATCGCTGAGCCTGACTCGTTTCGGATGATAGTGCCGCGATCCAGAAAGGTGCGATAGGCGCCGCCCCGGACTTGCAACTGGTACTCACCGGTCCAGCCGGATTGCCCGCTCTCGATCGCGGCGTGGATGTCTCGCCGTATACGGTCGCGATCGTTCGGGTGCAGCCGCGATTGCCAGGCTTCGATGGACGGCGTGGTGCGGGTATCCTCCTCGAAGAGCGTCCGACCTTTGTCGCTCCACCAATAGTCATTGGTCACGATATTCCAATCCCACAAAATATCTTGCGTGTGCTGCGACAAGAGTTGCCAGCGCCGCTCGGTCTGGAGGTGTGCGATGCGGTCCCGGATCAATCGGCGGAGTCCAAAGGCCGTCATCCAGAGCACGATCACGACCAAGGACCGATTCAGGACGGCATAAGCAATCGGGGCGCCTGGCGGAGAGAGTGCAAAACCGACCACGATCAGCGCAGCACTGGCGCCGGCGATGCGAAACGGGAGCTGTGGTTGATACAGGAACGAGCTCAGGAGGAGCGGGACGAGATACAGGATAACTTCCGCATAGCCAAGCGGGATGAGGATATCGCCGATGAACACGACGATTGTGCTGAGGACCACACTGATTGCCAACCTGGAGTTTGGCTGCGGAATCACGCGTCTGTCGCCTCCATATGCACCGCCAGGTCATGACAGACATAACGAGACCAACGAAGACGGATGGTAGCCATTTACGAATCGCGGCGGTAGGGTCTTATGGCCTAGAGGCAATTGCCGCCGGCGCAGCTAATCTCAAGCGGGTGTTACAGCTTGTAGAGCTCGCTGTACTTCGTTTCCAGGTAGGTCAGGAAGGGCTCGGGGTTGAGACTCGTCCCCGTCACGCGCCGGGCGAGATGGTCAGGGGTAAACATGCGGCCCCAACGGTGGATTTTCTGTTCCAGCCAGCGGCGCAGCCCCAGCAATTGGCCGGCCGCGATCTCCTCGTTCAAGTGGGGCATTTCCAGCTTGGCTTGTTCGAAGAACTGAACTGAATAGAGGTTGCCCAGGGTATAGGTCGGGAAGTACCCAAAGGCGCCGAACGACCAGTGGACGTCCTGCAACACGCCTTCGGCATCAGTCGGGGGCGTGATGCCGAGATAGTCTTGCATCTTCTGGTTCCAGATGTCCGGTAAATCGCCGGGGTTGGTCCGGCCTTCGATGAGATCCTGCTCGATTTCGAAGCGGAGCATGATGTGCAGATTGTAGGTCAGCTCATCGGCTTCGACGCGGATTAAGGAGGGCTTCACGCAATTGATCGCGGCATAGAAGTGCTCCAGATCGATACCGTGCAATTGGTCGTGAAACGTCTGTTGCAGGATCGGGTAGAAGAACTGCCAGAACGCGCGTGACCGCCCTACGGAGTTTTCCCACATGCGTGACTGACTCTCGTGGATACCGAGCGACACGGATTCTCCGAGCGGCGTCCCGAAGTAGCGCTGGTCGAGTCCTTGGTCGTAGAGGCCGTGGCCGCCTTCGTGAATACAGCTGAAGAGACAGGATTGGAGTTCGTGCTCATGGATGCGAGTGGTCACGCGCACGTCGGTCGGATGGAACGACGTCGTGAACGGATGGGCGGAGAGATCCAGCCGTCCGCGCTCGAAATCATAGCCCATGGCGACCAGTACCAGCCGGCCGAATTCCAGCTGCCGGGTCTGATCGTACGCATGCCGGAGAATGCGGTCGTCGATCTGATTCGGGCTCTGGGTCACGCGCTTGAGCAGCGGCACGAGACGCGCTTTCATCTGGGCGAACAGCGGCCGGAGCGTGGCGATGGTGGCCCCGGGTTCGTAGGCGTCCAGCATCGCATCGTAGGGCGAGGTCTCGTACCCGAGGTATTCAGCCTCTTCCCGCTTGAGCGCCAACACCGTGCGGAGGTTAGGGAGAAACTGGCGGAAGTTGTTCTGCGCTTTGGCTTCGGCCCAGACCTGTTGTGCCAGGGAGGTTTCCCGGCTGAGGCGGATCACAAAATCGGAGGGGAGCTTTTTCGCGCGGCTGAAATCGCGCCAGATCTCACGGAGCAACGAGCGTGAGGGTTCGTCCCACAGGTCGCCCGGTTGATCGATGGCCTGTCCGGTCGCCGGGTCGACGGTAGCGGCGAGGAATCGTTCGATGTCCGGGGCGACGAGTTTGTCGTGTGCGATACCTTGGAGTACGGCGATCTGCTCCGCGCGCGCTTCCCCGCCACCGGCGGGCATGTACGTTTCCTGATCCCAGGACAAGACGGATGCGGCGCTGTTGATTCTGGTGATCTCCAACAGCTGGGTTGTCAGGGGTGCAAGCGTCGCGACAGTCTTCACGTCCGGCCTCCTCGCTTATGCTAAGATCTCGATTCTTCAGGCAGTCTACGCAAGACAGACAGAGTTTTTCAAATGATGCGGAAATGAGACGAAAGGATCGCGAATGAAGATGCTCGTGGCTCCCGAGATCGAGGCCTATGCCCAGGCGCATTCCATGCCGGAATCGGACGTGGCCCGAGCGCTGCGCGAAGACACGCAACGGACGATGGCGCATGCCCAGATGCTGGTCGGACCGCTGGAAGGAGCCTTCCTCAAGATGATGGCGCAGTTGGTGGGCGCGACGCGGGTGCTGGAGATCGGGATGTTTACCGGCTACAGTGCCCTCTGTTTTGCGGAAGCGATCCCTGCCGATGGCCGCGTGATCACGTGTGAGATCGATGAAACATCGGCAGCCCTGGGACGAACCCATTTTGCGAACAGTCCGCACGGCAAGAAGATCGAGATCCGCCTCGGACCGGCATTGGAGACCATGCGCGAGCTGGCCGGTCCGTTCGATGTGATCTTTATCGACGCCGACAAGGTCAATTACCTGAACTACTATCGCCGGGCGTTCGATCTGCTGTCGCCCACCGGCGTCATTCTGATCGACAATGTGCTCTGGGACGGCGAGGTGCTGATGCAGCCGCCGCCTGATGAGAAGACGGCGGCGATTCAGGAATTGAATCGGACGGTGGCTAGCGATGCGCGCGTGACGGCGGTATTGGTCACGGTTCGCGACGGCGTCCTGGTAATTCGGAAGAAAGGGCCGGCGTCGTGAAGTCGTCGTCCACCAGTGCGGCCTACGGGGCGCTTGGGCTTGCCGCTGTGTTGTGGGGCGGGTCGATTGTCGCGCAGAAGCTGGCTCTGGGGTCGTTTTCTGCCGTGGAAGCTTCTGTGTTGCGCGATATCGGCGGATTGGCGATTCTGTTCACCACCTGGTGGTGGCAGGAGGGTACGCTGGTCAGATTCACACCCGCTGATTTGCGGACGCTTTTTCTGCTCGGTCTTGGAGTGCTCGGGAACCATCTGTTGATTTTGTACGGGCTGAACTATGTCAGCGGAGCGGTGGCGGGCGTCATTATCGGCTCCGCTCCGGTCGTGACGGCGCTGCTGTCCGCCGTGATGATTCAGGATGTGCCGCTCCGATCGGTGTGGGCCGGGGGGCTGCTGTCGTGCGCCGGGGTGGCGCTGGTGTCGATTGCAGGATTTCAAGCCGCCGGCGAACATCCGGTGTTCGGCGGGTTGCTCGTGTTTCTCGGGGTGGTGAGCTGGGCGCTCTATAGCATCGGCAGCCGCGCCGTGATGGACCGGATCTCTCCCTTGACCGTCAACTGGACCACGCTGCTGGTCGCCACGGTCGTTCAGATTCCCCTTCTCTGGACCGATCGCAAGATGTTCGATGCGGGTGTGGCCTCGGTCACGATGCCGGATTGGCTGGCGCTCGGCTATCTCGTCGTCTTTGCCACGGCCGTGGCGCAGCAAGCCTGGTTGTTCGGGGTGCAAGGCATCGGGCCCTCCCGGGCGTCGATTCTCGGCAACCTCACGCCGGTTGCCGCGGTCGCTCTTTCGGCGCTGATTCTGCATGAGGCGGTCGGTCCGGTCGAGTTCATGGGGATCGCGTTGATCCTCGCCGGTGTCTGGGTGGTCGATCGATTCACGACGATGCCGGCCGGCACGGAACGTTCTCAAGAATAAGGTATTTTACTATAAGGAAAAGCCTGATGCGAGAATGCTCGCCGTAGTACTGCTTCTGTTGGGGGCTTTCCTGTAGGATGCCTCCCATTCATGTGTGCTCCTTCATGCCGCACAGGTTCTGTGCCGGATGTCCTCAGCCATTCCATGGCCGACAGGCCATACTCCTTACATCAAGGTTGTTCCATCGCAGAGTTCCTATGCCGAGAGGCCTCCGGGTGTGCGTCCTTGCGTGGGATGACGGGACGGCTCAGTGAGCTCGGCAGCTTCAGTCATCGCGTGCGCCGCAGGCAATGACAACTCGAACAATCCATATCACGATCGGCCTGATACTGGCAGGGACATTCCTGCTGGATTGCCTTACGCCGCTGGGGTATCAGGGGTTTCTGCTCTATGCGGTGCCGATCGTGCTCACGCTCTGGTTGGAACAGGCCTGGTCTGCGTATCTTGCGGCGGGTCTGGCGACGCTCCTCGTCTGTGCCGGATTGGTTCTTTCTCCCAGCGGGGTTTCGGCGGATGCGGACTTTCTGAACCGCACGCTCAGTGTCGCGCTTTTCTGGGTCATGGCCGTGCTGGTGAACCGAAGCCGTGTGGCGGCAATGGACCGAAATGCCCGGCAATTGGCTGCGCTGGTCAATTCGTCCGTGGACGCGATCATTAGCCAGGATTTGAACGGCGTCGTCGTCAGCTGGAACGGGGCGGCCGAACGCCTGTTCGGCTATGGCCCTTCTGAGCGGATCGGATTTCACCTAAGCACAATCATGGCGCCGAAACAGGCCGGTGAAGATGCGGAGAAGAGCCGGCAGTTGCTGTCAGGAGAAGCGGCGCTTCCCTACGACACGGCGTGGCTGCATTGCGATGGAACCGTGATTGCCTTGTCGCTGAGCCGGTCTCCGATTCGAAACCAGTTCGGTTTCGTCGTGGGGCTGTCCACCATTGCGCACGACATCACGGCAAAGCTGGAGGTGGAAGCGTCGTACAAACACAGTGAAGTCACGCTCCAGGCGTTCTTTGAAAGCGCGTCGCTCATGATGGGCGTCGTGGAAATTCTTGACGACGACATTCGGAATCTGTCGGTCAACCGGGCGACGGCCAGGTTTATGGGCACGCTGCAGGAGGCGATGCGCGGGCGGACCGCCTCCGAATTGGGCATGTCTCGAGACGTGGTCCGCATGTGGCTGAATCACTATCGGCTCTGTATCAATGGCCGGTCGCCTGTGCGGTTTGAATATGAGCACTATGATATGCGCGGGGGCAAGGTGGAGCGGCGATCGTTACTGGCGACGGTCGCGCTGATCAATCACGGAGCGAGCGGGGTCGTGCGGTGCTCCTTCATTGTGGACGATGTGACGGAATGGAGAAAGGCTGAAGATCTGCTCCGGGAAGCACATGCGATGCTGGAGTTGCGCGTGGCCGAGCGCACGGCTGAACTCGGCAATGCCACCGTGCGGGCCCGGACATTGGCCCAGCGCCTTTTTGACGTGCAGGAAGCGGAGCGACGCGCCGTGGCGCAGGATCTTCATGATGAAATCGGCCAGGCCCTGACGGTGCTCAAATTGAATTTGCAGCAGGTGCAGCGTGACCGGCAAGGGACAGAGCCTTCCCTGGAGTTGAACGAAAGCATCGAGATCAGCGACCAGCTATTGGCCCGAGTGCGGAGCCTGGCGCTGGATTTGCGGCCTTCGCTGTTGGACGATCTCGGGCTGGTGCCGGCGCTGCGCTGGTATGCGACCAGGCAGGCGGAACGGGCCGGGTGGAAGTTGCAGTTGCATCTGGACGAGGCGCCGCTGATTTTGACGGGCTCTCGGAGCATCGCGTGCTTTCGCGTCGTGCAGGAAGCGATGACCAATATCGTTCGTCATGCCAAGGCCTCATCCGTGTCGCTCTCTCTTGCGGTGGTGTCCGAGGAGGTTCGCGTGGTGGCCCAGGATGACGGGTGTGGGTTCGACGTGGCGGCGATGCGGGTCCGGGCTCAGCAGGGATCGAGTCTGGGCATGTTGGGGATGGAGGAGCGGATCAGCCTGGTCGGGGGCACTATGACAATCCAGTCGATCATCGGGCAGGGAACGTCTTTGATCTTCTCCGTCCCGCGTACCGAGCTGCAGCAGGAGGCATTGTCATTATGACGAAGGTCCGCGTGCTGTTGGCCGAAGATCATCAGCTGGTCAGGGCCGGAATCCATGCGCTTCTGGATAAGATGGGCGGCGTTTTGGTGGTGGCTGAGGTCAGCGATGGACAGGCCGCCGTCAAGGCGGTGGAGGTGCAGCAGCCTGATTTGGTGCTCATGGACATTGCGATGCCCGGGTTGAATGGATTGGAGGCCGCCAGCCGAATCACAAAGAGCTGGCCGAAGGTCAAGGTCGTGATCTTATCGATGCATGCCAATGAAGAGTACCTTCGGCAGGCGCTGAAGGCCGGGGTCACCGGGTACTTATTGAAAGGCGCCGATATTCAGGAATTGGAACTGGCAATCAGAACCGTCAGCAGAGGGGAGCAGTATCTGACTCCTTCGGTGGCCCGGTACGCCCTTGAGGCCTATCAGCATGACGGGGCGTATCCAGTCAACCCGCTCGATCGGCTCAGCCCGCGTCAGCGGGAGATTTTACAGCTCATCGCCGAAGGCCACTCGACCAAAGAGATTGCCTTCCGGTTGAGCCTCAGCACGAAAACGGTCGAGACGCATCGTTCGCAACTCATGGAGCGTTTGGATATTCATGATGTCGCCGGGCTCGTCCGGTTTGCGATCCAGTTCGGGTTGGTTCATCCCTCCTCATAAAACTCGGACTGTTTGCTATCCAGATCATTCGTTCTCGCTCGGGCCATCAGGAATTTCCTCACTAGGTCACGCGCAATGCCTCTGGTAAGACTATCAGCCTGATCGGCGATCGCCTTCTGCTGTGTCATATGAGGGTGTGATGGTTGTCATTGGACTTTTGGTGAAGGGGCCTGAAGGGGAAGAGTATTTGGTGACCGGCGATTCCGACGCCGTTGCCGGTCTGTCGGCAGGCAGAACGTTTCGCCGCGAACCAAAAGGATGGGTTCTGACCAATCTGTCGAGCGATGAGCAGGCCTGTTTGCGGGCTGAGTCGATGATCGGAATTTACAAAATGGCGAGGCAATTCGGCGTGGGAGTTCCCTGGCCGCCTCAAGGTCTCAATCCAGATGCGGCTGGGTAATCATCACCGCTCAGAGGGAGGCCCGGTCAGGGTGTTGGTGGTTGACGACCATCAGGTCCTCCTCCGCGCTTTGGAGGGCTGGTTGCGCGGGGTGCCCCTGGTCAAGGTCGCCGGGATTTGCGGATCGGCCAAAGAGGCCCTCGGTTGCCTTTCTGAACGGCACCCTGATCTGGTGTTGATGGATGCCAATATGCCGGACATGGGTGGCCTCGAAGCGGTCGAACTGATCAAGCAATGGAATGCGTCCGTTCGAGTGGTCATCATGTCCTTCGATGAAGTCCATCTCGCCATTGCGCGGAGGATGCCACTGGTTGACCGGGCCATCGATAAGCACCATCTGCGAGAACAGTTCCCGCTGCTGATTCAAGAGGTCGCTCGGTCCAGGCGCTCCTCTGAGCTGCCGCCTTCTGGCCTCTGGACGTGATTCTCTCCTCGCCCTCCTGCTGGTGATTGCAGTATGATGCCTCTCTCACGGAGGAGGCCGCATGCTCGAACAACGCATCGACGAAGTCACTAAAGCCAATCAAGCTTTCTACGAGGCCTTCGGGAGCCTCGATATCGCCAAGATGGATCGTGTCTGGGCGCATCAGGAATATGTCACCTGCATTCATCCCGGCTGGACGCTACGGTCGGACTGGCCCGAAGTGCGCGATTCCTGGGTGCTGATTTTTAACAATACCTTCTCCATGCAATTTGAATTGTCCGAGGTCATGATCCAGGTCGCGGGCGACATGGCCTGGGTGATCTGCGTCGAAAGCATTACCAGTCAGCAATCCGACGAGCCGCAAGAGGCCAAAGTGCTCGCGACCAACCTCTTCGAACGCATCGGCGACGAGTGGCTCATGATTCATCATCATGGGTCGGCGGTCATGGGCTAGAGGGATGCGGGTTGTTGTGTAGTTTTCTGTGCTCGCTGAGCGCGCACGCAAGAGTCTATCAAAAGCTCACATTAAGGGCGGTGCTCGCTCAATGCGCGCAGGAGAAAACCACACAACGACCCGCTTGTTTGGATGGTCAGGGAGGAGAATGGTCTGTTTGAGGTAGGCTTGAGCCATGGTTTGACATCTTTCAACCTGCTGGGTAGAGTCCTCTTCATATAGAAAATGCGGGATTGAGTTGTGAACCTGGAGGTCGCTATGTCCAGCGATGTTGCCCAGATCGAAGCAAAGATCCGGTCGTTGAGTTTCGAGGACAAGACCGAGTTGTTGAAGGTGCTGATCGGTGAACTCGATGGCCCGGCTGACACGAATGTCGAGCAGGCCTGGTTGAGGGAAGCCCAACGTCGTCATCGAGAGATCGCCGAGGGGAAGGTGCAGCCAGTTCCAGCCCAACAGGTGTTTGATCATCTTCGCGCCCGCCTGAAGAAATGACGCTGGAGTTCCACCCCGAAGCGGAGTTGGAACTCATTGAAGCCGCTGTGTACTATGAACAGCAAGTGCCAGGTTTAGGCGAGCGATTTGAAGCTGAGATTCGCCGTGCAACAGATCTCTTGCTTGACCAGCCTGAGATTGGGACTCCAGCCGATCAAAATCTTCGGAAGTTCATTCTGACCCGCTTTCCGTTTACCCTGTATTACAACGTCGCTGGTGATGTTTTGCGCATTGAGGCAGTCGCGCATCAATACCGGCGTCCTGGTTATTGGAAAGTGAGAGGTGTGGGCAAGTAGAGAAGGTGGGGTGGTGTTCTGTGCTCGCTCACCGCGCCTGCGTGATTCAATCGTATGTCTAAATTACGGGCGATGCTCGCCCAACGTGCGCAGGGGATGGCTCTGCGATTGTGTTCGACCGCGGGATAGAAGGCCTGAGACCTTTTCAGCGGACCTGTCTGTTAACTCTTCGGAGAGTTGGAGGGGACTTCGTCAATTTGGATGGTCTTCTGCCATTCGGCGGAGACGGTGTCGCGCTCTTCCATCGTCATGGCGGCGTACTTCAGGAACATTTGCGGGCCACGGCGGCGGCGCCAGGTGAGGAAATTCAGGAAATGGTCCTTGCACAGGGACTTGGTGCCCGCCGGTGCGTAGGGATTGGATTGGCAGTTTGGTGCGCAGCAGTTGACGTCATGCATAGTGTGCCTCGTGTAATAGAGCGCAGTATGCCGGTGGGTGCCTCTCATTTTCAAGGCCTCAGTGCCGGGCTTGATCCCTCCAGCTTCATAGAAAAAGGACTGTCCATGCGATTTATTACCCCGCTGATTGCCACGATTCTGCTGTCTCTTATTCCGGCCGGTTGCACGTCTGCTTCACGAGAGGGATTGCCTCCAGGCAGTCCGTTTCAGGCTGAGGTGGTGATCAAGCCGGAGACGCTTCCGCAAGGGATCGCGGTCGGCGATGTCACCGGGCATAGCGCCGCGTTATGGACGCGAACGGATGGTCCGGCGATGGTGCACATCGAATGGGCGCCTGCGTCGGCCTGGGATGCGGCGGAGAAGATGGGAACGGTGGTGTGGCCTCTCTTGCGGACGAATCGAGTGACCACGACGGCGGAGAGCGATTTTACGGCGACGATTCCGCTGTCCGGCTTGGTTCCCCGCACGCACTATCGGTATCACGTGCTGGTGGGGCCTGTGGCTGTGCCGCATGAACATATCGACGCGGTGCTGGCGGCGCGCGGGGAGTTCATGACGCTGCCGGATGAGGGGACGTCGGTCCCGGTCACGTTTGCGTGGAGCGGCGATCTGGGTGGTCAGCAGCGGTGCCGGGTCGGAGCGGACGGGTATCCGATCTTTGATGTCCTGCGGCGACAGCCCCTCGACTTCTTCCTGTTTCTGGGGGACACGATTTATAGCGATGATGTCTGTCCTGCGCCTCCCAACGAACCGGGGGCTGATTTTAAAGCTACCACGCTGGACCAGTATCGGGCGCGGCATCGGTATCAGCGCGGGTCGCTGCCGTTGCGACGGTTTCTGGCATCGGTGCCGGTGTATGTGACCTGGGACGATCATGAAGTGAAGAATAACTTCGCCGGACCGTATGAAGCGCAGATGCCGGCGGGTCGTCAGGCCTTGCGCGAGTATTGGCCGATTGCGTCGCCCTCCGACGATCCGCAGCGGCTGTATCGGACGGTGCGCTATGGCGCGGATATGGAACTGTTCATTCTGGACGATCGCCAATATCGCAGCAGAAATTCGGATCCGGACGGGCAGGAGAAGACGATGCTCGGCAAGGAGCAGTTGCGGTGGTTGTTGCAGGGGTTGCGTCATTCGCAGGCTACGTGGAAGGTAATCGCGACGTCGGTCCCGCTGTCGATCCCCAAGGGGGGAGGGGCGACGGTCCCCGGTAACGATGGATGGGCGGGCGGGCCTGATGGGACAGGGTTTGAGTATGAACGGCAGCTGATCGTCGATACGATTCTCACGCAGCATCTCAAGAATGTGGTGTTCCTGGCGGGGGATGTGCACTACGTGCAAGCCAGTGCATACGACCCGAACGGGGACGGGGTGCCTGATTTTCATGAGTTTGTGGCGGGACCGCTTTCCGCAGCGCCAGGACGCATGTCGCCTCCGACGCTGGCGCTCAACGCGACGAATCTGATTCAAGAAGGCGGGTACTACAATTTCGGTCTGGTGCGGGTTTCCAGCTCTGCATTCGATGTGACCGTGCTCGACGATAAGGGAGCCGTTCGTTTCTCCCATCACCTCTCGGCGAAGTAGCTGGCCGGCGTTAATATCCCTCTTGCATTCCCGACCACGGGCCAGTTACCGTACCAGCTCGATTCGAGCCGGTATGCAGGAGCGTCCCCACTATGCTGTTCCAGGTGTTGTCGGTTGTCGGCGCGCTCATGGTGCTGACCGCCTATGCGTTGATCCAAAGCGGGATCTGGCGCGAACTGGATGCAGGCTACCTGGCCTTGAACATCATCGGATCGCTGCTGTTGGGCGTGGTGGCGATTGAGGATCAGCGGGTGGGGTTCATTCTGTTGGAGTTTGCCTGGGCCGGGCTCGGGGTCATCGGAGTGGTGCGGGCGATCAAGGCACGGAAAATAGCGGACGCAGTTTTATAAATCACGTCGGATAGCACGACATAGAGGGGAGATCACGTTATGGCAGGGTTGATGTCAGCAGATGAAATCTATCAGCGAGCGGAAGATGCGGCGGCAGCGGCAACGAGCCCGGATGAAAAAGCGTTACAGATCGACTATCAGGCGCTGAAAGAAAAGTTCCGCGCCGCCCTGGGCGATCGCAAAGTGGCCTTGTTCCATATCAATAAGTTTTTGCCGGAGGGGTACGAAGATCAGGGCCGGTTCAATCTGGTGTTGCTCACCGCCGGCAATGTCGTGTTCGATATCGTCATCGGCGATTCCTACTTCCGGTACGACGTGGTGTCGGTCGGGCAGTTGGATAAAGTGCAGGTGATCGATGCGATGTGGGACAACAAGGAAAAGCGCAAGGAAGAGCCGTTCCTGAGCCTGCGTTTGATGCACGGCGAAGAAGCGCATCTCTTATTGGCGTTGGACGACGCAGAGCGGGCGAGCCTGTTGGCCTTTGCCAAGGCAGTCTCGGCTGCGAGAAATCCAGAGAAGTAATTGTCTGCTAGGCGCGGCGGTAGAAGGGCAGATCCGCTACCGTCGCGTCGTGTTTCCTGCCTTCGACCTCGATCGATAACATCGTTCCTGCCTTACTGAAATCGCGTAGCGGAAATCCGAACACGATGATGCCGTTCTGCTGCGGTGATGCTGTGGCGCTGCTGATCCAGCCTACTTCGCGATCTCCGCTGAACAGCTTGGCGCCTTTGGGAGGAATGGTCCCATCGCCCACTACGAGCCCCGTCAATTTTCGGCGCACATTGCCGTAGGTGTCCATCCTGGCGACAACTTCCTGTCCAGGATAGCAGCCTTTGGTGAGGCTGAACGCCTTGCCTTCGAGATTCGCTTCCGGCGGGACGATCTCTTCGTTCAGCTCAGATCCTGCTTTGGGAATGCCGGCTTCCATGCGCAAGGCTTCGAGAGCCTGACTGCCGACCGGCTTGATGCCGAGCGGCGCACCGGTTTCCATAAGGCTGGTCCAGGCCGTGGCGAGCGCATCGGCGGGAAGCAGAATTTCCAGATCGACTTCGCCGGTTTCTTCTGTTCGAATGACCAGGGCCTGGTGTCCGCCGATCTGGGCGGTCACAAAATTGATCGGCTGCAAGTCGCTGCAATCGACGCCGAAGGCGGATTTCACGGTCTGCGCGGCTTTGGGACCGCTGACGAGCAGCAACCCCCAGCTCTCCGCACAGTTTTCCATCTTGGCTTTTGTTCCATAGAGAAGAAACTTCTTGAGCGCGGCATACGTCGCGTCGCCGATTTCTCCGACGTCTTCGAGCATGACGGCGTCGGTCAACACGTAGCAGCGGAAGTAGGTGAGCATCTTCCCCTTGTGCGTCAGAAAGCTGGAGTAGCGGCCCTGGCCGGGCTGTAGGGGGAGGAGGTCGTTGCTGATGACGCTTTGTAGCCACTTCACTCGATCGTCGCCGGTGACCCTGACTTTGCCGCGGTGGGAAAGGTCGGCAAGGCCGACGGCCTGACGGACTGCGTCATACTCAGCGCGCCAGTCTCCATAGTGGTCAGGCACCTCCCAGCCGGTGACCTCTCCAAACGTCGCCCCGAGTTGGACCTGTTGCGCGTGCAGACGGGATTGTTTCATCGGGCGCCCTTCTGTACTTCATCGACCAGATCCTTGGTCCTGGCCGAGAACTCGTTGCGGGAGACAATCTTTGTGACGCCCAGTGCCTTGGCCCTGTTCCAGGTATCGACTTCTTCATGGTTGGCATAGGCGAGAATGGGAATGGACTTCGACCGCGCATCGCCTTTCAGGGTTTCGATGGCTTGAAAGGCATCGATGATCAGGTCGTTCATATCCAGGATCACGGCTGTCGGCGCCGTGGCAGTCGTTTTTTCTGCGATGTCCTGTTGAGCCCTGGCCTTCTCGATGCGGTAGCCGCCGGTGCGCAAAGCATCGCGGACTTTCGTGTAGAAGAAGATATCGGTCACGGCGACGAGGATGGTGCGTTCGGTGTGGTCCATGCAATCCTAATTTAAGGAACTGATCAGCCGCCCCAGCGATTTTTTCGCGAGCGCATAGTTGGGGTTGAGCGTGAGCGCTTTCTTGTAGGCCTCGATCGCCTCGGTCCAACGGCCTTTTTTCTCGTAGACCCGGCCGATGTTCAGGTGCGGGAAGGCCGGACTTTCATAACGCCTGGCCTGCATGGCTTTCTGAAACCAGACAATCGCTTCGTCGAAGTCGCCTTTTTCGATCAGATAGGCGCCGATGTCATTGTAGGGGTTGCCGAAGTCGGGGTCCTGTGCGATGGCGTTATGGCATTCCTCGATGGCGTCATCCAGCCGTCCCATGAAACTGTAGGTCCAACCGAGAAAGGTGTAGGCTTCAGCTGTGGGATGCACGGTCAGCGATTTCTTGTAGAGATTGACGGCCTCTTCCAGGTCGCCCTTCATCTGGCGTTCATAGGCCTGCTGAAAGAGGTGCCAGGCTTCGCGCTTGTCCTCTTCACGGCCTTGGCCTTGCTCTAAAAAATCTTGTACATCCATGGTGGTCAGGCTGATGAAAAAGGTCCCCAGCTTCGTTCTCGTTCGTGCAAACTCCTCAACGTACTGAGAAGTACGCCTGCGGGTTCGCCCTCTCTGCGGCCTCGCCGGCTGACCTGTTTGATCAGCCTGTGAGGGGGTAGGGATTTCTCCCCTGTCTATTCCGGTTTGAGTTTCTTCTTAATCAGTTCCGCTCCGTAGCGTCCTGAGAGCAGCATCGAGCCGAAGGCTGGGCCCATGCGCGGGGTGCCGTACACGGCGGCGACGGCGAGTCCGATGACGAAGCAGTTCGGATAGACTTCGCCGGTCCGGTCCATCACTTCCTGCTCGGATCGTGAAACCCACATGGCGCCGTTGCCCGGTACGGCCTTGTAGAGGCCGCGTTTGTGGAGCAGGTCGACGACGATGGCATCGTGCCCGGTGGCATCGACCACGATCTTACCCTCCAGCGCGATGGGATCGACGTGGATGAAGTCGTGACCGGCCATCTCGGCGGTGGTGTTGTTCACCACGATGCCTTCGAGAATGCCGTCTTTTCTCAAGATCAAATCAACCACCCGGGTGAGGTTCAACACCTTCGCCCCGCCCCGGTAGGCGGCGGCGACGAGCGCGCCCGTCGCATGCGGGGGATCGACCATGTACATCCCTTCGCACTCGTTGATCTTCTTGCAAGGCACGCCGATCTCTTCAAGAATTTCATTGGCCGGCTCGCAGATGGTGGCCTTGTTCATCAGATAGCCGCCATGCCAGAAGCCGCCGCCGAGTGCGAGGCTCTGTTCAACCACGAGGGTACGGAAGCCCATCTTCGCCAGGTCGTGGGCGCAAATCAGACCGGAGGGCCCGGCGCCGACGATGATGACGTCGCTCTCGATGAGTGAATCGAACTCTTTATAATATTCCCGCGCGATCTGCCGGGTAATATCTCGTTCTCGTAATGGGGCTGGTTGCGGTTTACTCATAGCTATTTCTCCGTTCAACGGATGCTGAAAACGATCCCCAGCTGCGTTCTCGGCCCATCGAAATCCTCAACGTACCCCTGAGGGTACGCCTCCGGTTTCGATTCGCCTCACGCCTTGCAGGATGACCGTTTTGAGCATCCTCGCGTTCTAGCGATAAATTTCTGAACCGGACTTCTTAAACTCTTCCGATTTTTCCTTCATGCCGATTTGGATCGCTTTTTGTTCATCGACCTGCAATTGCGCGGCATAGTCCCGGACATCCTGTGTGATCTTCATCGAGCAGAAGTGCGGGCCGCACATTGAACAGAAGTGCGACACCTTCGCGGCGTTGTCCGGGAGTGTTTCGTCGTGGAAATCCTTGGCGGTGTCGGGATCGAGCGAGAGATGGAATTGATCTTCCCACCGGAACTCGAAGCGGGCTTTTGACAAGGCGTTGTCTCTGATCTGCGCGCCCGGATGCCCCTTGGCCAGATCCGCCGCATGAGCCGCGATCTTGTAGGTGATGACACCGGTTTTCACGTCTTCGCGATCCGGCAGACCCAGGTGTTCTTTCGGTGTCACGTAGCAGAGCATCGCACAACCGTACCAGCCGATCATCGCCGCGCCGATCCCGGATGTAATGTGGTCATAACCCGGTGCAATGTCGGTCGTCAGAGGGCCGAGCGTGTAGAACGGCGCCTCGTGACATTCCTTCAGTTGCTTCTCCATATTGACCTGAATCATATGCATCGGGACGTGGCCGGGACCTTCGATCATCACCTGCACATCGTGCTTCCAGGCGATCTTGGTCAGTTCGCCCAGCGTTTCCAGTTCGGCGAATTGGCCTTCGTCGTTCGCATCGGCGATGGAGCCGGGACGCAACCCGTCACCCAGGCTGAACGAGACGTCGTAGGCCTTCATGATCTCGCAGATTTCTTCGAAGTGGGTGTAGGTGAAATTTTCTTGATGATGGGCCAGGCACCATTTGGCGTGGATCGATCCGCCGCGGGAGACGATCCCAGTCATGCGTTTCGCGGTCATCGGCACATAGGCGAGGCGGACACCGGCGTGGATAGTGAAGTAGTCCACGCCCTGTTCGGCCTGTTCGATGAGCGTATCGCGGAAGATCTCCCAGGTCAGGTCTTCAGCTTTGCCGTTTACTTTTTCGAGGGCCTGATAGATTGGGACGGTGCCGATGGGGACCGGCGAATTGCGGATGATCCATTCGCGCGTTTCATGGATGTTCTTGCCGGTCGAGAGATCCATCACGGTGTCGGCGCCCCAGCGGATCGACCAGATCATCTTCTCGACTTCTTCCTCGATCGACGAGGCGACGGCGGAGTTGCCGATGTTTGAGTTGATCTTCACCAGGAAGTTGCGGCCGATGATCATCGGCTCGGTTTCCGGATGGTTGATGTTGGCGGGAATGATCGCGCGGCCCCGCGCCACTTCCTCGCGCACAAATTCCGGGGTAATGACCTTCGGAATGTTGGCGCCCCAGGCCTGCCCGGGATGCTGCGCGATGCCGCCGCCATGCCCGTTGCGGGAGGCGAGTTCGCGCGCCACTTCGCGGGATTGGTTTTCTCTGATGGCGATAAACTCCATCTCCGGCGTGACGATGCCTTTGCGGGCATAGTGAATCTGGGTCACGTTCTGGCCGGCTTTGGCGCGGAGCGGTTTACGGATATGTTGAAAGCGCAACTCATCGAGTTTCGAATCGGCTTTGCGCATTCGGCCATATTGCGAGGTGACATCCGAGAGTTCTTCGACATCCGCCCGGTCCAGTACCCACTGGCGGCGGAGCGGGGCGAGCCCGGCGCGCGCGTCGATGGTGACGGAGGGATCGGTGTAGGGGCCGGAGGTGTCGTAGATCGTGATGGGTTCGTTGGGAGTCGGCGCGCCGCCATTCATGGACTTGGTCGGGCTGAGGCTGATTTCCCGCATCGGCACGCGCACGCCGGGATGGGCGCCGCTGACGTGGATTTTGCGCGACGCCGGGAAGGGCGCGGTCGTCAAGGTGGCTGCGTTGTCCGCTGTATTCTGACCGTTCGATCCGGTGGTCGATTTTCCCATGGGGCTACCCTTCCTCTCGTCTATTTATGGGCGGAGCATGTGATGCAAAAAAAACCGCACCTGACAGGAGGGGTGCGGCTGAAAGTCGTCCCGGTGGTCCGGCGACGTGTCCGCTTCCCTACGCTGGTATTACCCAGGTCAGGTTGTGAGGGTCGTCCGATCATTCGGACTCTCAGCCTGATGGCCCCCCTAGCTATGAGAAAGATCGTATGCTCGGCCCCGGTCGTTGTCAACGGGCTAATAGGCCTACCGAGCCGCTAGGCCTTCTTCACGAAGCCGGTTCGTTGATTGTGAGATGGGGCTAACGTAGAATCCAGTCTCTTGGATTATTGCTGAGGTGTGTGTGAAGGCGACGATAACCGTACCCAGATCCATCACTGACTACCAAGGGATTTCGTCCGAGGAACTCTTTCGCCGAACAGCTGAGGCGAAGCGCGCCTTGGGTGATCGGGTTATGATCCTGGGGCATAACTACCAACGGGACGAAGTCATTGAGCATGCGGACTTTCGCGGCGACTCGTTGTTGCTGTCGAAGCTGGCAGCGGAGCGTTCCGAGCGGCCCTATATCGTGTTCTGCGGCGTTCATTTTATGGCGGAGACCGCGGATATCCTGAGCAGGTCGCAACAAACGGTGATTCTCCCTGACATGGCTGCCGGTTGCTCCATGGCGGATATGGCGGCGATCGAACAGGTCGATCAATGTTGGGAGACGTTGGGGCGCATCTTGCCGGTGGAAGAGACGGTGATGCCGGCGGTCTATGTGAACTCCGCTGCGGTTCTCAAAGCTTTTTGCGGTGAGCATGGCGGGATTACGTGCACCTCATCTAATGCGAGAGCGGTCATTGAGTGGAGCTGGGCCAGACGCGAGAAGATTCTCTTTTTTCCCGACGAGCATTTAGGCCGCAACACGGCCAACAAGATGGGGCTGCCGCGCGAACAGATGATCGTGTGGGATCCGTTTCAACCCAACGGCGGCAATACGCGAGAAGCCATTCAGCGGGCCAAGCTGATTCTCTGGAAGGGCCATTGTAGCGTGCACCAGATGTTTCAGCCGGTCCATATCGACAATTTCCGGAAGCAATTTCCTGACGGCAAGGTGATCGTCCACCCGGAATGCCACGAAGATGTGGTGAACAAGGCGGATCTCTCGGGATCGACCGAGTTCATCATCAAGACGGTGACGGCGGCGCCGGCCGGCACCGCCTGGGCGGTAGGCACAGAGTTGAATCTGGTGAACCGCTTGAAGCGCGATCTGACCGATAAGAAGGTGTTCTTCCTCTCTTCCACCGTCTGCCAATGCGCCACTATGTTCCGCATCGATGGCGCGCATCTTTGCTGGGCCATGGAAAACCTCGCTGACGGCCATGTTGTGAATCACATCGTGGTGCCCGACGAAGACAAGCGCTGGGCGAAGATCGCACTCGACCGCATGATGTCCGTCAGCTAGTTAGCACTGGTACCATCCCCCTTCCTTCCGGTATATTCACCCGTCAATTCACTTGGAACGACCTGGCGTCTGCTCTATTGCTATGGATTATAAAGCCACACTGAATCTGCCGAAGACTGATTTCCCGATGAAGGCGAATTTGCCGCAGCGGGAGCCGGAGATGCTGGCCTGGTGGGCGCAGGAGAAGCTCTACGAGCAGATCCAGGCGGCCGGCCAGGGGCGCCCGCGTTACGTATTGCACGATGGCCCTCCCTATGCGAACGGGCGCATTCACATCGGCCATGCGCTGAACAAGATTCTCAAAGACATCATCGTGAAGTCCAAGACGATGGCGGGCTTCCAGGCTCCCTATGTGCCGGGGTGGGACTGTCACGGCTTGCCGATCGAGCATCAGGTCATGAAGGAGTTGGGCGACAAGAAAAAAGAGTTGGATACGCTGGCCATTCGCAAACTCTGCCGCGATTATGCCGAGAAGTACGTCGCGATTCAGCGTGAGGAATTTCAGCGGCTCGGAGTCTTGGGCGAGTGGCAGCAGCCCTATCGCACGATGACGTCGGCGTATGAAGCATCGATCGTGCGCGAGTTCGGGAAGTTTGTCGAGCGTGGCGGGGTCTATAAAGGCCTCAAGCCGGTGTTGTGGTGCACGCAGGATCAAACCGCCTTGGCGGAAGCGGAAGTCGAGTACGACAACCACACCTCGCCGTGGGTGTATGTGAAATTTCCGATCGTGACATCGCCGTCGGTGCTCAGCGCCACATTCCCCGGCGTCGCATTTCCCGACGGCATCACGTCGGTGTCGGTCGTCATCTGGACCACCACGCCGTGGACGCTTCCGGCCAATCAAGCGGTCTGCCTCCATCGCGATTTCGACTATGCTTTTGTCCAGGTCGGCCACGAACTGCTGATCGTCGCCGAGAAGCTCTTAGCGAGCGTCGCAAAGGAGTGCAAGCTCGAAGACTATCGCGTCATCGGCGTGAAGAAGGGCGGAGAGGGTTTCGAAGGATTGGAAACGCAACGGTCGCTGTCGACCGGGTTGTCTCCGATTCTGCTCGGCGACTTTGTGACGCTGGATCAGGGAACCGGCTGCGTGCATATCGCGCCGGGCCACGGGATGGAGGACTATATTCTGGTCCTCAACCACAATGCGAGCGCGTCGGTCGGCGAGAAGCTGGAAATCCTGGCCCCGGTCGATAACGGCGGGCGGTTTACGGATGTGGTCAAAGAATTCGCCGGACAGCATGTGTTCAAGGCCAATCCGAAAATTGTGGAATTCCTTCAGGCCAATGGGCGGCTGCTGGGGCATGGCTCGCTCAATCATTCCTATCCGCATTGCTGGCGCTGTAAGAGTCCGGTCATTTTCCGGGCCACTGAACAGTGGTTTGTGTCGATGGAGACGAACGATCTCCGCAAGGAAGCCTTGGCGGAGATCGAGCGGGTTCGGTGGATTCCGGCCTATGGCCGCGATCGGATCAACGGCATGATCCAAAACCGGCCGGACTGGTGTCTCTCGCGCCAGCGCGTGTGGGGCGTGCCGATTCCCGGTTTTACCTGTGTGGCGTGCCGCACGGTGTTGGCCGATCCGAAGATTATCGATCACGTCGCCGATCTCATGGAGTCGAAGGGCGCGGATGTTTGGTTCGAGCGATCCGCCGCGGAACTGCTCCCTGCCGGGACTGCTTGTGCCACGTGCGGCGGGACTGTGTTTGAAAAAGAGCGGGACATTCTCGACGTCTGGTTTGAATCCGGCGTGAGCTTTGCCGCTGTGCTCAAGCCCAGAAAGTGGTGGCCGGCCGATCTCTACCTCGAAGGGTCCGACCAGCATCGCGGCTGGTT
Source organism: Nitrospira lenta (assembly GCF_900403705.1). Taxonomy (NCBI): domain Bacteria; kingdom Pseudomonadati; phylum Nitrospirota; class Nitrospiria; order Nitrospirales; family Nitrospiraceae; genus Nitrospira; species Nitrospira lenta. The sequence goes on along the minus strand of NZ_OUNR01000001.1, from coordinate 382,505 downwards.
CCATAGTGCGTTATTGACCGGAGTGACGACCGATCATCGAGCCCCGTATAAGGCCGTGCTGACCCACGGATTTGTCCTTGATGGGCAGGGCAAGAAGATGTCCAAGTCGGCGGGCAATGTGGTCGCGCCACAGGATGTCATCAAGCAATCCGGTGCAGAGATTCTGCGTCTGTGGGTGTCGGCGCAGGACTATCGCGATGATCTCAGAATTTCACCTGAAATCCTGACCCATCTCATCGAGGCCTATCGGAAGATCAGAAATACTTCCCGTTTTCTGTTGAGCAATCTGTATGACTTCGATCCGGCGAAAGACCGCATCCCCTACGAGCAGTTGCCTGAGTTGGACCGGTGGGCCCTGCATCGGCTGAGCGAGCTGATCCCACGGGTGCGGAAGTCCTATGACGACTTTGAGTTTCATACGATTTTCCACGCGCTCAATAACTTTTGCTCGGTGGATCTGAGCTCTGTCTATCTCGACATTCTGAAAGACCGGCTCTATACATTCCGGACCGATTCTCCGCTGCGCCGCGGATCGCAGACCGTGCTGTTCGATATCGTAATGGCGATGACGAAACTCATGGCGCCGATCCTGAGCTTCACGGCGGAGGAGATCTGGCGGGTGGTGTCTGCGCAGGTCCCCGGAGGGCTCGGCGCGCAGAGTGTGCATTTGGCCTCATTCCCGGAGGTCGATCCGTCGTGGCGCAATGCGGAGTTGGCGGCACGCTGGGAGACCTTGTTGGAGTATCGCAGCCAGGTGCAGGGGATGCTTGAGACGAGCCGCCGCGACAAGGTGATCGGATCGTCGCTCGAAGCGCATGTTCAGCTCGAGGCGGACGCCACGGCCTATCAGTTCTTGGCCCCTTACGAGAAAGATCTCGGGACGATCTTCATCGTCTCAAAAGTGACGCTTTCCCGAAGTGCTGCCGGGCAGACGGGGATTCAGATAGCGGTGACGAAGTCGTCGGCCGCCAAATGCGAGCGCTGTTGGAACTATCGCGAGGCGGTCGGCGCCGATGCGGAACATCCGACGTTGTGCGACCGGTGTCTGGAGGCCATCCGTTGAGCGGTGCAACGTTGCGCAATCTGGTTCTGGCTTCGCTGACGGGCGGCGTGATCGTGACCGATCAGTTGTCGAAATTGCACATCGTGCAAACCATGCGGCTGCACGAGTCCATCCCGATTATTCCCAATCTGTTCAGCCTGACCTATATCCGCAATCCGGGCGCCGCGTTCGGGTTACTGGCCGGGAGCAGCAATGCGTTTCGGATGGTCTTCTTCGGGCTCACGTCGATTTTTGCGCTGGTGTTGCTCGGTACGATTCTCTACCGTATGCCTGAGCGGGATTGGATGGGCCGGTTGAGCGTGTCGGCGATTCTCGGCGGCGCGGTCGGCAATCTCATCGACCGGCTACGGTTCGGGGAGGTCATCGATTTCCTGGATGTGTATATCGACAACTATCACTGGCCGGCATTCAACGTTGCGGATTCTGCGATCACGGTCGGAGTGATCTTCCTGGTCATCTACTTCATGTTTGAAAAGCAGGATGTTCCGCCGGCGGTGCCGCAGGCTCCCTCGGTGCAGACTCCTGGCGCGTAAACGTTCGTTCCTCGGCGCCTCCCGCAGTCTTCCCTGTCACCACGATCGTCCCCCCAGCGGCTCGTTCCCACTGCCTGCACCACAAACTGCCCGGCGCAGCTGGCTAGGGCTGGCTAGCGCACGACGATGAACACGAGGATGCCGAGCGCAATGCGATAATAAGCAAACACCCGCAGGGTGTGCCGCTGGACGTAGGTCAGGAACGCCGCAATGACCGCCCAGGCCACGAGGAAGGACACGACCATGCCGATGCCGAGCGCCATATAGTCGGCCTGATTGAACGTGGCGTTCGCCTTCAGCATTTGATACGCGGTGGCGGCGATGATGGTCGGCAAGGCGAGAAAGAAGGAGTATTCAGTCGCCACCTTGCGATCGAGTCCGGCGAGGAGGCCGCCGATGATGGTGGAGCCGGATCGTGACATCCCGGGAATGAGCGAAGCACACTGCGCCACGCCGACCCAGAAGGCGGACGTGATCGAGACCCGGTCCAGTTGCGTGGTGTGGATTTTCGGTTGCCGGGCTTCGACCGCGAGAATGATCAGTCCGCCGATGATTGAGGTCGCGGCAACGGTTTGCGGCGTGAACAGCACGGATTTAATCCATCCGTGAGCGAGAAAGCCGACGCTTGCGGCGGGGAGGAAGGCGAGCCCCAACCCGATCACAAACCATAAGTGCGGATGAGCCTGCATGGACGTTTGGAGCAAGGCGCGCCAGGTCGGATGGCGGCCGCTCTGTCGCAAGATGTGCAACGCGGCTTGTTCCTGCCAGGCGCCGGTGAGCAAGCGGCGGATTTTCTCTCGTTCAAAGACGATGACGGCGAGGATAGCGCCGAGCTGAATCGAGATTTCCGCATTGGCGGCGGCATCGCCCGTGAATCCGAGTGCATGGCCCACGAGAATCAGATGTCCGGTCGAAGAGACCGGCAGAAACTCCGTCAATCCTTCCACAATGCCAAGGATAACCGCTAAGGCAGGTCCCCATTCAGTCATAATGTTCCTGTAGTGAAAAGTGTGCTGGTGGTGATGGCGTCTCGGTGCGATCATCACAGAGCTATCCGCTGCCGTCAAGCTCACAGACGCTTCTTGCCGGGTGCGTCGAAGCGAGATGGAGTCACCGCACCCGCCGCAAATATGTTGACAAAGAAGGACTGATGGCATACACACAAATTGGACATGGATCGTGAGACTGGAGATACGGGTTGCGCTCTGGGTGCAGAGCGGCGAGTGATCTCACGAATGCGTAGTTTATCGTAAGAGGGGGAGGTTCGTATGAGACGTGAGTGGATCTTGTCGGTGCTGGTGGTCGTCGCGATGATGACCAGCGGTTGCGTGGTCTCGAATAAGAAATATCAGGATGCGCTGGCGGATGCGGATAGCGCGAAGATGGAGCTGGAAAAGACGCGCCAGCAGAAGAACGCGATGGAACAACAGGTGAAGACGCTGAAGGAGCTGAACGTCAAGTTCGGCGGCGAGGCGCAAGCGGCGCGTGACGAATTGCAGCGCATTGAGCATGGCCGGGATAAAGAGCGCGGGTCGCTCGATACGCGCACGAAAGAATTGGAAGATAAGTTGAAAGCGGTGTCTTCACAGAATCGGAATGTGCGCGCAGAGTATGAAGATGTGAAGCGTCACAATGAAACGCTGAAGTCGTTGGTGGCCCGGTATCAGAAAGAGCTCAAGGACCGCTCCCGTTCGGTGACCGGTTCGCTGACGCCGTCCGCGGCACTCCCTCCGCTTCCTGGCGCGGCCCCGATGGCGCCTGCGCCGAGTGCTCCCGTAGCCGGCTCGGCGGCGATGAATGTGAACAAGGCGTCTGCGAGCGATATGGTGTTGTTCCTGGGGCTGAAGAAGGACGAAGCCGATCGGATCGTCACGAACCGTCCCTATCGTGTGAAGGGCGAATTGGTGGCCAAGAATGTGGTCCCCAAAGAAACCTTCGACATGATCAAGGATCGTATTTCCGTCAGCCCCTAACCGGTTCCAGGGCTGAGGGTGTGGTCGATGAAGGCCGTTTCCCTGCAAGGGGAAGCGGCCTTCGTGTTTTCATCGCCTGTCCCGTAATGAATCGTTCCGCCACTTCCTGATATGATGATTGTTCGTCTGATCGGATAAGGACCTCCCTATGCGACGATTCGGTATCGTGCTCGGTATTTTGGCGGTGGGGCTTGCCATCGGTGGGTATGTGTTCTTCACCGGAGAACGCAAGGCGCCGGTGCGGTACCGGACCGCCGCGGTCGAGCGCGGCTCCGTTGTCTCCGTCGTGAGTGCGACAGGCACGATCAATCCGGTGGTGTCGGTGCAAGTCGGCTCCCAAGTCTCCGGGATGATCAAAAGTCTTCATGCGGATTTCAATTCACGGGTGAGGGCCGGCGACGTCGTCGCCGTGATCGATCCGGAACCGTTTAAGGCCCGCCGGGACCAGGCTGCGAGTAATCTGGAAATGGCGCGGGCGAATGTGGCTCGGGCCAAGACCGACGGAGCGCAGCGCAAACGAGAACTTGAACGGGTCCGTTCTCTGATCGATCAGAACTTTGTCTCGCAGAATGATGTGGATGTGGCCGTGACCAACGCGCAGGGCGCGGAAGCGCAGGTGCATGTGGCCGAGGCGCAAGTCCGTCAGGCGGACGCGGCATTGAACTCGGCTGAGCTGGAGCTGAAATACACCACGATTCGCTCACCCGTCGATGGCATTGTGGTGGCCAGAAATATTGAGGTCGGGCAGACCGTTGCGGCCAGTTTCGCTACGCCGAATCTGTTCCTCATCGCACTCGACCTGACGAAGATGCAGGTGGATACCAATGTGAGTGAGTCGGATATCGGCGGGATCGGGGAGGGAAAGGATGCCACATTTTCCGTGGATGCGTATCCCGGTGTGCGGTTTTCAGGTGTGATCCGCCAGGTGCGGTTGGCGCCGATCAATGTGCAGAATGTGGTGACCTACAATGTCGTGGTCGCCGTCGACAATCAGGATTTGCGTCTGAAGCCCGGGATGACGGCGAATGTTTCCATTGTCGTGGCTCAAAAAGAGCAAGTTCTCAAGGTGCCGAACGCGGCGTTGCGTTTTACCCCGCCCAAGAGCGACCGTGCGGAAGGCGGATCGGCTGAAGGGAAAGGCGTGAAGGCCGAAGGCCGGCCGGCGGCGAGCCGACCATCGTCCGGTCCCGCGGACCCTGGAAATCCTACCCGTAGGGTGTGGATGCAGGAGGAGTCCGGTGAGCTGGTCTCCGTGTCGGTTCAGACGGGGATTTCCGATGGTGTTTGGACGGAGGTCGTCGGCGGCTCGCTTGGAGAGCAGGATACGGTGATCGTGGGGCTCGACATGCCTCGGGCAAATCGACAAGGGAGCGAGCTCCCGCCCGGTTTCGGTGGCGGCGGCGGACAGCGCCGTACGCGTGATCGGGGTGTGTAGTCGGAATGCATCCTCGCTCTGTTGCGGTGGTTCCCATGCCGAAGAGACTGAATGCCCATGACTAGCGGCAATGGTCGACAGGTCTCGTTGATTCAATGCCAAGATGTGTGGAAAGTGTATCGTCTGGGCGATGTGGAAGTGCAGGCCCTTCGCGGGTTGAATCTCACCATCGAACAAGGCGAGTTTGTCGCGATCATGGGTTCATCAGGATCGGGGAAGTCGACGCTGATGAACATGCTGGGCTGTTTGGATCAGCCCAGCAACGGCCATTATTGGTTGAACGGCGTCGATGTCGCGGCGCTTCACGCCGATGAGCTGGCGGAGATCCGGAACCGGCAGATCGGGTTTGTCTTTCAAAGCTTCAATCTGATCCCCCGCACCAGCGCGTTGGAGAATGCGCAGCTGCCGCTCTTTTATCGCGGCCTCCCGCTTCGCGAACAGCGGACGCTGGCGGCGGCGGCACTCGAGCGTGTGGGGTTGAAAGGACGGGAGCAGCATTATCCGACGCAATTGTCCGGCGGGCAGCAACAACGGGTGGCCATTGCCCGTGCGCTGGTCACGACGCCATCTCTGTTGCTGGCCGACGAACCGACTGGAAACCTGGATACGGAGTCGAGCCGTGAAATCATGACCATTCTTGATCGGCTGAATAAGGAAGCGGGGATCACGGTAATTCTGGTGACGCATGAACCCGACATTGCGACCTATGCCGCCCGTGAAATTGTGATCAAAGACGGCCAGGTCCTTACCGATCGACGCACCAAGCCCGCGCCTTCGACGTCGCTGGCGAGGCAGTGATGCCGGCCTTTCTCCTTCTCACGCTGATGACTGCGATCCGTGTTCTCAGTCGCAATCGGCTGCGAGCCGGACTGACGATGCTGGGGATCGTCATCGGGGTCGGTGCGGTGATTGCGATGGTCAGTATCGGGGAAGGGGCCAAGGCCGCCGTGCAGGCGCAAGTCGCCAGCATGGGCACCAATGTCATCATCGTGCTGCCTGGGTCGACGACCGTCGGCGGCGTTCGAGGCGGGCAGGGGGGCGCGGTTACGCTGACGGTGTCCGATGCGCTGGAGATGAAGAAGCGGATTCCGCTGCTGCAGGATACCGGCTGGGCGAAACGCGATGTCATGCAGAGTGTGAACGGGAACAAGAACTGGAACGGGCCCGTGAATGGAGTGTCCCCCAGCTATCTGACGATCCGGGACTGGTCCTTTACCAGCGGGGGCCCGTTTACTCAGGCGGATTTGGATGCCGCAGTGCGTGTGGCGCTGGTCGGGCAAACAGTGGTGGAGAATCTGTTTGAGGCGGGCGAGGAGCCGGTCGGTTCGGTCATTCGCATCAAGAATGTGCCGTTTCGCGTGATCGGGGTGCTGGCTCCGAAGGGGCAATCGGCTCAAGGGTCGGATCAGGACGATATCGTGTTCATCCCGTTCAGTACCGCGGAGCGGAAGGTGTTCGGGACGCAATTTATCGGATCGGTCGGCGCGTTGTTTGCCGCCACAGAGAGGCAGGAAGATTTATTTGCCGCCGTCGACCAGATTCGTGAGTTCTTGCGGGCCCGGCACCGGCTCCAGGTTGAACAAGGCGATGATTTTACGATCCGCACGCAGGTCGATATTGGGAAAGTTCAAGAAGGCACGAGCCAGACGTTGACGGTCATGTTGCTCTCCATTGCGGCGGTTTCGCTGCTGGTCGGCGGCATTGGTATTATGAATATCTTGCTGGTGTCGGTGACCGAGCGGACGCGGGAAATCGGTATTCGGATGGCGGTCGGCGCCAAGCGGCGGCATATTCTCATGCAGTTTTTAATCGAGGCGATGACGTTGAGTGTGGTCGGCGGGACGCTCGGCATTCTGTTCGGTATTGCGGGAGCCCGGTTAACCACGGTCATTGCCGGATGGCCGACGATCATCTCCGGGAATACAGTGCTGGCCGCGTTTCTCTTCTCGCTTGCAGTGGGTCTTTTCTTCGGTCTCTATCCAGCCCATAAAGCGGCGCGCCTCAATCCCATTGACGCGTTACGCTACGAGTAGCAATCCTTTCAGCGGGTCTATCGTCTGCATGCGCAGGTGATATAGGCGACGTGCCGATGCGCGCTCTGCTGCGGGCTAGGCTGCTCGTGAAGAAGGGGCGGGATGGAGGTGTTCCGGGGAATCCAGTACCGTATCAATAACACGCTCCGGGGCGGCATTCGCTGGGTCTGACAGGTCGACGACGAGGGGAGTGGGCGGTTCACTTCCGCTGGGAGTGTGCGTGATCGTGACAACGGGCTGGTGCAGCGTCGATGGATTCAGCTCCGTCACAACCGCTCGCTCATTGGTGTTCAATCGCACGCGGCTGTGGACGGGGTAGATGCCGATCAACTTGATGAACCGCGAAAGAATTACCTGATCGAAGGCGCCTTCCTGAGATTCTCGAAAAATCCGTTGGAGCGCTTGATGGGGCGCGAGTGGCGAGGCTCCGCCGAATCCGGTAAGCAGCTCGTCGTAGTAATCGGCAATCATCAGGATGCGCGATCGCTCTGACGTAAACTCGCCTTTGGTGCCTGGGGGATAGCCGGAATCATCGAGACGGATATGGTGTTCCCCGATCATCTGTAAGACTCTGGTTCCAAACCCTCCCTGGCGTTCGAGCGCGAGGATGCCCAAGCGCGGATGTGACTGAAGAATGCGTCGGTCGTGTGCGGGCAGTGGATTGGAGGTGTTGGCGCTTCGCTGAATGATCGCGTCTGGAATCTGGACTAAGCCGATATCGTGAAGCAGTGCCGCTGTGGCCAGCTCCTGGAGTTCGAGCGGGTTGTAGCCGAACGATTGTCCCACCACAAGGGCTAAGGTGCAGGTGGACAGGGCATGTTGGCTGAGCGACGAGTCACCTGCCCGCTGCTGGCTGAGCGCCATGAAGATGGCTGAGTTGGGGAGGGTCCTGGTGACGATCGCAACTTCCTGAACCGCTTCCGCCGCTACCTGAGGATCGACAGATCCCCGTTTCGATATTGCTGAGAAGACCGTATGAACGGTTTGTTCCAGTTGTTTTCTGGCAACCAGCGCCTGGGCGTATTCTTCGTTCAGCTGGCTGAGCGGCTTGGGAGCCGATTTCAAGGGAGGGGTTTGCGGTGCCAGGGTGATCGTTTGCGAGGAGACCGGCGGATCAAGATCAATTGGCGCTGCGACATCATCTCCGCGGAGTAGATCGATGACGATCTGTTTGGCTCCGGCGCGGCGTAGTTTTTCAATTTGAGGGGTCTGTTTGATGAGCAAGGAGCGCCGGAGGAATGGTGATCGAAACCAGGAGAGGTCGATTTTGGCGACGTACATTCCAATGCGCAGTTGATCGATCGAAATAGTCTTCGTGGCCATGGCTAGGAGTAAGATCAATAGATGAAAGAGTTCACACCCGTATCGGTCGGATTTGCTGGAATCTAAAGCTGCAGGGATGAATTGGGGCGACTATCGAGCGGCCAGGGAGAGGGCAATTCGGATGCGGGGATTGGCTCGATCGACATCTTTGTAGAGATGGGTTTCCACAATACGATTGTCATTGAGGCCGATGCCTTCACAGAGGGCGTCCTGGGCGATTTTGAGCCCGCCATCGACATCGCGGCGGAGCGGCGAGGTGAAATAAAAGCGGATAGAGAGGGCCAAGGATTCCGATTGAAGCCGATGCAGCAACGCTCGCTTATGGGGCGATCGAGACAGAGCCAGCCAGATCTGTTGCCCGACATGCTCCTTGTACGTTCGACCCGCTGAAGAGAGAACCCGACGGCCTTGGACCGTGGCGTATTGGTGATTGATGCTGGGGGGAACCGGCAGCGTGATGTCGAGGGATTCGCCTGTCACGACGGCGGATGACTCAGGGATGTGAAGGGGCACTCGTGGATGGGTTTGTCGAACCGTTGGGCGTAGATCGGAGGCGGACGGTTGCTTCGACACGGGCTCAGATTTGGCTGCCGGTCGATAGGAGACGACGCGAACGGAGACTTGTGAGCGGTGGGAGCCTGTGCGACGTCGTCCGGCAGGCATGGAGTGAACTTACAGGAGGTTCTGGATCTTCGACATGTTCTGTTCGTAGCGATCTTCGGTGCGGGCAATGTAGCGGCGCCACTCACTGGGGTTCCAGACTTCCATCCGATGATACATCCCGACCAGAATGATTTCGAGATCTTCATCCAGGGGGATCTGTTTGCGTAAACGGCCTGGAATGAGGATGCGTCCGGTCTTGTCGATTTCCGACGTGCCTGCCTCGGACACGACAAAGTGCATAAAGAGACGGCTCTGGTCTTCGTCGAGCGTCGTCTTGGTTCGGTCTAACACCTTTTCCCATTCCTTCAAGGAATAGATGAGGAGGGATTGTTCCGGGCCCTTGAGGAACGTGACGGCCTGGCCGTCGGCTTCAATCTGCTCGCGGATCGGGGAGGGGACGATAAAACGTCCCTTCTCATCCACTTTGCACAGATATTCGCCAGCGAACATAGGTCGATCCTAGTTTATGACGGGAGGGCGGTTCTGGTCCGGTCGCGGATCCACTGTTCCAGATCCGAACGTACGAATCGCCATTCTTTCCCAAGCTTGAAGGCTGGAATCTGTCTGTTCTGTATATAGCGATAGAGGGTGCGGGTCGTAATCTTCAGGTACAGACACGTCTCCGACACCGTCATCAATTCGCTCTTCGGGGCTGTCCCCATCGTCCCACCTGTTCTGAGAGGGTCTGTTTCTCATAAAACTCCAGAAGGTAAGGGCCATTTTAGAGAGTGAGGGAGGATTGTCAAGTAAAAATACATGACAATGCCTGTCATAGACTGTCAGTGCTCCCGTCATGGGAGGCCCCATTGTCGGCTGAATCCATCATAGCTTCGACATCTTGTTCGACGTCCTCACCCATCTCGTCCCCCATGTGCTTCATAAAGCGAGACATGGACTCCGGATCGTTTTCATCCAGCCCGTCGAGGTTGTCGGAGTCTGAAAGGGATGCAAGCCGAGCCTCTTCGGACTTTGGAGAGGAGAATCCTGACAGGAGGCGGTCGACGGCCAGGCTCCCGCAGTGTTTGCATGCAGGTGGAGTCGGACTGGATAGGCTGAGTATGAGCAAGGTGCTTCGCTTGCGGCAATCGCGGCAGAAGTATTCATAGATCGGCATGGCTAGCCCTTCAAGACTTCGAGTAGACCGTTGGCGCGTTGGGCCAGGATTCGATCCGGCACGACGTTCGACTCGATCGTTCGCGCCAGTGTCAGGACGAAGATGGCATCCGCTCCGGCCTTCCGGAGCACCTTGGCACATTCATTCACGGTTGTGCCAGTCGTAAAGACGTCATCGATAAGAAGGATGCGTTTCTGAGCAACCAATTCAGGGCGACGAATGATAAACGCCCGGCGAAGGTTCTTCATCCGCTCTTTTCGTGACAACGTGCTTTGGGGTTCTGACGGGACGCTCCGAACGAGATTCGTAAACGAAAGAGGGAGATGGAGGTGTGTGGCCACTTGATCGGCAAGTAGCAGCGATTGATTGAACTCACGCTCTCTCAAACGGGTTGGATGCAACGGCACGGGAATGACGAGGTCTGCATCCAGCGCAGCCGGGAGGGCGTTGATCAGCAATTGTCCAAGCGGCTTGGCCAGCGAGACTTTCCCACGGTACTTGAACAGACAGATCGCGTCTTGTAGGGGAGGCAGATAGGGATACAGGGTCCAGGCCTTTGCATAGGCGGGCGGGCGAACCACGCAGTGGTGGCAGCGATGGGTGGGACTGTAGGTGAGTGCGATGGGCGAGGGCAACGGACGATCGCATTGCGAGCAGCGGGCCAGCCTGAGCGGAGCGATGGTCTCCCAGCAGGTCGTGCAAAACAGCGGGACGGGATCGGTCGTAAGCGGTACTCCGCAGGTGGCACAGTCAGCCGGCAGAAAAAATCGGACGGCGTGCCGTATCAAGCCTGGCAATTTCCGCGGCCACGATTCCATCATGCGTCACCCTCAGACAGGGAGTGATGCGGCTGGTTGTAGGGCGAGGAGCCCTCGACTGTCAAGGTTGTGAGGCTCTAAATGGTTGTGTTATACGAGGATGATCATTCTACAGACATGGCAGAATCTAAGGTGTGCCGCAGGCATGGTGAAGCTGGCCCAGTTGTCCAAAACGTATGCGCGTGGCGAGGCCACGGTCGCGGCGTTGCATGGTGTCAGTCTTGATGTCGCACGCGGCGAATTCTGCGCGTTCGTCGGACCCAGCGGATGCGGGAAGAGTACATTGCTGAATCTGGTGGGCGGTCTTGATCGGCCTTCATCCGGAGAACTCTATCTCGACGGGCGCGCGACCACCACATTTACCAGTCACGAGTGGACCTTGGCGCGGAGGGAATTGATCGGTATTGTGTTTCAAGCCTTTCACTTAGTCCCAGGGCTGACGGCCCTGGAGAATGTGGCGCTGCCATTGATGTTGCGCGGAGACGGCGGTCGGTCGGTTGCACAGCGGGCGGAGAGCGTATTGGAGTTGGTCCATATGGGGCATCGGAAGCATCACCGCCCCGGAGAGTTGTCGGGTGGTGAGCAACAGCGGGTGGCGATTGCCCGTGCGCTTGCGCACCGGCCGAAATTGCTGCTGGCCGATGAACCGACAGGAAATCTCGATTCGCATCAGGGGGCGGAAATCATGACGTTGATTCGATCTCTGGCGAAAGCAGACAGCGTCACCGTCTTACTGGTGACGCATAGCCAGACTGCCGCGGAATGTGCCGACTATATCTGGACGATGCAGGACGGGCGGCTGGTTGCGCGCACGCCATCGCCGGCTTTAACGGGGGTAGCATGACCGATCTTTCCACGACGATTGCAGGGGTGAAGTTTCCCAGCTGCGTGATGAACGCAGCCGGCGCGCTCTGTGTCACGCGTGACGAACTGGTGGCGCTGGGCAAGTCGCGCGCGGGAGCCATAGTCACCAAGTCGATGACCGTCGAGGCGCGCCAGGGGAATCCGGAGCCCCGCTACTATGGATTCCCCGGCGGCTCGATCAATTCGATGGGATTGCCCAACCTCGGCTATCGCGCCTATGCCGAACTCATTCCCGAATTGAAACAGTTCGGTAAGCCGGTGATCGCGAGCGTGGCGGGACTGTGTGAAGACGATTTTCCGACGATCGCGGCCGTGATCAACGCGGCGAAGCCCGACTTGATCGAAGTGAATCTCTCCTGCCCGAATATTCCCGGCAAGCCGCAGATCGGGTACGACCCGGAAGCGTCCGAGCGGTTGCTCAAGCGCGTGCGCAAAGTCATCACCGTTCCGATGGGCGTGAAGTTGCCGCCGTATTTCGATCCGGCGCATCACGAGGTCATGGGAAAAGTCATTGGCCGTTGCGAAGTCGATTTCCTCAATATGATTAATTCGGTCGGCAACGGGTTGGTGGTGGATCCGGACCGTGAAGAAGTTGTGATCAAGCCGAAGGGTGGATTCGGCGGGTTGGGCGGCACGATCATCAAGGCCGTGGCGCTGGCGAATGTCCGCGCCTTCTACAAAATCTTTCAGGGAAAGATTCCCATCATCGGCACCGGCGGCGTCATGAACGGTGTCGATGCCTTCGAGCATTTCCTCTGTGGAGCCTCGGCTGTGCAGGTCGGCACTGTTTTGGTTGAAGAGGGGCTGGGAGCCTTCGGACGGCTGGAGGCCGAACTCGCGGCACAGCTCAAGAAGAAGGGCTACGGATCGGTGACAGAATGTCGGGGGAAGGTCAAAGAGCTCTGACGCTACTTGAGGCCGAAGTTGCGAGGCAGTAATCCCTGCTGAAGGCCTTGGCGAAGTAACTGCGCCACGTTTCGGACGTTCAGCCGCCGCATCAGATTGAAGCGATGCACCTCGACGGTGCGGATGCTGATGGCC